>JASLHB010000069.1 GCA_030149965.1 Wohlfahrtiimonas sp. | reverse complement strand
AATTGAAATGAAATATCCTGCAAGATTGTTAATTTTTCTGTTGTTTCTACAGCTTTTCCAACATGTTGGGCATCCAAAATTATAGTCGTCATGTATTGTCCAAATGAGTTAAAATTTCAAGGATCAATCATAACATTTTTTACATTACCCACTATGAAGCTATCCTAACTTTTGTAAAACTAGCCATTTTTCTAAGGAATTAAAAATGCAAAATATTTTTGAAAAATTTGATGAAAATATAGGCACTGAAAGATATTACACTGAGCTTAAAAATAAACTCACAATTTTTTCTGGAGAATGCCGTACCTACCCAAAAGGGTCTACATTTTCTCGTATCCGTTATATCAACGAAGATGAGGCTGAGAAATTTTCTAAAGAAAACTTAAAAAAACAAGATTTTTACCCCCCAAACCCAGATGAATATAGAATTCCTCAAGGCAGATTTAATGCCGAAAACGTTCGTGTTTTATATTTAGCAGATCACCCTTTTGTTGCTTTGAAAGAATGCAATATTAAAGGTAAGCAACATTTTTTATTCAGCAATATTATACTGTCTACAGAAATGCACTTCCTTTATATAAAAGAAAGCACACATCAAGCGACTAATATGCTTTATCAATTATTTAATACAAAAGATACTCGTTTCTATTCAGTAATAAACAAAATAAGCAAAGACCTTCTTTCACTTCCAATATGCCAAGGAATGGCAGGAATAGCTTATGAGTCAGTAAAAGTAGAAATTGACTACCAAGATCGATTATGGGGTTCTATCTCTAGCTCAACAAACTTATTTATTTCAGATACTTTTATTTCAGAAACTGACTTAGTTGCAGGGTGGATGTGTGATTGTGATTCAAGTTTCAAAATTTTCAAACATATACTATTTAAACCTTCAGATACACAAGGATCAGATGAATTAATCCGCATAAGTTATCATGAAGATCAAAGTTCTTTCATCTCAGAGACTACAAAAATTATGAAGAAAAATATCGATGAAGATAAAAAGAGAAAAGGATTATTAAATGGTTAAACAACTCAAACTCATTCTCGCTTTATTCATCACCATTGGCTTTGCGCAAGCGCAATCCATTTTAGTTGCGGGTGATAGCATTGGTGCAGGTTTTGGTATTGATCCCAAAGATGGTTGGGTGAATTTATTGAATGAAAAATTGAAAGCCGAAGGTTATCAATATGAAATGGTGAATCGCTCGATTTCAGGCGATACAACAACTAATGGCTTGCGCCGTTTGCCAAGACTATTGGAACAAGTGAAACCTGAAATCACGATCATAGAATTGGGTGGCAATGATGGCTTACGCGCAACGCCACCAAAAAAAATCGCCGAAAACCTATCAACAATGATCGAATTGGCAAAATCAGCCAACAGCAAAGTTTTATTAGTGGGTATTCAATTACCACCCAATTATGGTGATGCTTATTTAGAACGCTTTTTAGCAGTTTATCCTGAATTAGGCGAAAAGTACCAAATCGCCGTTTTACCATCCATTGTGGAAAAAGTTGGCGGCAATAATGATCTCATGCAAGGTGATGGCATCCATCCCAATAAAGATGGGCAACCTTTAATGATGGAAGCAGTTTGGGAAAAACTTAAGCCTTTGTTATCCCATTAGCCGCTTGAATTCCCCACCAGCTTGCTTCCTCAAAGATTGAATAGCCCGATAAATCACTGTGGGCAAATAATAATCGTGAGCGGTGATTACGTAAATTCAGTAAACCTTGATTCTGTAAAAAGCCTGGCGTTGGGCTTGCCATTGCATGCCCGCGCACTGTTAAATCCGCATGCACGATGCGATTCACAAATTCACGACCATACAGCTTTTCTAAATCTTCCGTTGCGAGCATCATCAATTCATCTTTCGTCACTTGATATCTCAACCAATCCCGCATTTCATTGGGTGTTTTATTTTCCAACACACGATAACTTGTGAATACCGTTCTTTCAGGCATTGCCACAGAAATATGCTGATGTGTGCTATTGATGTAGCCTAACGTTGGCCCTTGATAAACCACATTATCCCAAGCCAATGGATAAGATACATCTTCTTTCGGAAAGCCATTCAATACAAAGTTACCAATTAACCACGGTGCATAATTCGGTAGATCACGCTTGGCATCAAAGCCATAACGCTCGAAGTTTTTCACAATGTATTGTATGATATAAATAGGTGTAGCACAGATCACGTGCTTCGCTTTAATGTGATATCGCTCACGATTCAGCAATACATCCACAATCACATGATCATCTTTTTCATCAATCGCAAGTGCACTGCCATCCATTTCATAACGATAATTGTCTGCCAATTGCTCAGGGAAATTTGTGAGCTTTTCAAAGCCAATCCAATCTCGCAACTTTTCAACCAAAGTACCTAAACCGCCATCCCAAGTTAACAATTGATTGCTATCTTGCGCATGTGTTCGTGCAGCGAAATACTGAATCCCTGCCCAAGCGGAAACGTCATCAATGCCCTGCCCATAGTCATCCAAGCAACAGTAATTCAAATACCATAATAGAGATTCTGATTCATAGCCCTGTTCTTTTAACCATGTTGCAAAAGTCACTTGATCTAATTGCGTGAATGCTTCATCTTGCGATGATAATGCAATAGGAATCACAAAAGCGCGTTTGTCATCTTTGCCGTAGCTATACTGAAACTTTTGAATCTGCGCGAAGAATCGTTCACCATCTTTATCCAATTCAGGCAAGAGTTCGGATTGCCATTTGTTATTCCTGAATAAACGCTCGCTCGGCGCATGAACGATCGCCATTTCATCGTATTGCCCATTTTTCAATAAGCCTAAATCCTTGAGTATTTCATGAATGTGTGTAGATTCTTTTGTGGGCTCTGCTAGATAATGTGCGCCCGTTGGATAATTTAAGGATTCATAATGACCGCTTCTACTATTGCCACTTCTTTCAGGACCATTCAATAATAAGAATCGAGAATGCCCTTTCTTTTTTAATTGCCATGCCGCAGAAATCGCCGCAACGCCGCTGCCCACAATAATTGTGTCCATTTCAATGGGTACGATATTTGGCTCATCTTTTGAAAAAGCATGTTCACCAATGGCATGCCCTAATTCCATCCCTGCAAAATTCACATTGATCGTAGGTTTTGCAGGCGTTCGTGAAAAATATGTATAACCACATAAGCCAATCGTTGCCGTTAAACCAATGCCATTGACTAAGAATTGTCGTCGATTCCAGCGCATATTATGGTGTTGCCTTTCGCCAATCTTGCTCAAAGTATTTCACTAAGATTTGCGTATTTAAATGGTTCGCCTCTAAATCTGTTCGCACAGGCATATCAAGCGGAAATTTAAACATCTGTGCAGTGGTTTCTTTATCCAAATAGCGCGTATTCACTTGATAACTTTCAGGAATCATAAAATTGCCATCACGATTGGCCAAAATATAGCCCCATTCACCAAATGAAGGCACATAAGCGTGATAAGGCAATGTTTGTAGGTTCGCTGCTTGCAATGTTTGATTGATGCTACCAAAAGCATGCGGTGCAAAATATGGCGAAGTTGATTGCACAACCATCACGCCATGCGGCGTTAAATGCTGTTTCACTAAGCGATACATCGGCACAGAGTAGAGTTTGCCCAATGAGAAGTTGGAAGGATCAGGTAGATCAATGATGATCACATCATATTGCGCTGTTTGTCTTTCTAACCACTTTGCAGCATCTTCATTCACGATTGTGACTTTATCGTTATTGAGTGCATTATCATTGAGAATCGTTAACTGAGCTGATGTTTTAAATAGCTCCGTCATTTTAGGATCTAAATCCACCAATGTAATGGATTTCACATCAGGATATTTCAATACTTCACGCGTCGCTAAACCATCGCCACCGCCCAAAATTAAGATATTTTCAGCTTTGGGTACATTTTCCATTGCAGGTAAAACTAAAGCTTCGTGATAACGTGCTTCATCTATGGAAGAAAATTGCAAATTCCCATTAATGAATAAACGCGTGTCATCCTTATATTTCGTTAATACTAAACGCTGATATGGCGAATTGTATTGATACACAATGGGATCACCAAAGTAATGTTGTTCCGCTTTTTCAGTTAAATCATTGGCGAAGAAAAATGCCGTCAATAATGCCAATAATACAATATTGCCTTTGATCATGAGCATTTTGTATTTTGGTAATTGAGCACGGAAAACATGGCAAGTAAAAATTGCCACCAAGGTATTCAAAACACCAAATAATAATGCGCTTCTTGCCATGCCCAATTTTGGTGCAAGCACTAATGGAAACAATAATGAAACAGCCAAAGCACCCATATAATCAAAGGTTAATACTTTACTGACTAGCTCTTTAAAATCTGTTTTGTATTGATTCATCACGCGCATTACGAGTGGAATTTCCATCCCAACAATTGTACCAATGATGAAAACCAATGAATAAACGATTACGCGAAAAGGCGCAGAAGATAATCCAAATAATACAAACAATAATAAAGCACAAACACCACCAATCAATCCCACTAATAATTCGATATCAATGAATCGTGTCAATGCATCTTCATCTTTAATATATCGGGTTAAATGTGCGCCAATGCCCATTGCAAATAGATATCCACCAATGATTGTGGAGAATTGCAAAATAGAATCGCCCAATAAATAACTGGCCAATGCTGCGATGATGAGTTCATAAGCAAGGCCGCAGCTTGCCACCACAAAAACAGAGATGATGAGAGTACGATTAAACATGATTTAGCGTTGTATAATTATGATCATTAAAGGCTGAGATATTAGCATGATCCCTGTTTTCAAGTGGGATAAAGTCATAAAATATAGTAAAATCCAGCGATTATAATACTAACCCAAAGGCAACTTAATGAACGAATTAGTGTCACAATATATTTTATATCTTCAATACATTGCGCTTGCCGTCGTTATGACTGGTTGCTTCGCATTCATTTATTTAATCATCACGCCATTGAAAGAGATCAAACTCATTAAAGAAGGTAACATTGCTTGCGCCATTTCATTTGGCGGTGCATTGATTGGTTTTTGTATCACAATCACATCAAGCATGAGCACATCATTATCTTTGCTTGGTTTTCTTATTTGGTCATTATTGGCCACTGTTATCCAATTATTAGTTTATTTTGTTGCCACTCGCGTTGTTAAACATGCAAGTGTCGCACTCGCTAACAATAATATTGCTGTAGGTTGTTTATTTGCCGCATTTTCTATCGCCATCGGTTTAATCAACGGTGCAGCATTAAGTTAATCATTGCCAATCATTAAGGAGTAATACATGGGCTTAGGTCGTTTTATTAAAAAGCAATTCATAGATGTTATTCAATGGCCAGATCCAAATCCTGAGTTATTGATGTGGCGCTTCCCGATTGCGGATGAAGAGATTCAAAATGGCGCAGCATTGATTGTACGTGAATCACAAGTGGCTTTGTTTGTGAATGAAGGCAAATTAGCGGATGAATTCACAGCAGGTTCTTATAAATTAACCACCAATAACTTGCCTGTTTTAACGAACTTAAAAAACTGGGATAAATTATTTGAATCCCCGTTTAAATCTGATGTTTATTTCTTCAATACTCGCCAGCAATTAGCTTCTGGCTGGGGAACGGCACAACCAATCACCATTCGTGACAATGAATTTGGTTTAATCTCTGTGCGTGGTTTTGGTAACTATAGTTATCGTGTGATTGACACTCGTAAATTCTTCACTGAAGTTGCGGGCATTACAGAAGAGTTTTATAAATCTCAATTGGATGATCAGTTACGCAATTTATGCGTGACAACATTGTCCACAATTTTGGGCAATAAAAATATTCCATTCATTGATATGGCTGCAAACTTAACTGAATTATCGAAACTGGTTCAGCAAGCATTGCAAGAACATTTCGTGAACTTAGGTTTGCAATTGGAAAGCTTCTTGATCGAAAGCATCACATTGCCACCAGCGTTACAAAAGACATTGGATGATCGCATTTCAATGGGCATTATTGGTGATCTATCAGCTTATACACAATACCAAATGGCAAACAGCATTCCTTTAGCTGCACAAAATGAAGGTGGTGCAGCTGGCGTTGGCATGAGCATGGGCGCAGGTTTAACAATGGGACAAATGATGGCTGAAGCAATGCAACAAAAACCTGCTGCAGCTCAAACAACAGCAGCACCAAGTAATGCCAATGATCACATTGCAAAATTATCTCAACTCAATGAGTTGTTACAAAAAGGCTTAATTACAGCAGAAGATTACGATAAAGCTAAGGCTGAAGTTTTGCGTCAACTCATAGGATAATCATTCAATATGGCAACATTTTTCTCAGCATCCTGCCCAAGTTGTGGGGCGAAAATTGATATTCAATCACAGACAACTTTGATGGTTGCCTGCCCGAAATGTCAATCTAACCTATTATTCAACAACAATAGCTTGGCACTGTCTGGGGAACATTCTGCCATTTTGGAAGACTTCAGCGCCATTCAAATTGGTTCATCGGGCACGATTAAAAATGAAGTCTTCCAAGTGATTGGGCGTTTACAAGTTCAATATCATGATAAAGATGACAAGCAAAAAGTTGGTGGCACATGGAATGAATGGTACATCCAATTCAATTCAGGCAAAACTGGTTGGCTATCTGACAGCAATGGCAATTACGTTTATTTAGAACAATTAACCATTGAAGCTAATAAGCCTTTACCATTGCCCGCCTTTCATGACATTACTGTTGGTAAAGAGCTTAAATTATCTCGCACAGGTTATTCATTTTATGCTTGTGATATTCGTAATGCAGTATTGTTACAAAATGCAGTACAAGGCGAATTACCGTTCATTCCAAAGAAAGATTTAGATATTCGCGTTGTAGATGCTCGATCTGAAGAGCGCTTCATCACTTTGGATTACACAGATCAAAAGAACCTTGAAGTATTTACAGGCTTTGCGGTGAATTTTCGTCAGCTTTCTTGGCAAAATTTACGCTCTGAGCGTGATATTCAAGAAACTGCAGGCGAATTAAAAGGTGCAATACAAGAAAGTAAATGCCCAAACTGTGGTGGTAATATTCAATGGATCACAGGTATTTCAGAGAATGTAAATTGTCGTTATTGTGGTTCTGAAATTGGGATTAATGATAATGTCGCTGAGTTGATTAAAGCACATAATTTACGTGCCATTCAACGTGAATCAATGGCGTTAGATATTGGGCAAAAAGCCAAGATCGATGGCAAAGATTGGACTGTATTGGGCATGATGTGCCAATCCGAATTAGAAGGCGATGAAACTTTACTCGCAATACAAAAGAAAATGAAGAAAGATTTTGTATCATTCAGCGGTGATCAATGGCATGAATATCTGCTTTTTTCTTTTCCTGATCAATTCATGTGGTTAGTACAAAGCGGCCCTAATGATTGGGCAGTTTCTAACACACAAAATATTTGGCCTAAAATCGGGCATAATCTTCGTCCTATTCATCCATCAGGCCAACAATTACCAACATTATATAATTATGGTGGTAGCGTAAAATTTGCCATTGGCTCATTCTATTATCAAGTAAGTCCTGGCGATATGACTTATTACGTCGATTATGGTAGAGAAGATCAGAAACTATCTTTAGAAATGACAGACAATGAAATGAGTTGGAGCCGAGCAACCAGTATTTCCATGAAACGCTTAAATGAATGGTTTAAAGCTTCTGGCGGTATTCGTGAAGCAGAGTTAAAACCAACGCATCCTATTTCATCACAAACGCCTAAATCTTCAGCTCAAACATTTTTTATGATTTTCCTTGTGATCAATGTGCCTATTTTTTTAATGAATACATCTCAATTTATTTTATCGGCAATTATAGTTGCGATTTTATTATTTACAGTCGCGAATGCAGAATAAAATAAGTTAGGAGGAAACTTAATGAAAGCTTTTTATGCTTGGTATGCAATTACCGTCATTGTTGTCGCAACAATGATTAACTATACAACTGTTGACAGTAACCGAAGTTATTCATCTGGTGGTTCTAGTATTTTCCGCTCATCTGGTGGATGGCATAAATAAATGAATAATCAATTTCATGCTCACGGACAACATGTCATTTTAGATTTATATGATATTGTGCCCAACTTATTAACCGATCCAGTATTGATTGAGACAATCATGCTTCGTGTTGCAACAGAACTCAAAGCAACAGTTTTACAATCGAAGCTGCATCATTTCGGCGTAGATTTAGGTGTAACAGGCGTTTTATTATTAGCAGAATCCCACATGAGTATTCATACATGGCCAGAAACAGGCTTCGCTGCCATTGATATTTTCATGTGCGGTGATAAAGATATGAATCAAGCGATTCAATCATTTATTCAAGCGTTTGCCCCAATACAGCATGATGTTAAAATCATTCAGCGAGGCAAACCTTAAATTATTACTTCTGAGAATCTACATTTCGTTCCCAAGTTTTTTTCCAAAAATCTGCAGCATCTATGATCTCTTCAGATTCATAAGCATCTTTACGTAATAATAAGAAATCATACGCAGCTTTGAATCGTGGATGATGCACAATTTTACCAATGCCACCTTTTTGCTTTCTTGCTTTCACATTCGTTAAACGGAATTGATATTTCCATAAATCTGTAATTTGTGAAGAGATGCGTTTCGGAATCATTGTGTATTCTTGCTGTTTACGCAGAATTTTATCTGCAGCAATTGTACTGGCTTCATTCGAAGCAACATTATCTGAAATCAATACATGATATTCATCATAAAACGGTTCCCACAATAATGCGGCATACAAGAAATATGATGAAGCGCCAAAGCCATCATTGATGCGATTATCTGAGTTATTTAATGCTGCAATCAATAAATGATCTTTAGGATTACCCAATTCAATCAAAGCACGCTCTGTTTGCGGGAAAATTTGCCCAAACAAATGATAATGACGTAATCGCTGATAAATTGCGTTACCCTGCCCATTTAATAATAGCTTAATCACTTCATCAAACATTCTTGCAGGTGAAACTGTTTGCAATAAATAGCTCATTTGATTAATTGCTTCCACCAAATCTTTTGGCAATGCAAAACCCAATTTCACTTCAAATCGCACTGCTCGCAACATACGAACAGGATCTTCACGGAAGCGCTTATCTGGCTGGCCAATTAACTTCAATGAGCCTGATTTTAAATCTTCAAAACCATTAGTATAATCCACAATAATATTGTGAATTGGATCGTAATAAAGTGCATTTAATGTAAAATCACGGCGTAACGCATCATCTTCTATCGAACCATAAACATTATCGCGCACCAGAAATCCATCATCATCCACTTTACGATCTTGTGTAGGATGATCATCATTAGATTCCGCTCTAAATGTCGCAACCTCGATCACATCACGACCAAATAAAATATGCGCTAAACGAAATCGTCTACCAACTAAACGGCAATTTCTGAATAAACGTTTGATCTGTTCTGGATGTGCATTCGTCGCAATATCAAAATCTTTAGGGGATTTATTCAATAACAAATCACGTACAGCACCACCTACAATGTAGGCTTCATAACCAGCATTGGTCAATGTAGTGATCACTTGTAAAGCATTTTTTGAGATCTGTCTTGAAATCAAGCCATGATCTTCTGAGGTATATATTTTCTTATTCACACTGAATACTAAATAATAAAAAGAAAGCCTTTCTGCAACAGAAAGGCTTGTATAGTTGTAGAACTGTAAAACGATTAACGTTTTGAGAACTGAGTTGCACGACGAGCTTTACGTAAGCCAACTTTCTTACGTTCAACTTCACGAGCATCACGAGTTACATAACCAGCTTTACGTAATGGTGAGCGATTCACTTCA
>JASLHB010000012.1 GCA_030149965.1 Wohlfahrtiimonas sp. | reverse complement strand
AGAGATGATAATCCCTAAGAATAGAAACTTAGCAAATTTACTCGTCGCTCGTTCGCGAATATACTGCATCATAATTGTTGTTTTCCTAAAATATAATCAATTGATCATTCGAACTTGGCAATTCTACCAAACCTCAAGGCTTAATAAAACTCAATTTATTTGAAACGCTGATAAAGAGATTCAGGAACAATCCCAACAATATTTTCTAGCCATTTCTCATCCAAGGATTTTAATTGATGTTTTTTATCTTTTTCATTACGCTGATTTTTCATTGCTGCTTCTAAAATTTGAACTTGCATGACTAAACGAGCGGCACGATCTTCCTCTGGCGAAACGATATCTAATAGAATCTCTCGGGATAATACAAGCTCAAATGCCAATTGTTTGGCTTCGGCCATTTTTTCCATTAAAGATTCTTGCGCATTGCGCTGGCCTACACTCGCTTGCTCTAAATTTTTTAATCGTTTTCTCAAAATTGCATCAGCAGATTCATATAACTGAGCTTCAATTGTAATGGATTCACTCTTTACAACTTTTGCTTCTAATTCACCAATGAGCAATGAAGTTTTCAATAAAGCATCACGCTGATCGATTTCTTTTTGTTGATCCATCGAATATAATTGCTGATGTATTTTGTGCGCAAAAGATTTGAACTCATTTTCAAATTTTATAAAATCCTGCTTTGCAACTAAGCCAATATTTGCCCAACGACCCTCTATTTTTTTCAACTCAGTTTCGATCAAATGAATCTGACTATCATCATGAATGGATGAACACAATTCTTTCAATTCATTTAATACAATACGTTTTTGTTTAGCATTATGCGCTTTTTCATTCTCTTCAACTGAAACGTATTCTTCTCGTAATGCGAAGATTTGATCATTCACAACACGCAATTGCTTCCACAATAAATTTTCATCATGTCTTTTTGATCGAACAGTTGGACTGAAAGTTTTATTAAAGTGCTTCGCCTTATCAATAGCTTCTAAAATTCTTTCTTCATCTAATAACATTTGTAACAAAGCAATTTCATCTGTACGGCGTTTCTTCTCTTTTTGGCGCTCATTTTGCATTGCTGCATCTAATGGCTTCAAAATTTTTCTCATGGAATTTTCTAATTTGTGCTTATCTTTCGCCAAAAACAGTGGCGTGCCATAACTTAAAGCACCATCCGTTGAATATTGAGTTAAATAGCGATTCCATTCCTGCAAGAACTTTTGACGCATTTCAATCAAATTCGCCCAATTCGGATTCTGCCAATCAATCTGTTGAATCCATTGCGACAATGCATTCAATAATTCTTTTGCTTCATTCAAATAAACGACACGCGCTTGATTATTTTGATCACGCTCATTGACTAAACGTTGATGCGCGGATTGACATGCAGATTCAAAACGCTGATGCAATTTTTGTGGAACTTTTGCAATCCCACTTTTTGACAGATTCCAATCTTCACGCAGTTTTTTCAAAGTTATGCTGATCAAGTCAATCGAAACACTATTCGCTAAAGCTTCCGCTTGATCGCACAATATTTCTAAACTTTGATAAATTCCCCAGCGCGCAGTATCTAATTGATCATACAAAGGCTGAGTTGCTTGCTTTAATAGGCGTGTCACATTTACTGCATCTTTTGCATTGCCTAAAACTTTTAATTCATTACTTAAATTTTGACTTAATTGCTCCGCTTCCTGCAATTTCCCTGCATCTATTAAAACTTCTAATCGCTGAATGCTTTCCTTAAACTGCTTATAATCAAAAGGAGCTTTAACAGATTCTGGTTTTATCTGAGTCACAACTTCCGCTGTTTTTGTTTGTGCTTTACTTATTTGCAATCTACGCTCAGCTTCTGCTTTATTTTTCTCATCCACAATATGAGCATCAAGCTTTTGAATGAGTAATTGTATATTTGCTTTTTCTTTCGTAGAAAAGAAAGAATCGCCTGATATTTTTTTTAATTGCGCCAATATTTGCTGTGAATCAGCCAAATCATTATCTTCAATTTGTTGCGTTAACTGCGCTAAAATACCAACTTTTTCTTGTCGCAATTCATTATAAGTATTATGGCGAACTAAATAAGCTTCTTTAAAAGCAACATTCTCATCGCCCAACTCATTCTCATTCCATACTTTTTCTAATGTGCTGAGAACATTCAAGGGCGCCAATGGTTCAGCTTTTGCCAATTCGGCATATTGCGTTAATAACTCTGCCTTCAATGCAATTTTTCGCTCAATATCCTCTTGCTTCTGCATTGTACTTTTTAAATGGGCCAATACTTTTTTATCTGTAATATTCGCTTTTTTCACCAAATGATTTAAAACATCTAAATCATCAATCAATACTAATTCTTCAATAGAAAATGCATAATTCGCGTCCACCAATTTAGGTAAGTCTTTCTGTAAATTAATCTTTGAGAATAATAGTGCTTTCAATGGTGCATGATCACAAACCATTAACAAATCTGCTACAGGAAAATCACGGCGAACGGTTGTTTGCATAAAATGATGAACAGCATTCTCGAACGAATCGTTTTGCAAAAATACAACTGATAGTTGCTTTAAAACTGCATTCTTACCTTTTTCACATGGCTCTTGCAGCAACAAAGCATACAAAATATTCAGCTCATCAATCTTTTGCAATGCAGCAATGCGCACATCGATGTCTTTATCAGTTTGCGCAAGTTTTAAAATAATCTCTTTATCCAGTTCTAGTTCGCAAATTGCTTTTATTCTGACATTGGAATTACGATGTTGCCATTTTGGCTTAAAAAAACCGAACATATTACTTTCTCGCTTTTTGAATTACTGAACTTATAGCTTCTAAGTCATCGACCGCAAATATTGCTAAATATCTATTTCTAAAAGGCTGATAATATTCAGCAATCTCACTGATTTTTGGCGTTATATTATCTAAATAAACAACAATCCTACCATTTGGGTGAAAAGATTTAAATATTGCAAAATCACTTTCATCATTAATGACAATTAATGGATTCTTCAATCGACCTAAAAAATGATATTGCCCCATATATCGCCCATTATTAGCAACTGCATATCCTTTATTTTGATACCAGTTAATACGCTCAGAAACAGGCTTGACATCATAAAAATCTCGTGCACTGCGAATCACACCAAAATTAAATGCCAGTGTTAAGGCAACACTCATTAATGCCAACGTAATTAAACGCGTTTCTTTAGCGAATAATAATAACATCCCACTGAACACCAATAAACCAATGCCCCAGATAGGCGAAATGGCGGATAACCATTCAAGCGCATGATTAGCATCCATCCAATAATGGACAATCGATAATATAATTAATAATATACCCAATAAAGCGATGACTATCGCAACCAACACAACATCCTTGATGCGATTGGCTGTAGGAAAATAAATACGCGCGATCAACAAACAAAATGCAGGATAAATTGGGATTAATGGTACAACAGATGTTTTCATGGTGATCAAAACAATAGCTAATGATGAAATTAGCCAAGCTGCACAAAATCTAAATTCAGGCTCTTTTTTATCAATGTAAGAAAAATTCTTATACAGTGGCAACCAAAAAACCCAAGGAAATAAAATAAAAATCAATGATAAAAATGTCATGCCGAATGGCATAGGATCATTAATCTGGGAAATTAATCTTGGCAAACCCATAATAACTGTTAATGATGGCTTAATCTCGTAATATTGTGACTTAACCCAGTATCCCCAAGTCCAAAAAACTAAAAATGCAGCCAACAGTGCAATGATAGATAAAACATACATTTTCCAATATCTTTTCACCCAAAATGGAAATGTGAATAACATTGGTAATGCATAAATTAAAAATGCAATGCCTGTAACGAAAAATCCTAATAAAACGGAAAATGAAACGCCAATCCACCAATAAGAATTGTATTTCCAAGCTCTAATTAAGAAATTAATATAGAGCAATAAGAAAAAGGCAACGTAAACTTGTTCAATATGCGCAGTGGCAAAAGTTGCCCAAATTAAACTGCCTATTAAAATCAATGGCGCATTTGCCCTAACTTTTGGTAGTTCTGGCCATAATTGCTTGGCAGCCAATGCAGTTAAAAAAAGCGTGCTGATACTAAATACAGCCGCTAAAAAACGAATTGAGAATTCACTGACGCCAAATATCTTCCACACAAATATTTCGAGCCAATGAACTAGAGGATAAGCCTCATCAACGAGCTCTCCATTTAATGTGGGCAACCAAAAGCTCTGAGAAACCCACATTTCCCACGTAATACCCGCAGCACCCAACTCATGATAAGGCAATAATGGTCGACAAAACCATGCAGTAATCACAAGCGCCAACCAAATACCAATCCAGTTAAACGCTTGTTTTCGAGTTATTTTAGGTGTTGGCAACATAAGTTATTTTATTGACATTTCTTACAAATGCCATACAAAGTGATTTTTGCTTCTTGGAACTGATAACCAAAATTCTTAGCAATTTCTTCGCTCTTAATTTTAAAATCTTCTTTTTGGAACTCATCCACAAAACCACAACGAACACATACAATATGACTGTGCTGATCACCGTTATCTAATTCAAATACTGATTGACCACCGTCGAAGAAATGTCTCTGAACTAAACCAGCTTGTTCAAACTGAGTTAACACACGATATACAGTTGCCAAACCAACTTCTTCACCCGAATCATTTAATCTTTGATAAATTTCTTCAGCACTCAAGTGATCTTCTGTCGAAGCTGTCACCAAAATATTTAAAATTTTAAGTCTGGGAAGAGTAACTTTTAACCCTGCATTTTTTAATTCTTCCGAACCCATTTAATCCGCCTATATAAAAGTAATCAACAATGATCAATTATAACATTAAATATGTAAATATTCCCCTTATGTATGTTTATTAAAGTTAGCATTATTCTGAGCTGATCATTTAGACTTTTAATTGCTTGTGAAAACGAGTACTATGTGCGCATTTTTATAACTTGGAGTACATAACAATGCAACTAGGCACCCCGTTGTCTCAGTATTTAATTGAAGAACAACGTCTTTACCCTGAAGCTACTGGTTCATTCACACTATTAATGAATGACATTGCATTAGCATGTAAGACAATTTCAGCCGCAGTTAGAAAAGGCGCATTAGTTGATGTATTAGGCAACGCTGAGAGCGATAACTGCCAAGGCGAGCAACAAAAAAAACTAGATATTATTGCAAACGAACTATTTATTAAAAATAACATTTGGCGCGGACATATTGCTGCAATGGCAAGTGAAGAAATGGAAGAGGTTTATCCTATTCCAGATGGCCAACCAAAAGGTAAATATCTTTTAGTATTTGATCCATTAGATGGCTCAAGCAATATTGATGTTGATGGTCCAATTGGTACAATTTTTTCTATCATGCGTTCTGACAAAGAAAATCCGACTGAAGCAGATTTTTTACAAGAAGGTACAAAACAAGTTTGTGCAGGCTACTGTTTATACGGCCCTGCAACAATGATTGTCATTTCAATTGGACATGGCACACATGCATTTACATTAGATCCAGATATTGGCGAATTTGTATTAACACATAAAGACATTCAAATTCCTGCTGATTCAGCTGAATACTCTATCAATCATGCCAATCGCTTAGGTTGGGAAAAACCTATGCTTCAATACGTTGAAGATCGTGAAGCTGGTAAAAATGGCTCTAAAGGCAAACGTTATACAATGCGTTGGGTTGGTGCAATGGTTATGGATGTTCACCGAATTTTAATGCGTGGTGGAATGTTTGCTTATCCTATCGATGAAGGTATTCGCGCAAAAGGCGGCCGCTTACGTTTGATGTATGAAGCAAATCCTATCTCATTCTTAGTTGAACAAGCTGGCGGCATCGCAACAACTGGCTACCAAAGAATTTTAGATGTCAAACCATCTGGATTACATCAACGAGTTCCTGTTATTATCGGCTCTAAAAATGAAGTAACAGACATTTTGAATCTCCACAAAGAATATGCTAAACAGAATTCTATTGAATTCACTCATCACTGCAAGTTGTTCTCATAGTTTATATTTAATAAACATTGAGTTAACTTTAATCATGATTTTATGAGTAAATGTATCGTATAATGTGAGAGTTTTGATAAACAATTTGAAATGAGAATAGGTATTTATGGCAACTTATAGTACAAATGAATTTAAAAGCGGCTTGAAAATCATGATTGACAACGATCCTTGTAGCGTTGTTGAAAATGAAATGGTTAAACCTGGTAAAGGTCAAGCTTTTAACCGTGTTCGTTATAAAAATCTTAAAACTGGTCGTATGATTGAAAAAACTTTCAAATCAGGCGATACAGTTGAAGCTGCTGACGTAATCGATGTAGATATGGAGTATCTATACAATGATGGCGAATTTTGGCACTTCATGAACCAAACAACTTTTGATCAAGTTGGCGCATCTGAATCTGCAGTAAGCGATGTAAAAAAATGGTTAAAAGAGCAAAATGTTTGTGTTGTAACACTTTGGAATGGCGTTCCAATCTCTGTAACACCGCCAAACTTTGTAGAATTAAAAGTTGTCGAAACAGATCCTGGCCTAAAAGGTGACACAGCAGGAACTGGCGGCAAACCAGCAACGCTTGAAACTGGCGCTGTTATTCGCGTACCACTTTTCCTTCAAATTGATGAAGTTGTTAAGGTTGACACACGCACAGGCGAATACGTTTCACGTGTGAAGTAATAGTTTTAGTCAGTATATTAAAATAAATACCGGAGAATGTGATGAGTGATAATAACAATGTCGATCTCAAAAGACGACGTGTTCTGACGCTAGCAACGTCAGCAGTAGGCGGTGCAGGGGCAATGTTCCTCGCCTACCCTTTCATTGCTTCTTGGATGCCTAGCGAAAAAGCCAAAAATGCTGGTGCACCTGTAGAAGTAGATTTATCAAAACTCAAACCAGGCGAGTTATTGCGCGTTGAATGGCAAGGCAAACCTGTTTGGATTTTGAGCAGAACACCTGAAATGTTGTCTCTTTTAGATAAAGTATCTGCATCTGATTTAGCAGATCCTGATTCAAAAATGAAACAACAACCAGATTATGCAACTAATGCATGGCGCTCTGAGAAGAAAGAAATCTTAGTACTTGTAGGAATCTGTACTCACTTAGGTTGCTCACCAACTTATAGACCAAATGTTATCCCTGCAGAAAACTGGATGGGCGGCTTCTTCTGTCCTTGTCATGGCTCTAAGTTTGACTTAGCAGGTCGCGTTTACAAAAACGTTCCAGCGCCAACCAACTTAATCGTTCCAAACTACCAATTTTTAGAAGGCAATCGTCTAATTATCGGTCAAGATAAGGAGAGCGTATAATGGCATTTCAAGAAAATAGTTCTCAAAAAGGTATTGTTGGCTGGATCGACAATCGCTTGCCTGTTGTTGAAGCAACTCGCAAACACATGACACAATACTACGCACCTAAAAACTTCAATTTCTTGTATGTTTTCGGTGTGTTATCAATGGTTGTATTAATCAACCAATTGATCACTGGCATTTGGTTAGTCATGCACTATGTACCAGATGCAACATTAGGCGAAACAGGCATGCCTATCGCTTATGCATCTGTTGAAACAGCAATCATGCGTGACGTAGATTGGATGTGGCTCATACGTTACATGCATGAAGTTGGTGCATCAATGTTCTTCGTAGTTGTTTACATTCATATGTTCCGTGGATTAATGTATGGTTCATATCGTAAACCACGCGAATTAGTTTGGATCTTCGGTATGTTGATCTATCTATTGTTGATGGCTGAAGCATTCATCGGATACGTATTACCTTATGGTCAAATGTCATTCTGGGGCGCGCAAGTAATCATTTCATTATTCGGCGCAATCCCTTACGTTGGTGATACTTTATTAGAATTCATCCGTGGTGACTTTGTTATTTCAGCAGCAACTGTATCTCGTTTCTTCGCGTTACACGTTATTGCATTGCCATTGGTATTAGTATTCTTAGTAATTGGCCACATTTTGGCTCTTCACCATGTTGGTTCAAACAACCCTGATGGCATTGAGATCAAAGATCATTTAGATGAAGAAGGCAAACCTTTAGACGGTATTCCGTTCCACCCTTACTACTCAGTGCACGATACATTTGCTGTAGGTATCTTCTTGATTATCTTCGCATTGATCGTATTCTATGCACCAGAAATGGGCGGTTACTTCTTAGAAAAACCAAACTTCGAACCTGCTAACCCATTAGCAACACCAGCTCATATTGCACCAGTATGGTACTTCACACCGTTCTACTCTGTATTACGTGCGATTCCATCATGGTTTGGTACGCAAATTTGGGGTGTAATCGGCATGGGCGGCGCAATCGCTGTATTATTCTTATTGCCTTGGTTAGATCGCAGCCCTGTTAAATCTATTCGTTACAAAGGACCAATCACAAAAGTATTGTTAACATTATTTGTAATTTGTTTCTTAGTATTAGGATATTTAGGTGTTGTTGAAGCAACAGCTGGTAGAACATTAGTTGCAAGACTTTGTACTGTTTACTATTTTGCATTCTTCTTATTGATGCCTATTTGGAGCAAATTAGATAAAACAAAACCAGTGCCAACAAGGGTGACAATGAAATGAAAAAATTAAAACTTTTATTAATTACGCTCTCATTGATGTCAGCTACAGTTGCAAATGCAGAAAGCTTGGCACCTGTAAATATCGATGTTAATGATAAAGCATCATTGCAAAATGGTGCAGAATTATACATGCAATATTGCCACAGCTGTCATTCGTTAGAATTCCAACGTTATAATGTAACTGGTCGTGATATTGGTATGACAGATGATTCAGTTAAAGAGAATCTAATTCACACTGGTAGTTTTTCTACTCGTGAGAATGAATACCAACAAAGTAAAGTTGGCGATTTAATGAAATCATCTATGCATCGCAATGATTCAAATTTATGGTTTGGTAAAGCACCACCAGATTTGTCAACGATGACTCGTGCACGTGATGGATCACCAAATGGTTCAATCGAACCACGTAAAAATGGTGCGGATTACATTTATCACTATTTGAACTCATTCTACTTGGATGATTCTCGCCCAGTGGGTGTGAATAACATCGCTTTCCCAAGCGTTGGTATGCCACATGTATTGGTTGAGCTTCAAGGTGAATTCAAACCAGTATACGAAGATCGCTTACCAGCAGGTTGTAAAGTTGCTGATGATGCTGAATGTAAAACACAATCAGTAGTTGTAGGCACTGAAATGGTCAAAGCAGGTAAAATGTCACCTGAAGAATACCAAGCTGCAACACGCGATATCGTTAACTTTTTATCATACGTGGCTGAACCTGCTCAGATTAAACGAGCACAGTATGGTCCGTGGGTAATTTTATTCTTAGTTGTATTCACAGCATGTGCATACTTCATGAATAGAGAATACTGGAAAGATGTTAAATAATATGTAAATTGGAAGTGGGCTATCTTATAAGATAGCCCATCTTTTTATTTTGTTTTTGAGTAAAGGGATAAAATGTCTACACGTCGTTCAGGCTTTACGCTCTACCAAGAAAGCGCATCTTTAGATGCTGATCGCATTGCAATCACATTATTAGAAAAAAATATTTTAAGCGATGCTGTTTATGTGGATATCACTAATCCACCAGAAGAACTCTTAGATATCAATCAACAATTAATTCTGCCAACTTTAGAAACAAAAGAAGTTACACTCTATTATTCCAGCATCATCTTAGAATTTTTAGATGAGCGTTTCCCTCACCCACCATTATTGCCTCACGATCCAATTAATCGCGGTAAATTTAGATTAATCTTAAAGCGTGTAATCAATGAATGGTATCCATTATTGGAAAAAGTGATCAAAAAAGGTGAAGCTGATAAAAAATCTAGCAAAGCCATCAATGATCTCTTATTGCGTTATGATCCATTATTTGAAGGTAACATTTACTTTCAAGGCAATGATTTCAGCATGATTGATGCTTCTTTAGCACCTTTCTTTTGGTATTTGAAACTCTACCAAATCGATGTGCCTGAAAAAGCTACAGCAACAAAAGAATATAGTAGTAATATATTGAATAGAGAAAGTGTTCAACATTACTACAAATCAAAGGGATAAATTATGATGACTTCAAATAAGCCATATATCATCAGAGCGTTTTATGAATGGATTTTAGACAATAATGTCACGCCATACATTGCGATTGATGCTACATTGCCTTATGTTGAAGTTCCCGAGCAATATATATCTGAAGGTAAAATCATTTTAAATCTTTTACCTTCAGCTATTCATAATTTAAGCCTTGGCAATGAATGGATTTCATTTTCCACACGCTTCAATGGTGTATCTGTCGATATTAATGTGCCAATTGGTTCTGTCATTGCAATTTATGAACGTGAAAATGGTCACGGCATTGAATTCCCCGCTGAAGCATTAACAGAAGATCCTTTTGTTAAAGAAGAAGATGTTAAGAGCACCAAAAAAGAAGCTTCACCATTCTCTGTCGTGAGCAACGAAGATAAAACAGACCCTAAAAAATCTTCAGCCAAAAAATCAACAAGTAAGAAAGCTTCTACTAAAAAGCCAAGTTTAACCATCGTTGAGTAATTACTTTCATCATTGGAGGTTATTATGTCTACTCTGCCCCGCATTGTTGTATTAACTGGTGC
>JASLHB010000052.1 GCA_030149965.1 Wohlfahrtiimonas sp. | reverse complement strand
CGCCAATCCATATAATAGTTTTGTAAAATATCTGATATTTAAATGCAAATATTGCAATGACGATGCTGAATAAGAATATATATTTGATGGCATTGAATAAGTTTGCAAGATCAATATGCCAATCTAAAGCTAGCAATAATCGGCCTGTTTCAAACCAAACTTTAGCCACAAATGGATATAAATATGCAAATACCGGAAAATATTCTTTTTCGATGCTCATCACTAAATAATGACAAGCTAAAAAGAATATAAATCCGATGAGCACCGTAATGCGAATGGCTTTATTCATTAATCAATTGAGATTTTAATTGATGTAATTCAGGATTCAATGGATCAGCTTTTAAACCTAAATCAACGTAATCCAGTGCTGAAAAATAATCATTGCGGCTGAAAGATTTCTTTGCAAGATTTAAGTAATGGGTTGCCAATTGATTTAAGCCTGTTAATGCAGCTTGATTATTAGCATCTGATGCTAATGCTTGATGGTAATAAGCAAGGGCAGAGCCTTGATAAGGTTCACTTAATTGTCCGCGATTCCATGCTGCTTTGGCTTGTTGCATGATGGCGTTGGTTTCAGGATTATTATCTTGCTGTGTATTTGATTGTGAAGATGATTCTAATTGTAGTGATTCCATATTTAAGCCAAAAGGAGAATCGCCATAGAAGTTTTCTTCATGATGATCAATATCATCATGTTCTTCTGCTGAAATTAAACTCAATGTTGGCAAATCTAAATTAGCTATTGGATTTTTGGCAGCTTCGCTTAGTAGTTCAATTTCATCTAATACTGGTTTTTCTGTTGTTTTTGGACGTCTTACAGGTGGTTTATAAACAAAAGATTCACGTTCTTCTTCTGATAAAGCAGGGTTGTAAATAACTTTACCTAAATCATTTGCGCGATCAATAGAATACTTGGGCAAGCCAGTGCGAGTTGTTTCTCCGCCCATCATAAAATAGGCAAAAACTACACAGATCGCCAAGAAACTACCTGTAATAAATAAATTAAAGCCCTGAAACCATCCCCAACCTAAAGAAGTGCCATATTTCGTGGCTTGTCTTTTTTGGATAACTTCTGCCTCTTTATTTTGTTCATCGACATTTTTAGTTTCAATGGCAACAGATTCTTGTTGGCCATTTTCTGGATTTTTGATGTATTTGAATGATGGTTCCATGTTAAATCTTGTCTAGTTTCATGATCTATGAGAAGGCTAATGAAGAATCATTATACCCAATTTCTTGTAAAGCTTCGGATAATTCAAACAACGGTAAACCCATAATGCCAGAATAACTGCCTTCAATTTTTTCGATGTATCTTGCCATTAATCCTTGAATTGCATATCCACCAGCTTTATCGCAAGGCTCTTGAGTTGCCCAATAAGATTCAATGAAATTATTGGATAACTTTGCAAAAGTCACTAAGCTTACGCAGGTTTTTACGATAATTTGATCTTTGTATTGCACAGCAATGGCAGATAATACTTGATGTGTAGAGCCTGATAATAGATTCATCATTCTACAAAAATCAGCATAATCTTCGGGCTTGCCTAAAATTACATCATCTTTAATTACGCTAGTATCAGCGGTTAAAATGGGATATTGAACATCACCCAAAAGAGATTGTGCTGCAATGGCTTTTGAATGTGCCATACGAGCTACATAATCATGTGGATTTTCATTGAATAAAACTGACTCATTAATATCGGTATTGATCACTTGATAATCAACACCGATTTGTTTAAGCAGTTCTTGTCGCCTAGGCGATTTCGATGCGAGTAAAATCATTAGCCTTTAACAATCTCATCAATGGCTTTTAATTTCATTAATAAAGCTTCTAATTCAGATAATTTAACTGCATTTGGACCATCTGATAATGCTTTATCAGGATCTGGATGAGTTTCCATGAATAAACCACCAACGCCCACAGCAACAGCAGCTTTAGATAACACAGGCACGAACTGACGTTGACCGCCCGAACTTGTACCTTGTCCACCTGGTAATTGCACTGAATGCGTAGCATCAAATACAACAGGGCAGCCAATATCTTTCATCACTTCTAATGAACGCATATCAGAAACTAAGTTGTTATAGCCAAATGAAACACCACGCTCACAAGCCATGATGTTTTGGTTGCCTGTTGCACGTGCTTTTTCGATCACATGTTGCATATCCCAAGGTGCTAAGAATTGACCTTTTTTGATATTTACAGGCTTCATTGTTTTTGCAACATTTTGAATGAAGTTGGTTTGACGGCATAAAAACGCAGGTGTTTGTAATACATCCACAACAGCAGCCACTTCATCTAAAGGTGTATCTTCGTGCACATCTGTTAATACAGGCACATTAAATTCTTTACGAATTTTCTCAAGAATTGCTAAACCTTTTTCAATACCTGGGCCACGATAACTATTGATAGAAGAACGGTTTGCTTTATCAAAAGAAGATTTATAGATAAAAGGAATGTTGAGTTTTTCACACATCTCTTTTAAACGACCTGCAACTTCAAATGTCATTTCTTCTGATTCGATTACGCATGTACCCGCGATCAAGAAAAAAGGTGTGTCATTGCTAACTGGAGTTTTAAATAGAGGGATATTAACCATTGTATTAACCTTTTTGTGAGTAAACATGAGTGAGACCTGTCATTAATAGGTCCGCTGTACCTTGATTACAAG
>JASLHB010000038.1 GCA_030149965.1 Wohlfahrtiimonas sp. | reverse complement strand
GGAAGTTAAACAATGAGATTACATAACATCGAAGATCAGAAGTCTTTAACACCAGAATTGGCGCTGTCATTTTTGAAAGAAGGCAATAAACGCTTTGTGGCAAACTTAAAAGCGCATAGTAACTTGCTTGAACAAGTGAATGAAACCAAAGAAGGGCAGTTTCCTTTTGCGATCATTTTGAGTTGTATTGATAGCCGAACATCTGCTGAATTGATCTTTGACCAAGGTTTGGGCGATATTTTCAGCACGCGCATTGCGGGTAATGTGTTGAATGAAGATATCATTGGCTCGATGGAGTTTGCATGCAAATTGGCAGGCTCTAAATTGATTATGGTTTTGGGACATTCTCATTGTGGCGCGATTACAGGCGCTTGCCATTGTAAGGAATTAGGGCATTTAACGAACCTTTTAGCGAAGATTCAGCCATCCATTGATCATGTGAAAGCAAATCATAAAGACTTAGATATTAAATCCAAAGAAGCTGTGGATATGGTGGCTTTCCATAATGTTGAATACACAATTGACCATATTTTAGAAAAAAGTACAGTGTTGAAAGATATGTATGAAAATGGTGAAATCGGCATCGTAGGCGCTTTCTATAAAGTAGAAACGGGCGAAGTTGATTTTGTGAAAGAGATGTTTGTGAAGAAATAAATATTAATTAATCTTTAATATAATATAAAAACTTTGGTGTTTTCATTCGCACCAAAGTTTTGTTTTTATGGGCTTCAATAAACTCGTAATATAATCAGTCATATTTCCATTTTTGCCATAAAAATGTATGCTATTGCACGTTTTAGATTATTTTAAATATTTAGCATAATTAAAAGAGAAAATATGGCATTTATTATTCCAACAATTAGAAGCTCTGAAGGAGCAATGACAGCCGGTGAAAAACGTTTTGCAGAACGTTTACAGGATAAATTAGACGACAATACAATTTGTTGGTTTAACATTCCAATTAGTGGGCGCTATCCTGATTTTGTTGTCCTGAATCCTACTAAAGGATTGCTTGTTTTAGAAGTGAAAGATTGGAAGTTGGATAATATTGAGAAATTTTCACCGAAAGAAGTTGAATTACGCGAGCCGAGCACAACTTGTGATAATCCGCTAGAACAAGCTAAACGATATCAGCATTTAATTGCAGAGAAATTAGGCAAGAACTTTTTATCTAGTCGCAAATTGGCTTATGCTTCTGGCGTAGTTTTAACCAATATTACGAGAAGAATGTTCAATAATGCAGAATTGGACAAAATATTAGATGAAAAATTTGTGATTTGTAGTGATGAAATGTATGACACGGTGGATGATCATATTTTTCAACGAAAATTATGGAATATTTTGCCATTTAGCATGAAATATCCTATTGCAGATAATGATATCCAATACATTCGGGGCACACTGTATCCTGAAGTTTGCATTCCCATGAAGCAAGACGAATTATTTGGTGCTGAAATTATCGAAGCACAAGCGCCCAAAGCAATGGGAATATTGCATGTGATGGATTTACATCAAGAACAAATGGCGAGAAGTTTAGGAGCAGGGCACAGAGTCATTCATGGTGTTGCAGGCTCAGGCAAGACATTGATTTTAAAATATCGTGCAGAGCATTTATCGAAAGCTGTTAAGAAACCTATTTTAGTGATTTGCTACAACAAAGAGTTAGCGAAGGATCTTCAGCGTTATTTTGCCAGTAAGAATTTATCAGAAGCCATTCATGCACACAACTTTCATCAATGGTGCTATGAACAGTTGAAGGCGAATGAATGTGAATTACCACCTAGAACTGATAATTCCGAAGCATACAGCACTGATTTGGTTGCATATATGCTGAAAAATATGCAAGAAGGTAAAATTACAGGGCAACAATACGATGGTATTTTGATCGATGAAGGGCATGATTTTGAAGAAGATTGGTTCAAAGTGATCATGCCAATGATGAATGATCCAGAAACATTGTTATTGTTATATGATGATGCACAATCCATTTATGGCGTTGAGAAAAAGAAAATCAAAACCTTCTCGGGCGTTGGCATTAAAGCAGTTGGACGTACAACGATTTTGAAAATCAATTATCGAAATCCTTTAGAAATACTAAATTTTGCGCAGAATATTGCAGATAATTATGTGGGTAAAGAAGATGAGGATGAAGATTCTATACCGCTCTTGATTCCACAAAGTGCAGGAAGAACGGGCATTAAGCCGCAAGTTTTGCACATCAATCAGCAAAATAAAGAGGAAGAAGCTAAATCTATTATTAGCATCATCATTGATGAACATAAAAATGGCCGACCATGGCGAGAAATGGCAGTGATTCATCGTTATAAGTTTGTGAGTGATGCAATTCAAAAATGGTGCAATTTCAAAAGTATTCCCATTGCGACAGAAAAAAATAATATGGATGGGATTCGTTTTATTTCAATTCATTCGTCTAAGGGATTAGAATTTCCCTTTGTTTGCATTCCTTCAATCGGAATGCCATATAAACATAATGGCAATTTAGAAGATGAAGCGAAGCTGTTATATGTTGCAATTACTCGATCTACGGATAAATTGCTAGTGACATATCATGATGATTCAGTTTATCGAGATAAATTATTGAAGTAATTAATGAATGCTCAGAATGTAATGAAAAAAGCGCTTAGTTTGGCGCTTTTTTTGATTCGCGCATAATTAAAGTTTTAAATTATATTTATCAGCGTTTTATTAGTATAAGATATATCCACATCTATATGATATTTCTATAAAAATGACAATCGATAACCTTTTAGATTCTTTGACAACTTCTGGTTGGTATGTTTGGGATGATTTCCTAACGATGTCTGAAGTTCAATCCATTAAGAATTGTATTCCAGACACATTACAAGAAGCTAAAATCGGCAATGGTAATTCCTTGCAATTAAACAATAATGTGCGCGGTGATGTCACATTATGGCTGGATTATGAAATGGATGATCCAGTGAAAAATTACTTCGATAAAATGGAAGTGATTCGTCAGGAACTGAATGCAGGGTTATATTTAGGTTTGCGTGATTTTGAAACGCATTTTTGTCGTTATAAGCCGGGCGCTTTTTATCAAAAGCATTCGGATAATCCTCAATCTAAAAGCCGTAGAAAAGTAACAACGGTTTTGTATATGAATGAAGATTGGCAAGCAGGCGATGGCGGTGAATTGGTGGTTTATGATCGCGATGATACAAAGTTGTTAGAGTTATCACCGAAAGCAGGGCGCATGATTTTCTTTATGTCTGAGCAATTCCCGCATGAAGTTTTACCAACCAATATTGTGAGAGAAAGCATTGCAGGATGGTTTTTAAATTCTGCACCTTAAAATAGTCAAATCTAAGATGAGATGAGTGAAAATTAATGTACTGCATTGATTTTTATTCTATCTTTAAAATTTTTTACAAGAACTATTTTTTTGATATAAAATTACCATTTTTTACTCAAGCCATATTCCATGGACACGCTGTTTCAGCATTGCTATTTCCCTTCAGTTAAAGCGTTAAAATTTGCTTCTAAAGCAACATTTTCAGCGCTTTTTTCGCTTTATATCGCATTTCTCTTAGATTTAGATCAGCCTTATTGGTCAGCAATGACAGCATTGATTGTGGCTCAGCCACAAGCTGGCATGGTGATGAGCAAAGGTTTGGCGCGATTAGTGGGAACATTAATTGGCACTGTGATTTCTGTGATCATTATGGGCACATTATCACAAGTACCTTGGCTATTTTTGACAGTGATTGCAGTAATCTTGACGGCTTCGGTGGCTTTGGCTTCTATTATTCGCAGTTCTTGGTCGTATGCGTTTGTGATGATTGGTATTACAGTCACAATTATTCTTGTGCCGAATATTGGCTCGCCTGTTTCTATTTTTGATTATGCATCTTCACGCTGTATAGAAAGCTGTATTGGCATTGTGGTTTCTTCCATTGTTTTTGCGATTATTTGGCCGATCAATACGCATGATTTATTGATTAGAGATGCGGATGAAACCATTCATTTGTGATTCAGCACGGCGATTAAAAGTATGCGCGGTGAACAGTTCAATGATACATTTTTGCAGAGTTTATCCAACATTATGGCGGTGGATGCTCAGCGTGAACATGCGGCATTTGAAGGGCATAAAGGGCAAAATAGTGCGAATGCTATTTTGGGCATGAGCCAGCATGTTTTGAGTGTATTGAGTTTAGCACGCAGCATTTATCGTGATAAATTAGCATTGACACCGAAAGATTGGTCGATTGTTACGCCGTGGATTGATGAAACCATCATCGCATTAGAACATGGACGCAGGGCGAATCTGAATAAAGTGATTAAGTTGTTGGAAGATTATATTTCAGATGAAAATATCACCTATTCGCAATCTGTCAATATCACATTGCATCGTATTTTATTATTATTGAAACATGCATTGCGTGCCCGCAGATTTTTACACAGTGCTCGTAAAGGCTTGCCAATTAAGCTGATGAATGAGAAATCATTGTCACAACATCGAAATTATACTTTGGGTATTTTATTTGGTTTGCGTGCATCTTTGGCATTTATGGCAACTGTAGCGCTTTGGGTTGTGTGTGATTGGTCGTTGTCTCAAGCCATCAGCCCATTGGCAATCAGTGCGATCATTTGCAGTTTATTTGCCAACCGTGAGAATGCAGAAGCTGTGGTTAAAACGTATTTTTATGGTTCAATTTATGCAGTGATTTCTGGGTTGATTATCTGTATTTATATTTTGCCGCATGCGAATCAAGTGGGCATGTTATTTTTGGTGATGAGCGTACCTGTGTTTATTTTTTCCATGATGGCATTGGCACCGAAATATTCATGTTATTCAGCTTTGCCCATTGTGTTTTTTATGTTTATTCAACCAGATAATTATGTTCGTGAATCGGCAGAGCTTTTATTAAATAAATCGGTTGGGATATTGATGGGCACAGCGATAGCAGCATTATCAACTCATTTAATTGCCATTAATGTGCCTTATTGGCATGGTAAAACAATGAAAAGATTGATTCAAAAGGATTTG
>JASLHB010000035.1 GCA_030149965.1 Wohlfahrtiimonas sp. | reverse complement strand
ACTTAACCCAAGCTTCTGTCGATTTATACGACTTAATAGCTTGTGTAAATTGGTTTTCAATTTCATCATTGTAATTACCAGTCTCATTGATTTGCTTCATGAGATCAGCTTTTTCAATATTCATCGTAGTTACTAAGCCTGCTGCGAACGCACCAACTTGCTTCACATTGATATCGTCTAAGTGACCTTTTTCAACTGTGAACAAAATTACAGCCATTTCAGATACTGAATATGGACGGTATTGTGCTTGTTTCATCAACTCCATAACACGCTCACCACGTTCCAACTGCTTACGTGTTGCCTCATCTAGATCAGACGCGAACTGTGAGAACGCTTCCAATTCACGATACTGAGCCAATGCCAAACGAACACCACCACCCAATTTCTTGATGATTTTAGTTTGTGCAGCACCACCAACACGTGATACAGAAATACCAGCATTGATCGCAGGACGAATACCAGCATTGAATAAGTCTGATTCTAAGAAGATCTGACCATCTGTAATAGAAATTACGTTTGTTGGAACGAATGCAGAAACGTCACCAGCTTGAGTTTCAATGATTGGCAATGCTGTTAATGAACCCGTTTTACCTTTCACTTCACCATTTGTGAACGCTTCAACGTAATCAGCATTTACACGTGCAGCACGTTCAAGTAAACGTGAGTGTAAATAGAATACGTCACCAGGATAAGCTTCACGGCCTGGTGGACGGCGTAATAACAATGAAATTTGACGATAAGCAACCGCTTGCTTAGATAAGTCACCATAAATGATCAACGCATCTTCACCACGGTCACGGAAATATTCGCCCATTGTACAACCAGCATATGCTGATAAATACTGCATTGCAGCAGGATCAGCAGCACTTGAAGCTACAACGATTGTATGTGCCATTGCATCATTTTCTTCCAATTTACGAACGATGTTCGCAATTGTTGAGTTTTTCTGACCAATCGCAACGTAGATACATTTAACGCCTGTACCTTTTTGGTTGATGATTGTATCAATTGCAATCGCAGTTTTACCTGTTTGTCTGTCACCGATGATTAACTCACGCTGACCACGACCTACTGGTACCATTGAGTCGATAGCGATATAACCAGTTTGTAAAGGTTCATCAACTGATTGACGCTCGATTACACCCGGTGCTAACTTCTCAATTGGTGCTGACAAAGTAGTATTGATTGGACCTTTACCATCGATTGGTTGACCCAATGTGTTCACAACACGACCCAATAATTCAGGACCGATAGGAACTTCTATTACTTTACCAGTACATTTAACTACGTCGCCTTCAGATACTTTTGCATAATCACCTAAAAGTACAACGCCTACTGAATCACGCTCTAAGTTCAACGCCAAACCGCGTACACCGTGAGGTAATTCAACCATTTCGCCCTGCATTACAGCACCTAAGCCGTATACAGTAGCAATACCGTCAGTCAAGCTAATAACTGTACCTTCAGTACTCGCTTCTGACTTTACATCAAATTCTTCAATCTTAGATTTGATAAGATCACTAATTTCTGATGGATTCAATTGCATAATTCAAATCATCCTTTAAACATAATAAATTCTTTTATCGTAAATCGACTAAGCTGACTGCACCAAAAACGAAGTCATTTGCTCTAAACGTCCTTTTACTGAACCATCCATAACCCAGTCGCCAGCTTTTACAACTGCACCACCGATTAAATTTGGATCAATTGAAACATTCAATTTAATGCTTTTTTGGAAATGCTTTTCTAATGCTTTAACGAACATTTCATTTTCTGTTTCTTTCACTTCGAAAGCTGAAATTAACTCAACTTCTAAAATAGATTCATCTGAAAGAACCATTTCATCATACGCTTGGCGAATTGATGGAAATACGTCGTAGCGCTTAGCTTCTAAAATTACTGATAAAAAATTAGCTTCTTGATTCGTTAACTTACGTTTTAATAACGTAGCCACTGCTGTTTGCAAAAACTGAGTTTTTTCTTGCAGAGAAAAATCAGGGCGAGAGATAAAATCACTCGCCTCTACATCGGCACTAATCTCATCGAGTATAGCCAAAAGATTACTCCAGCCAGAAATAGAGTTCTCTTCCTTAGCAATTATAAAAACTGCTTTGGCATAGGGACGAGCAACTGTAATATAATCTGTCATGACTAACTATTGCCTTATAAACGTGATGCTAAATCTTTCAACATTGACTCGTGCGTTGCGCGATCTACTTCCTTACCTACGATCTTACCTGCACCTTCAAGTGCGAGTGCAACCACTTCTTGTCTTAGTTTTTCTTTAGCTTGATTAGTTTCAACTAAAATCTGATCTTGTGCATTCTGAAGTTGCTTATCAGCCACTTCTTTAGCTTGTGCTCTTGATGCTTCAACAGCTTCTTCTGCACGCTTATTTGCTAACGTAACAATAGAAGATGCTTCTTGTTTTGCATCTTTTAAAAGCGACTTAACTTGAGAATCAGCTTCTAATTTCTCTGCAACGCTATCTTCAGCAGCTTTTAAGCCATCTGCGATTTTAGCACGGCGTTCATCGATCGCTTTAATCATTGGCGGCCAAATGAATTTCATTACGAACCAAACCAATGTAAAGAAGACAACAAACTGTGCAAATAAAGTAGCATTTAAATTCATGTTGTATCTGCCTGTCTATTCTAATCTATGCATAAAAGGCGTTTGACTAACAGTCCAAACGCCACGAAATGGAGTTATTACTTGAATACAACCATTGCAAAGAAGATAGCGATACCAACACCGATTAAGAATGCAGCATCAACAAGACCAACAAGAATAAACACTTTAGGTAACAATTTATCCATCATTTCTGGTTGACGTGCTGAAGATTCAACATACTTTGAACCTAACAATGCGATACCAATTGCTGCACCGATAGCACCTAAACCAACGATAATTCCACACGCTAAAGCAATCATGCCCATGTCCATTTTTTTCTCCTAAAAATATAAATAACTAACTAAACTAACAAAACACCAACCAAATCGATTGAATTCTTAATGAGCTTCATGAGCCTGACCAAGGTAAACCAAAGTCAAAGTCATAAAGATATAGCCTTGAAGAACAATGATCAAGATATGGAAAATTGCCCATGCTGATCCTGCCAACCAATGCAACCCAAATCCCCACCATGTACCTGTTGCGCCTAAAAGAGCAATCAAGGCAAAGATCAGTTCACCTGCGAACATATTACCAAAAAGTCGCATACCTAATGAGAATGCTTTTGAAATATATTCAACAATATTTAAGATAATATTAAATGGTAATAAATAAATACCGAAAGGTGCAGTACAAAGCTCTTTCAAGAACCCGCCAACCTTTTTAACTTTGAAAGAATAAAATAGAATCAACGCTAATACAGCCATAGACATACCTAAAGGTCCGTTTACGTCAGCTGTAGGAAGAATTCTTTGATGTGCGATTTCTAAACCGAACACATTGATTAAAGTCATTGGTAAATCTACTGGCACTAAGTCCATGCAGTTCATAACAATAACCCATAAGAAAATTGTTAATCCTAATGGTGCGATATAACCATTTGGACCATTTACTAATGTTTTTGATTGGGTTTCAGCAAATTCAACAAGAATTTCCACCGCAGCTTGAAAGCGTGTTGGCACTCCTGAAGAAGCTTTACGTGATGCTCTAAATAAAAAGAATAGAACAATAATACCCGATACAATCGACCAAATGACCGTATCTACGTTGATCAAACTAAAGTCCACAAAGTTTTCTTGTGGCAAATCTGTCTGAGTCATATTAACGAGGTGATGCTCGATATAACTACTAGCGGTAATCTCTTCTGCTGACATATCTTGTCCCAATTCTAAATTTTAATGCTTGATATCAGATTTTAAATATTTATGACCAAAACCCATCACAACTACAGGAAGATACACCGTTACGATGATTCCTATTAAGAACGTTGCCCAGCTTGGATCTTTTAAATATTTTATACTGCTCGCGAGCAATATTGCACTGATAAATTTATTTACAAACGCTCCCAACCAAAAAATTACTTGCTTACTTTGAATGCATAATGATAAAAAGATAACAAATAAATTTGGCAAGATGATTGAAAGTCCCGCCCAAAAATAGGATCTTCCAACACTTTCCCCTACAATTGCCCAAAGCAAAATTGAGGCACTTAGCGTAATGATCAATTGGATCGTTATTACTTGCTTCATCACTTCAAAACACCTTCGGCAAAAGTAGCTCGATTATAAGCAGTTAGCC
>JASLHB010000121.1 GCA_030149965.1 Wohlfahrtiimonas sp. | reverse complement strand
CTTAGCCGAATAAGGTACGACTTTACTTTTACGGATAATTGGCAAAGAAAACTCCTGTTACTTCTGTTGCGCCGCCTGCACTGCGGTAATCGCAATAGTGTAAACGATATCTTCAACTAATGCACCACGAGATAGATCATTTACTGGCTTTGCCAAACCTTGAAGCACTGGCCCAATACTGATTAAGTTTGCACTTCTCTGCACAGCCTTATAAGTTGTATTCCCTGTATTTAAATCTGGGAAGATGAATACAGTTGCTTGACCTGCAACTGGGCTATTTGGTAATTTTTGTTTACCCACTGAAGGTACATAAGCGGCATCGAACTGAATTGGACCATCGATCATTAAAGTAGGATCAGCAGCTTTCGCAATTGCCGTTGCTTCTTTAACAGCTTCAACGTCAGCACCAGAGCCAGATGAACCAGTAGAATAAGAGATCATCGCAACGCGTGGCTCTACATCAAATGCTTTTGCTGATTGTGCAGATTGCATCGCAATATTTGCCAATTGCTCTGGTGTTGGATTAGGATTTACAGCACAATCGCCGTAAACATTTGCACCTTCTGGCATCAACATAAAGAAGATACTGGAAACAATATTTGAACCCTTCGCTGTACCCAATAATTGCAATGCTGGACGAATTGTATCTGCTGTTGTATGAACAGCACCTGAAACTAAACCTGCAACATCATCTTTAGCTAACATTAAAGTACCTAAAATCACAGTATCTTTAACTTGTTCTCTAGCTAACTCTTCTGTCATGCCTTTGTGTTTACGCAATTCAACCAAAGTTGGCACATATTGATCTGCCACATCTTTAGGATCAATGATCTCAATTGATGCAGGCAATGTTAAACCTTGCTCTTCTGCTACGGCTTCAATTTTTGCACGTTCACCCAATAAAACACATTGCGCAATTTGACGATCATGACAAATCACAGCGGCTTTCAATGTTCTTGGCTCATCGCCTTCTGGCAATACAATGCGCTGATTCGCTTGACGAGCTTTCTCAATCAAACGATATTTAAAGAATGCTGGTGTTGTGATTGGTTTTTCTTCTAAAGCATTCAATTTTTCAACAATATCATCAACTTTCAAGCTACCTTGAATGAAATTAACAATTTCCTTCACATCACTCAAACTTCTATTATCTGCTATCAAACCCAAGCAATCAATTTGTTCATCTGTTAATACTTGGCAAGCATTTTCTTCATCAGATAAAGATGCATCTGCCATTTTGTTAGCAACATAACCTGCCAACCAATTTTTCAAACCAGAGAAACGTTTGATATAAAAATTCAAATATTCGCCAATTTGACAGAATGTATTCGCGCCCGCATTACCTGCAAAAATCAATCCTGATTGGAAAGTCGCCGCTAAATCCAAGTTCAATTTTTCAGTGAATGGGTTGCGTGCATTCAACTCAATGCCTTCAATCACAACAACATCATTATCCGCCTGCGCTTTCACAACTAACTCAATTGATCTTTCTAAAATTGTGTCATAGTCATCTTTCAAAATTAAGCTTTCAACTTCTGCCATATCTAAAGAAATTGGCGCAACACCACCAAAAACATATTTATACAACATTGCTGTATCTTTATTTGCATGGCTGATTGGCTTAATATAAGCAACTTTCAGGCCTTTTTCTTGCAATGACTTCACTAAAGCGAAAGAAATCGGGTAAAGATTTTTGATTTGACCAATAGGACTAACAAATAATGTTTTCATTGAGTAAATTCCTTTGTTGAACGAAAAAGGATGATCTCTGATCATCCTAAATCTTGATAGCAAAAATTAAAGCGCATTAACAATTTTAAGAGTATCTCTTACGATCATTAATTCTTCATCTGTGCATAGCACCATCACTTTACCAAATGTTGGACTTTCACCAATCACACCTTCTTCACCACGAACTGTTGCAAGGTTGGCAGCATCATCCATTTTAAAACCTAAAAATGCTAAATGTTCTAATACTTTCTTACGAGTCATGATGTCATTTTGACCAATACCGCCAGTGAATACCAATGCATCCAAACGACCTAATGGCACAATGAAAGAAACAATTTTCTTCGCTAAACGATAAATCATAATTTCTAGCGCAAGTTTTGCACCTTTATGGCCTTCTTCAGCTGCTGCCCATAAAGTACGACAGTCATTTGATAACTCTGAAATACCTAACAAACCACTTTTACTGTTCAATAATGTGTCAATTTCATCCACATTCAGGTTCAATTTTGATGATAAGAATTTAACGATACCCGCATCCACATCACCTGCACGCGTGCCCATGACTAAACCTTCTAATGGCGTGAATCCCATTGTTGTATCTACAGATTGACCATTTTTAATAGATGTTACGGAAGAACCGTTACCCAAATGTGCACTAATAATCGCTGAATTATTTCTATCTAAGCCTAATTTTTCAATCGTCTTATCAGCAATATAACGATGGCTTGTACCATGGAAGCCATAACGACGAATATTATGATCACGATATAATTCCATCGGAATCGCATATAAATAAGCAGTTTCAGGCATTGTTTGGTGATATGCCGTATCAAATACCGCAACTTGAGGTAATGATGGACATGCTTCAATCGCCGCCTCAATACCAATTAAGTTTGCTGGATTATGAATCGGTGCATATGGAATACATTTTCTAATTTGCGCAACCACTTCATCATTGATTAATGCTGAATCTTTAAATTTAATGCCGCCATGAACAACACGATGACCGATGGCTTTTATTTGATCTACATATCCTTTTTCTTTTAGGAAGTTCAAAATATAATCAACAGCTGCTTTATGTCCGCTACCATCGCCTAAATCTGCAGGAATTTTTTCATTATTCCAAGATGTTGTAATCATTGCACCAGATTCACCTAATCTTTCAGCCAAACCAGACATTTCGACTTGTTCACTGGCTTCATCCATTAAGGAAAATTTGAGTGATGAACTACCGCAGTTAAAAATAAGGATATAAGACATAAAATCTCCATGAATTTCAATTTGTTATTAATTTAGTAAGTAGAAATTTAATTCAATCTACTCGTTTATATACTCAATGTTAAAAATCTTCATCTTCACTCTGCTCATCTACATTACTATAAATCAATATAATTTTAGATGAACATCCACTCGCATTTGAAAAAGGATTGATTGTACTATCTGTCGCTAACCAAATTCCCCAACTGCGATCCTGCAACTGCCAAAACATACCTTCATCTGACTCATTGAACGTAGCCTTATTTAACTTTTTAGTCAAATGCTTTACATAAGCATTTTGTTGCTTTTCACAGTTTTCGTCCTTACCTGAGTAGTAACTAAAACTTACATCATTCAACGCCCACTGACCATCAAGTTGCATATATGTCACTTCTAAACTATTCGGTTTTTGGGATGCTGATAAAACCAACTCATCGTTTGTTTCTAATGTGGTGACTAATGTACCGAAAAAATTCTGATTAGCAATCACATCATGTGGGGTCAATTGAGGTAGATCAGGATTTAACAAAAAATTACTTATATTATCCAAAGTTATTGCTTCTGAAATAACTGGAAATAATCCCAATCCTAAAAATATTAATACTTTCTTATTTCTCATAATATATACTCAAAACCCACTATTTAATAATTTATTATTAAATCATCCTAATATTAAAAACATTCCCATCAAATAAGAATAACTCTCATTTCCACTTAATCGCATTTGGATCACACTTATATATTGACTATACTAAGTTTTTCATTCTCTAACTTAAGGCTATTCTCCATGCGTAAACATCCGTACATTGCGACTCTTGGCATTACTATCCTTGCTTCCCTATTCTCTCTTGCATCCGTTGCAAATGCAAAGGATAAGCTTAAAGTTGTCACAACTTTCACGATCATTCAAGATATGGCTCAAAATGTCGCAGGAGATGCAGCAATTGTTGAATCTATCACAAAGCATGGCGCAGAAATCCACAACTATCAGCCTACGCCAAAGGATATATTACGCACACAATCTGCAGATTTGATCCTATGGAATGGCCTAAACTTAGAAAACTGGTTCGAGCGTTTCTTTGAAAATATGAAAGATGTACCTTCTGTTGTGATCAGTAATGGCATTATTCCAATGTCCATCGTGGAAGGAGAATACAGCGGCATGCCAAATCCTCATGCTTGGATGTCTGCAACGAATGCTATCATTTATATTGACAATATTCGTGATGCATTGATTAAATATGACCCAGAAAATAAAGCTGTCTATACTGCTAATGCAGAATCTTACAAAGACAAAATTAAAGCATTGGATCAGCCACTTCGAGATCGACTAGCAAACATCCCTCAAGATAAGCGCTGGTTAGTGACAAGTGAAGGTGCTTTCAGTTATTTAGCGAAAGATTATGATCTAAAAGAATTGTATTTATGGGCAATCAATGCTGAACAACAAGGCACACCACAGCAAGTTCGCAAAGTGATCGAAACCATTCGTACCAATGATATTCCTGTAATCTTCAGTGAGAGCACTGTCTCTGATAAGCCTGCGAAACAGATCAGTAAAGAAACAGATGCTATTTATGGCGGTGTTTTATATGTTGATTCATTGTCTGAACCTAATGGTCCTGTCCCAACATATATTGATCTTTTACAAACAACTGTTGAAACAATTGCAAAAGGTTTTAATCAATGATTTCACAAGAAAAATTTTCACTCACAGTCGAAAATTTAACTGTCACATACAATAATGGTCATACAGCCATTAGAGATGTGAACTTTCATTTAGATGGCGGAACTATATGTGCACTCGTTGGTGTCAATGGCGGTGGTAAATCCACACTATTTAAAAGCATCATGGGCATGGTTAAGCCGACAAAAGGTTCTGTTTCCATCAATGGCGGTAATGTTAAAGCAGCATTGAAACAAAACACAGTGGCTTATGTACCGCAAACCGAAGAAGTGGATTGGAACTTCCCTGTTTTAGTTTCTGATGTTGTGATGATGGGACGATATGGCAAAATGAATTTTTTACGCATCCCTTCATCCAATGATAAAGCTAAAGTTTTAGAATCACTGCAACGTGTGAATATGGAATCCTTAGCACATCGCCAAATTGGTGAATTATCTGGCGGACAGAAAAAGCGCGTATTCTTAGCGCGCGCACTTGCTCAAGAAGGCAAAATCATTCTACTAGATGAACCATTCACCGGCGTTGATGTGAAAACAGAAAATGCTATTGTAGATTTATTACGTAAACTGCGCGAAGAAGGCCATTTAATTTTAGTTTCTACTCATAATTTGGGTTCTGTGCCTGAGTTTTGTGATCAAACGCTTTTCATTAATCGCACAATCATTGCGGCAGGTCCAACAGAAACTACATTCAACCATCACAATCTTGAAAAAACATTTGGTGGTGTTTTACGTCATATTCATATTGATGGCGATGATTTGCATGATGATAGTGATCCTCGTCGTGTGACTGTTTTAACTGATGATGAGCGCCCCGCTGTATTCTATGGCATTGATAAAAAAGAACCGCCAAGAACCAGCGCACCAGCACCAAAGGAAGAAGCATAATGTGGGAATTGTTAATGGAACCTTTCACCTACGAATATATGCGTAAAGCCATTTGGGTGAGCGGATTAGTCGGTGGCACATGTGCATTCTTATCCGCATATTTGATGTTAAAAGGCTGGTCATTGATGGGCGATGCTTTATCACATTCTGTTGTACCTGGCGTTGCTGGCGCATATGCTTTAGGTTTACCTTATTCAATTGGCGCATTCTTCTCAGGCTTACTCGCTGCATTTTCTATTACTGTCATTCGTCATTTCACACGATTAAAAGAAGATGCCATCATTGGATTCATATTTTCAACATTCTTTGCTATTGGTCTATTCATCGTTTCCTTAAATCCAACCTCGGTAGATGTACAATCCATCATTTTTGGTAATATTCTAGCAATTGCAGACAGTGATATTCTACAAGTGAACATCATCATCGCGGTATCTTTGATTGTGTTATGTGTGATTTGGAAAGATTTACTGGCTGTATTTTTTGATGAAATACACGCTCGCTCCGTTGGCCTATCCCCTTTAAGATTAAAAATTATTTTCTTCACTTTATTAAGCGCATGTACAATCGCCGCTTTACAAACTGTTGGCGCAATTCTAGTGATCGCAATGGTTGTCACACCGGGTGCAACAGCTTATTTACTCAGTGATAAATTCTCTCACATCATCTTAATCTCCATTGCAATTGGCTCAATCAGCAGCATTGTGGGCGCTTGGTTAAGTTATTTCTTAGATGGCGCAACAGGCGGCGTGATTGTGACATTACAAACTGGTTTATTCTTATTAGCTTTCTTCTTTGCACCCAAATATGGTTACATTGCAACTCGTTTGAAAATTCGTAAAGGAGCGCAAGAATGACTGAATTATTCAATTTTTTGATTGAGCCCTTTCAATTAGCATTAATGCGCAGAGCTTTATATGCGGCCATTGTGATTGCAATTGTATGTGCATTATTCTCATGCTTTTTAGTTTTAAAAGGATGGTCTTTAATTGGTGATGCAATCTCTCATGCTGTATTACCTGGTATTGCTGTGGCTTATCTAATTGGCATCCCACTAATCATTGGTGCTTTTATTTCTGGTATTTTTTGCTCTTTTGCTACAGGGTTTATTAAAAACAATTCCAGAATCAAAGAAGATACTGTCATGGGAATCTTGTTCTCTGGCATGTTTGCTGTCGGCATTATTTTAGTCACTAAAATACACACAAACATCCATTTATCACATATCTTATTTGGCAATATTTTGGGCATTACTCAAAATGAATTTATCTTCACTGTCATTATCAGTGCGATTATCAGCATCATTATTTTATTAAAGCTGAAAGATTTCATTCTTTTTTGTTTTGATCCAACACAAGCGAAAGTCGTTGGCTTGCCTGTGACATTTTTACATTATTTATTACTCTCCATGCTAGCATTAACAATCGTCACAACATTACAAGCAGCAGGAATTGTATTAGTGATTGCCATGTTAATCTCCCCTGGCATTACCGCCTTTCTCTTGACCAAACGTTTTGAGTTAATGTTAATGATTGCTGTATTCGTTTCCGTCATTTCTTCTGTGATTGGCACAATCATGAGTTATCACTTAGATGCTGACACTGGTCCATCTATTGTCATTATTCAAGCAATCATTTTTGTTTTATCTTATATTTTAAGTCTAATTCTACGCACAAAAAAGCCACAACATGCATAGCATGCTGTGGCTTTGCCATTGCCCTAAATTTATAAATTAACCAACTGTTTCCGCGGTTTTAATTAATAAGTCACTTAAGAACCAATAAGCAAATGCGAAGTAAATCACAACGCCCAAGAAATCCATGATGGATGTCAATAATGGCGAGCTCAACGTTGCAGGATCCACATTAAAACGCTTCGCAATGAATGGTAAAACCAAACCAATCAAACCGCCCATAAATGTCACTGTAATCAATGATAAACCAATAATCATCAATACTTCTACGCTGATATTTTCTTTAAAGAAATAAGCCAAAATCACTTCAACTGTTGCAACTAAAATACCTAGCATGAATGCAACCGGTAATTCTTTCTTAATTAAGAACCAAAGATCTTGCCATTTAAGCTTAATATCGCCCAAAGCCATAGATCTGATCACAAGCGTTGCCGATTGGCTGCCTGTATTACCGCCCATATCCACGATTGGTGCTAAGAATGCTGCCAATATAATCACTTCTGATAAAATTTCTTCTTGCTTAGCCACAAAGCTACTCGTGAAAACACCAAAGACCGTTAAAATAATTAACCAGAAACCACGCACAGAGAACATTCGCCAAAAGCCTGAATATTCATAATCCAATTCTGGCCCTGACATTGGCACGTTACCACCCAATTTTGCAAAGGAATCCGCAGATGATTCACGTAAACGTTCCATCGCATCATCAACTGTTACAATGCCGATCAAATGCCCGTAACCATCCGTAATTGGCAAAGCTTCCAAATTATAACGTTCGATCAATTCAACTGCGACACTATCTTTATCAGATGCTCTTGCCTGTATGATATCTTTTACCATGATATCTTTAATGCAATCACTATCTTTACTCATCAATAAGTCTTGTAAAGAAAAAACACCCACGAGATGACGATATTCATCTGTCACATAAATCATCGACAATGCTTCTTTAGTGCGCGCATCAATACGAATTTGCGCCCAAGTTTCATGTACTGTCGCTGTTTCTGCCACATTGACATAATCTGCTGTCGTCATCGAACCAACAGTACCTTCAGGATAAGATGACAAAGCAATAATGGCTTCACGCTCTTCTTTATCTAGAGCTGGTAATATTTGACGGCGCTGTTCAATATTGAGCATTACAAATAAACTGACTTGTTCATCTGATGGTAAATCCTCAAATAATCGCCCCAATGTTTCGATCGATAAATGCGGCACAAAGCGCAGTTTTTCTTCTTCTTCAAACTCTTCAAATAAATAAGATAGATTAAACGAATCCAATTTTTCTAACAATGCAACCACTGATTCTGTTGGAAATTCCTCCACAACATCAGCAATATCAATGGCTTTAGTATTTTTAACCAATTCGACAAATGCATCGACATCACCATTTTCAATGATGGGTTCTAGATAAAAATATAAGTTGGATTGTTGATAAACACTCATTGTAGCTCCTTAGTTATATAATATGCAGGAGACCATGGGTTGGACATCACCCACATCTAATATTAATAGATAATACTCTACCACTGAACATTAGATATAAGTGAATCATACAAATAGATCTTCAGATTGCCTGAAGATAAGAAAAATTCTCAGGACTTAACTGTTGATCGCATGATCAAAATACAAGGATATGATCGGGTCCTCATCCACGGAATTTTTCTCCAAATAATAAAAATCCGTATTATACAGGCTCACACAAAAATGTAACGATTTTTATTTACACAGGTAAATAAAAATTAAACTCATGATCAGAAGCATGATTGCTTATTTAATTGAACGGGATATTTTTCCTGATAAAATCATCGTTACGAATGCGAAAGCACCACAAAGGATAAACCATGAATAATAAATTGCAACCATTTGCCCTAGCCTTTCTACTTTTTTCATCTTCATTGAGTTTGACTTATGCGGTTCAACCCATAGAAAAATGTTTTGAAACTCAAGAAGGCTTAGAAATTTGTGTTAAGCAAAAAGCTAACAATCCCTCATCAACTTTCACACAAGAAAATGCTAATCAATTGGTACAATCTTTGCCTAAATTGAATCCGCAACAAATTAAAGCGCTACATTTACTGTTACAAAGCCAGCAAGATAAACCACTATCCGTACAAGATGTGCAGGCACTTGCATCGTCATTGCCAAAGTTACCTGATAATTATATCAATGCTCTAGCATTATATTTGCAAAGCAGAGAATCTGGCTCGGTAGATCCTAAAGCAATTAAACAATCCATCACAAAAATTTTTAATATTCCCACGGAATATCAAGGCTCATTACAAACTGGTTTACAATTAATTTCCACACAAGATCCCAATCAAGCGGATGTCATTAATTTAGTCGCGCAGTTAATGAATGCCAATGATGATATACCCAATGAATTTGGCAACACTTTACAAAGTTATGCCAACATGGTTAATGAAGAAAATAATACAAAAGCTGAAGATCAATTTATGAAAGCTGGTATTGGCTTATTAAAATTCATCGTTAAAGAATCTAAAAAGAATGATGAAGCGACAGAAACTAAACAATAATTTCATTCAATAAAAAAGGCTTAGTACCCAACTAAGCCTTTTTGCAATTCAAATATTAAATCTATTTGGATATTTCAGCATTCTCTGTTGATGCTGATCCGCCATCACTAGGTAAAGTTACAAAACCAATATTCCCTAGCCCAGCTTTACTGAATGCTGTAATTGTCTTAGCAACAATTTCATAAGGCACTTTAGTATCAACATGAAATTGCACCAATGGATTTTGATCTGGATTAATAGCTTTTGCATCATCCTTCAGCTTTGTCAGCGTTGCTAATACTTGTTCTTCGGTATCCATTTTTTCATCATTAATGTGTACTTCAGAATCAGCATTGATCGCCACCATGATTGGCTTAATCTCAGCTTGCTCAGAAACCGTCTTTTCTTTCAGATCAACTGCTTCAGGCAATTTCAACTGAACTGATTGAGTCACCAATGGCGCTGTTAGAATAAAAATAACCAATAAAACCAACATGACATCAATCAAAGGCACCATATTAATTTCAGCGCGAGCACGGGAATTTGTCCCTCGTAAACGTCCAAATGCCATGATTATGCTCCTTTTGTTTGACTCTTATCACAGCAATCATTATTACAATGAACACATTCGCCACCCAATAAATTCAATAATTCATATGCAAATGAATCCAATTTACCAACTGTTACTTGATTGCGTCTAATCACCCAGCTATGCGCTAATACTGCAGGAATAGCAACCGCTAAACCCAGGCCTGTCATAATCAATGCTTCACCAACTGGACCTGCGATTTTATCAATCGTACCTGCGCCTGTTGATCCAATTTCAATCAATGCATGATAAATCCCATAAACCGTACCAAATAATCCCACAAATGGCGCTGTTGCAGAAATCGCCGCCAAAGCAGTTACACCATTTTCACAACGCAAATTAATTTCATCTAATTTTGTGCTTAAAGCGCGCGTGATAATTTCACTTAATGAACCACTATCTCGTAAAGAATTGCCATGAGTTTTCTTATAACGTTGCACCGCATGCACACCAGCGTCCGTTAAAATTTCGTGGTAATTATTTGGCGTATGCTCCATTAAATAGCCATCAATATCATCCACTGATTTAGCGCTCCAAAACATCTTTAAGAATTTTTTAGTATGACGCTTTTCTGACATGCCTTGCAAAGCCTTCAGAAAGATAATCAACCATGAAACAACAGACATCACAATTAAAATAATAAAGAGTACTTTACTCAACATATCTGCTTGGCCGATAAAATTCTCAAAACCCAATCCTGTAACTTCTGGTTGCATGTACTTTCCTTTTTGTGTAAATAAATTTATAAAATTCTAAAGAGCAAATTGGTATGGAACTCTGACAGTAATTGACTGTGGCTTGCCATCGACAATATAAGGCTTAGAGTTCACTCTATATGCCGCCTTGATAGCCGCATTATCTAATTGTTCATTGCCAGATGATTTTTCCAACTTCACAGAAGCTGCTTTGCCTTGCTCATTAATTTTGATTAATAAGATTACTGTGCCCGTGATTCGCCTCATTTGCGCAGATCTAGGATACGATGGCGCAGGTCTATTGAATGATGGCAATTGACTCGGCGTAAAAACTTTATTTTCCACGCGCTGAGATTGACGTTTTGGCTGAGGCTTTGCCTCTTGTTTTTTCTGCTGTGACTTTGGTTTTGGCTTCTCTTTCTTTTTCTCTTGAATTTTTGGTGCTTGAGGCGTTGGCTCTTTGACTGCAATGATTTCTTCTTTAACTTCTTCTATCACAGGTTCTTTAGGTACTTCCTCAACTTTTTCTTCAACGACTTCCTCTTTGATCTCTTCCTTAACCTCTTCTTCAGGCTCTGTCGGTTCACTGAGAACTTCTTCATCATCATGTTGATTCGTCACTTCTTCGGCTTGATCAACACCTGCTAAACTAATTTGATGCATAACCATTGGAGAAGGCTCTAACATAATTTGCGTATCATTGCGCCCACCAACATAAGTCACAGCATAAAGAAGTCCACCATGAAATAAAAAAACGGCTAACATTGCGATCACTACCAATACTTTGCTTGTTTTGTAATTTCGTAACGGCACAATCTTTCCTTTTCTGCATTCAAATGTTTAAAATTAAAGGCATTGCTAGGGCTAGCAACAATATTAAGATCTGAATTATTCACATTTACATCTGCTATGTCAATACAAATAGCAATTATTCTCATTTGATTTTGATTAACCTTCCCATTCAATAATGATTATCTTAATTAATAATCAAACTGTTAAGCATAAAAAAAGAGAAAGAATAATCTTTCTCTTTTCTCATTATTTCTAACCGATGATTAATTGAACATCTTAATGATGACCATTAATCGTTTCATATAAGAACCATACGCGTTGCTCTGCTTGATCAATCCAATCATCCAACAAATTGGTTGTTGCATAATCATCATATTGATCCGTAATTGCATGCAATGTTCTTAATTCCTCACCTAAACGCTGATTATCTTCCATCAATATTTCTAACATTTTTTGCGCATTAACATTCACATCATTATTATCTTGAATAGTCTGTAATTGTGAAACTTCACCAATAGAATGCAATGTATTGCGACCAATTTTACGAACACGCTCAGCTGCTGCATCCACAATAGTTAAAATCTCTGATGCTTGATCATCCAACAATAAATGATATTCACGAAAGTGTGCACCACTCACATGCCAATGAAAATTTTTAGTTTTTAAATATAGCGCGAATACATTGGCCAATAATTGGTTTAAACCTATGCTAATTTTTTCAACACCTTCAGTTTCAATTGCAGTAGGCGCCCAATTGGCTTTTCTATTTAATTCTGTAACTTTAGCTGATGACTTCATAATTCATTCCTTTTAATCGTTCTATATTCAGTACTGATTGGATGAAGTAAGTATACATCTGTGCTATTGCTCAAACTATTTGATCCTCGCTATGTGAGCCATAACTTTTTTTAATCATTTTATGGATTAATAAATTCAAACAATAAAAAAGCCTTCTTATTACTAAGAAGGCTTTTTTATTTTGCGAGTCAATCTATAAGCCGGGTTCTGTCGAGAATTATCATTCATCTAGGGATACAATCACTCATATCCTCAAGCAACCTACCCGAATACAACGCGGATCACGTTATAAGCATTCCTATTTGGTCTTGCTCCAAGTGGGGTTTACCTCAGCTACACAGAGTCACCTCGTGTACGGTGCGCTCTTACCGCACCTTCTCACCCTTACCGAGATCTTGCGATCTTTAGGCGGTTTAATTTCTTCAGCACTTTCCATCGGCTTTCACCGTCTAGACGTTATCTAGCACTTTGATCCGTGGAGCCCGGACTTTCCTCGAGTAACAAGTTACGCGCGATAATCCAATCAACTCACGCGCCGATTATCCTCTATTCATAAAAAATGGCAACCCTTTTTATAGGATTGCCATCATTTAATACAATTAATTACGAGCGTTCTAGATAAAGAAAATCACTGTCAATAACACATATACAGGCACAAGCACTAATACAGACCATTTCATATAACCAAAGAATGTTGGCATATTCACACCTGACTGCGTTGCAATACTTTTCACCATGAAGTTTGGTGCATTACCAATATAAGTCACGGCACCCATAAATACAGAACCCATAGAAATTGCTAACAATGTTGGGCTCAAATCTGTCATCAAGTGATGCGCATCACCAGAAGCCAAGTTAAAGAACACTAAATATGTTGGTGCATTATCCAAGAATGCAGACAATGCGCCTGTCATCCAAAAATACATACTATCAATTGGTGCACCATTTGTATCATGAACCATGTTCACAATGCCAGACATTGAACCATCAGAACCTGCTTTCAATATTGCCAATACTGGCGCAATTGTAATGAAGATCCCAGCAAATAATTTTGCAACTTCTAAAACAGGATCCCAACCAAATTCATTTTTCTTATGAATTTCAGCCGATGTTACTTTCAATGAAATGATCGCCATTGCCAACAAAATCACATCACGAACAATATTTTGCAATTCAACTGGCGTACCTAAAACTGTGAATTCAACGCCCGGCTTCCAGAATCCTGAGATTAAAACACCGACGATGATCCCGCCTAAAAATAAGAAATTAAATTTACCTTGAATGCTGAACGGTACTTTTGCCATTGATACTTCAGCAACAGTTGCTTCTCTCTTGTAGTAATAACTATCAATCACAAAGAATATTGCCAATACAATCGCTGTTGTGATTACTAATGGCATTAGCATATGTTTCATTGTCCAGAAGAAATCCACGCCTTTCAAGAAACCTAAGAATAAAGGTGGATCACCTAATGGTGTTAAACTTCCGCCAATATTTGCCACTAAGAAGATAAAGAAAATCACAATATGTACGCGATGTTTACGATTTTCATTCGCACGCAATAATGGGCGAATCAATAACATCGCTGCGCCTGTTGTACCCATGAAAGATGCTAAAAATGTACCAATCAATAAAATGATGGCATTTAACTTTGGCGTACCTTTTAAGCTACCTTCTAAATAAATCCCGCCTGATACTGTGAACAGTGCAAAGATCAATACCATGAATGGAATGTATTCCAATAAAATCGCATGTGCCACAACATGACTTAATTCTACGAATCCAAAAGCGATAGCAAATGGAATGATGAATCCTAAACACCATAATGCTGTAATTTTACCAAAATGGTGATGCCAAATATTCACTGCAACCAATGGAAAAATAGCAATGGATAATAAAATACCTGCGAACGGAATTGCCCACAGTAAACTCGCGCTTGCGCCATCAAATCCTGCTGAAAATGCAGGAGATGCTAAGCCCAAAACAATTAATAATAAAGATGTAAATAGCCTCATAACTTCTCTTCTATATTGAATCAAACAGACAAGATACTACCTCAATCATTCTTGCAAGGCTACAAAAAATCTACACTTCTAGCATTTTTGATGCGAAATTAAGCTTTTTCACAGCCAATAAAAAAGGATCATGTAGTCACATAATCCTTTATATATAATTCATTTATTAATGTTAAATGAATCAATTAACCAAATATTTTGAATCTTTCAACTTCATCTATGTGCAATTTTTCACCCGCTGGCGCAACAATTGAACCAAATGGCATTTGTGCATGCAATGTCCAAGATTCAGGAATGCCGTATGCTTTTGCAACATCTGCATCAATCAATGGATTATAATGCTGAATGCTCGCACCAATATCACTTTCTGCTAACAACAGCCAAACTGCATATTGTGCAATCGCTGTTGATTCTTGTGACCATTTTGGAAAGTTCGCCGCATACAATGGAAATTGTTCTTGTAAGCCTTTCACAACATTTTGATCTTCAAAAAACAGTACTGTACCAAATGCCGCTCTAAAACCATCAATACGAGCTTTTGTTGGCTCAAATTGATCCGCAGGTACGATATTACGTAATTGTGCTTCTGTCATATCCCATACTTTAGTATGTTCATCGCCTAACAAAATAACCACACGGGAACTTTGTGAATGAAATGCTGATGGTGCTTCATTCACCGCTTTCTTAATTAAAGATGTGATTTCATTTTTTGATAAAGCAACATCCTTACCCAATTGATAAATTGTTCTACGTTTTTCTAATAAGTTTTGAAAAGTGCTCATTGTTCATCCTTTCACTAAAGTGAGTTTATATAATAAAAATCAAAGATCATGGCTAGGGATTATAAATATATCTTTATTAAATGCGAATTGTTTTCACCTAACAAACTGTTCCACAAATGAAACAATGATCAATGTATGAAAATATATCTCAGATCAACATTTCAAGCAGTGATTTATCGAGCTAGATTCAGTATAATGGCCAGATTGATTTTCTTATTTATTCATTCTAAGGATTTGAACATGTCGTCAATCGAACAAAAAAGTGCTAATGCTATCCGTTTTTTAAGTATGGATGCAGTTCAGCAAGCAAACTCAGGCCATCCAGGCGCACCAATGGGCATGGCAGAAATGGCTTATGCACTTTGGCATAATCACCTTTCTCACAATCCTAGCAATCCAAATTTCTTTAACCGTGATCGTTTCATTTTGTCAAACGGCCATGCGTCAATGCTTTTGTATTCTTTGCTTCATTTGACAGGTTATGATGTTTCTGTTGATGACTTGAAAAACTTCCGTCAATTGAACTCAAGAACAGCGGGCCATCCTGAGCATGGCTTCATCGCTGGCATCGAAACTACAACAGGTCCATTAGGCCAAGGCATCACGAATGCTGTTGGTTTTGCATTGGCAGAAAAAATGTTGGCTGCAGAATTCAATAAAGATGATTTCAGCATCGTTGATCACCGCACATATACATTCATGGGTGATGGCTGCATGATGGAAGGTATCTCTCACGAAGCTTGTGCTTTGGCAGGTACTTTGAAATTAAACAAATTGATCGCAATGTACGATGACAACGCAATCTCTATCGATGGTGATGTATCTGGCTGGTTCACAGACAATACAAAGCAACGCTTCGAAGCTTATCAGTGGAATGTGATTGGCCCAATCGATGGTCATGACATTGAAGCTGTTTCTAAAGCAATTGCTGAAGCTAAAGCGCAATCAGAAAAACCAACTTTAATCATTTGTAAAACTAAAATTGGTAAAGGTTCAGTTTCTAAAGAAGGTTCAGAAGCAACTCATGGTGCGCCATTGGGCGATGCTGAAATTGCGGCAATCCGTGAAAAAATGGGCTGGACTTCACCTGCATTTGAAACACCTGAAGATGTTGCAGCTCATTGGGATGCAAAAGCTAAAGGTTTATCAACTGAACAAAATTGGGCAGCAGCATTTGCACAATACGAAACTAAATACCCAGAATTAGCAAAAGAATTCTTACGCCGCATGAACATGGCATTGCCTGAAAACTTCAATGAAATCATTGCAAATGCAATGACTGAAGTGAATGCAAAAGGCGAAAGCATTGCAACACGTGTAGCAAGTAAAAATGCATTGGATGCATTAGCATCTCATTTGCCTGAAATTGTTGGTGGTTCAGCAGACTTAACACCTTCAAACAACACATTCTTCAAAGCAAGCAAAAATTTAGACATCGCAACTGGCGAAGGTAACTACATTCGTTATGGTGTACGTGAATTTGGTATGGCTGCAATCATGAATGGTTTAGCATTACATGGCGGTTTCATTCCTTACGGCGCAACCTTCTTAGTATTTAGTGATTATGCTCGCAACGCAATTCGCATGAGCGCATTGATGGAACAAAAAGTTGTTTATGTAATGACACATGATTCAATCGGTTTAGGTGAAGATGGTCCAACACATCAACCAGTTGAACACGTTGAATCTTTACGTTTGATCCCTAACTTAAATGTATGGCGCCCTGCTGATACAGTAGAAACAATGGCTGCTTGGGCTGCTGGTTTAACATCAGATAAAAACCCAACATTATTGGCATTGTCTCGTCAAAAATTATCTTTCCAACCACGCACAGCTGAAGCTTTAGCAAACATTGCAAAAGGCGGTTATGTATTGAAAGAAAATGCCAATGCTAAAGTAACAATCATCGCAACAGGTTCAGAAGTTGAATTAGCGATGAAAGCAGCTGAAGCTCGTGATGACGTTCGTGTTGTATCTATGCCATGTGTTGAATTATTCCGCGCAAATGATGCTGCATATAAATCAGCAGTATTAGGCAACTTGCCAGTATTGGCAGTAGAAGCAGGTACAACCCGTGGCTGGTACGAATTTGCAGATTCAGTGATTGGTATTGATACATTCGGCGCATCAGCACCTGCTGAACAATTGTTTGAAGTTTTTGGCTTTACAGTTGAAAACATCAATCAACACGTTGATCAATTAATTCAAAAATAATTCACTGGTTGCAATTGTATTTTGAAAATTCGATCTCATTATGAGATAACATCTTTTTATTTTTGGAGTTTTACAATGTTAAGAACGTTACTTTTATCATTAGCTGTTGTTTCTACTACTGTTGCTAATGCACAAGATGCTGCGGCTCAACAAGGCGGAATGACAAGCACATTG
>JASLHB010000060.1 GCA_030149965.1 Wohlfahrtiimonas sp. | reverse complement strand
GTTGATGATTCTTCGTCTACAATGATTTCTTCAATCATCAATAGCAGAGTTCATACAGTGGAATATCGTGACCAAAAATCCATAATAAAATTATCACGTTACCAAGCATTATTACTATGTGCTTGGCTGATTATCGCCATGCTTACATGCACTGCTCTATTCTATTATCTTCACCAATTAAACTTCAAAACTCTTTTCACACAAATCACAAGTTACACTGCCATCTATCAAAAAAGAGTATTAATTTTTTCTATCACTTCCCTATTTATTACTCTTTTGTCATTGATCGTTTACATCAGAATTTTTTCCTTTAAAACACATTGGATTCTGAAATTTTTTCTATCCATCATTCCCTCAATTTTTGTTCTAGCATTAGCACTGCTAACATTTAATGCATATTTAGTTTTATTAGAACTGAATATTCCTTTTGGCCAAGGGATTTTTGCTTTTAGAAAATATATACAAAATTTTTCTAAAGATTGCGTCATACAAGCTGTTTCAACTCTGCCTTACCAATTGGATTCCATTAAATTACCTTTATATGCTGTGATTTATAGCTATTTATTAATGTTCACAGTAATCATCCTTGCGCCATTACAATTAAATTTCGCTGCTCATTCTATCGGACAAAAATTCAATGCATTACTTGCAATAGCATTCATTATTTTATTCAGCATTAGCGCATATTATTTGAGTCAATATTTTATAATGCGCGATCCTTTTCTATCTTATGAATCATTATTTTAATTCACATCAATCCTCATGAGATTATTTAGCGTTCTTTTGGTACTTTTTTGTCATAGCCTACTTATTTTTGTCTTAGTTTTCACTGAAGATGAGTTATTAATGGCAGATTTCTCATCAGAAGGATTAAGCGCTTCTCAAGCTGAATCAGAAATTTTCCAACCTAAATATCAACATCAAGATGATGCTTATGTTATTGCCGTTGAACTCAGTGACTGGACATTTCCGAATGCCCAAGAAATTGTGATTGAACAACCTAAAATAATGCCTAAAATAACATCTGAACCGATCATAGAAGAAACAGAAAACCAATCAGAAACAATCCCAGAACCTAAAGCGCCAGCCCAAAAGCCTGCGCCCAAAAAAGTTGTAACACAAAAACCTATACAATCGCCCAAATCAACGAATAATACACATACTCAAAAAGGCACAGGATCAGGCAATCGAAATGCCGCAGGTATTGGCTCAGGAAAAAATTCAACGGATGGACCAGCTGGCTTTATCAATGGTAATAGCGAGCAAACAATTTTACGTAACATTCAACGTTGTTATCCTTTAATTTCCCGCAGACGCGGTGAACAAGGTTTAGCGATCGTGCGAATCCATGTAGATGCTAATGGCAATTCAACAAAAGTAGAAATCATCCAATCCACTCAATTTTCTCGTTTAGATAAATGTGCGTTAGACTCTGTAAAATCTCTTAAAGTGAAATCAAAAGTAACCAATGGACAAAAATCAACCAGCTATTTTGACCAACCTATTCGATTTCGTTTAAATTAACAATATTGATAAGGATAAAATATTTGATGACCGCTTTATCTGTCCAAAATCTCTCAGTGCATTCTGGCGATACAATTCGCCTCAATAATTTATCTTTAGAGGTTGAATCAGGTCATCGAGTGGCGATTATCGGCCCGAATGGCGCAGGTAAAAGTACTGCATTACAAGCCTTATTACAATTAATCCCTGCATCATTTCAATCATTGCAATATTTTGATCATCACGCAAAAACTCTTTCTCGAAAAGATCTCGCAAAACTAGTGGCTTATGTGCCTCAAACGCATCCTCACTTAACCATTTCTGTTTGGGATTGGTGTGTTTATGCAAGGTTCCCTTATCAAAAACTTGGTTTTCTGCTCTCATCCAAAGAGCATAAGACCATTCATGAAATTCTTGAAAAAACAAAACTCACACACTATAAAAACACGCCACTTTCACATTTAAGTGGTGGCGAAAGACAACGTGCATTTATTGCTGGTGCACTGTGCCAAGAAACGCCCATGATTTTTTTAGATGAGCCAACCAATTTCTTAGATCCCAAACAAGCTCACGAATTACTCAAATTAATTCATGATATTTCTATCGATATGAATAAAACCATCGTCTCAGTCACACATGATGTCAATGAAGTCACTCATTACTTCACCCACTGTTTAGCCATTAAAAATGGTGAAAAACTTTTTTATGGCGCAACGAAAGATGTGATTCATTCAGATAACTTATATGATCTTTATGATTATCAATTTACAGCAGCACAAAGCGATCAAGGAGTGATATTTTGGTAAAAGTCATTTCTCCTCAACGTCGCTTATGGATGATAGCCCTTTTCGGATTCTTGAGCATTTCAGCCTTTTTAATCACGCCATTTATTGGCATGGAAAATATATCACCACAAATGCTATGGCAAGATTCACCAGCAATTCATAATATTTTCTGGAATATCCGAGCACCGCGAGTAATCACAGCATGGCTAATCGGTGCAATGTTAGCCATTTCAGGCATGGTTTTCCAAGCCATCTTACGTAACAATTTGGCAGAACCTTTCACATTAGGCATTGCAAGCGGCAGTGCATTAGGCGCTGCAATCTATATTCATTCTGGCATTTCCTTCTCACTGTGGCTATTTTCAGGCTTATCTTTTGCCTCATTCATTGGCGCGATGCTGATCACTTTTTTAATTTATTCATTGAATAGACATGCCTTAGAATCCTCTTCACGATTATTATTGATTGGCGTAATTTTGAGTTTCTTTTGCAGTAGTTTAGTCATGATCATGCAAACCATTGGCCGACCACAAGATAGTTATCGCTTAATGCAATGGATGATGGGCACAATCGCAAATGTTAGTTACGGTGAAATCATTCCTTTAGTTCTTGTAATGATGATGAGCACCATCATTATTGTATTTTTAACCCCAAAACTTAATTTATTAAGTGCAGGACATACAATCGCCCTGACAAGAGGTATTCAACCTGCTTATACATTCATTCCTTTGTTTTTTATCATCAGTTTAATGATGGGCACAATGATTGCAGTGAGCGGCCCTATTGGCTTTGTTGGTTTAATCATTCCACACATCGCACGACGATTAATTGGTAATGATCATCGCTATTTATGGCTAGCAGTCCTCTTTTTAGGCGGATTCGTTTTAGTCGTTGCAGATCTTGCTGCACGCCTACTATTTGCACCCTCTGAATTGCCTGTTGGCGTAATCACAGCCTTGTTGGGCGCACCATTTTTCATACTGATTTTAATTACAGATAAAAAGCATTAGTTCTTGTATAATTGCCCATCTACAAAGGGGAAGAGAGTGCTGATTCTCTCACGGACCCGCCATCGTGATGCTTTTGAGCTAAGTCGAAGTACCTTTGTTTACACATGATTAATTTCCTCGTGGACTAGGACTAAATATTTTATGAAATTCTCCCCATTATACATGGCACTGGGCGCTATCTTTTTTGTTACGCCTTTAACATTTGCACAATCCAATGACGATAAAGGTGTAACACAATCTTCTGATAACAATGAAATTGTATTCACAGCAAATCGTACAGATCAAAAATTAGATACAGTTGGCTCAACTATTAATGTGATCACAGAACAACAATTAGAAAATGGTCAGTATCAGCGCGTGAGCGATGCTTTATCAACATTACCTGGTGTAAATATTGTCAGTAATGGTGCTAATGGTACAAGCAATGCATTCATTAGAGGAATGAGCAGTGATAATATTCTTGTGATGATTGATGGTGTTGTGGTTAATGATCCTTCTAGTACAGGCCGAGGATTTGATTTCAGCACATTAGATACATTAAATATTGAACGAATTGAAGTATTAAAAGGCCCACAAAGCACATTGTATGGCTCAAGCGCTATGGCTGGCGTGATCCAAGTCTTCACGAAAAAAGGTGGACCACAAGGGACGACAGTTACATTAGAAGGCGGTAGCTATGATCATGTTAAAACTACTGTACAAACTCAAGGCCAAACAGATAAATTAATGTATTCATTAGCTTTAGGCTTAAACCAAGAGCATGGTATTTCTACGGCTGATTCTAAATTAGAAGGCAATACTGAAAAAGATCGTTTCAAAAATAGAGATGCTTCATTTTATGTTAACTATGCTCCTTTAGATTGGATCAACTTTGATTTAATGGCTCGTTATGACCGTCAACATACAGATATGGATGCTGGTGCAGGCTCATTCCAAGATGATAAATTCAGCTATACAAATTTAAAACGTTGGATTGGTCGATTTGCGATTAATACAATACTATTTGATGAAAAATGGTTAAGTTCATTAAGTTACGATATTTCAGATACCAAAAGACATTTATACAATGATCCTGATGGTATGTATGGCTACAATCAAAATTTTGATCGCTCTGCTTTTAAAGCTCGATTACAAACCATTACGTGGCAAAATACTCTAACAATCCATCCAGACTTTCAAACTCTATTTGGCGCTTCATATTCAAAAGAATCAATGCTGAGCTATAACCGAGGTATATCTCCAAACCCAATTTGGGGAGATTACATTTACAACAATCAATATCCTAAAAAAACTACTCATCAAACAAGCTTATATGTAGATCAACATTTAAACTTTGGTGATCGTTTCTTCAATACGCTTGGATTACGTTACGATGATCATTCTGAATTCGGCGACAAAACAACTTATCGTTTAACATCACGTTATAATATTAACGATTTTATTGCTGTAAAAGGAAGCTACGGTACAGGATTTAAAGCTCCAACATTGTATCAACTCTATGCACCTATATATGGCAACGATAAATTACAAGCAGAAACAAGTAAAGGTTTTGATTTTGGCTTTGTATTCACGCCAATTGAGTCTACAACTGTTGAACTAACTTATTTCCAACAAAAAATTAAAGATCGTATTATCTTTGATTCACCAACATCCAAGTATAAATCAAGCGATGAATTCAAAAGTAAGGGCGTAGAATTCTCAACTAATACTCAACTAAATGAACAATGGGCATTTGGTGTAAATTATACCTATACAGATGCAAGAGATTATGAAAAGAAAAATAATATACTAACCAGTAATAAAGCTGTACGTGTTCCTAAACACATGGCTGGTGGATATATTAACTTTAAACCTACTGAACAATGGAATTTATTTGCAGAAGCAAAATATAACGGCAGCACAGTCAGTAACCTTGCTAGTGATTGGTCCACCCAAAAAAATCTTAAGCCTTATTGGATGGTTAACTTAGCCGCTGACTACAAGATCAATGATACTGTGAGCATTTATGGTCGAGTGAATAACTTGTTAGATAAAGATTATTATACAGTTTGGGGTTATGGCCAAAAACGTATCAATGGTGCAATTGGCGTTAAAATTAACTTTTAATGTTTGATTCAAAAGAGGGCTTTCGCCCTCTTTTTTTAATTCTAAATATTTTACAAGGCACGGTTTTACAATGAAAAAACTCTTATCTCTATTTGTAATATATTTTTCATTATTCAGTTCATCTGCATTCGCTGTCATCGAACAATGCCAACGCATTATTTCTCTATCACCAACCATTACAGATACATTATTATCATTGGGATTAGAAGAAAATATTGTGGCAGGCACAAGATATGATCGTTTACCACAAGATAGCCACATTCAAAATATTGGTGGTATGTTAGATCCTAATTATGAAGCCATTACCCTGCTCGCTCCAACAATCATTTTTGCGGATATTTCAGAAGACAGTCCTCAAAAACGTAAGTTAAATACATTAAAATTAAATACTGAATTAATTGCGTTTAATTCTCTGAATGAAATACAACAATCCATACAAAAAATTGGCGATATTTGTTCAATCGAAACCAATGCCAATCAAAAAATTAACGAACTAAATCATACAATTCATAGCCATCAACTCAATAATCTTTCCAAAAAAGTGTTATTGCTATATGCATACGAAGGCGATAATCATCTCAATCAATTACCACAACGTGCTGCAGGTAAAAGTTTTCATCAAGATATATTAGAAATTATTGGTGCAAATAATGCTTATCAAGGCACACTCAATGCGCCATTGATATCACAAGAAGGCATTTTAATGCTGAATCCAGACATTATTATTCTTTTACAAGGCGATCAAAATACATCTTTCTATCCTGATCGCACCATCACATTTGAAAGAATTCATCCGAATTGGCGCAGTTTGCAAGGTTTATCCGCCATTCAAAATGATCAGATTTATATTATGAAAGGCGAAGCAACATTCATTGCAAGCCCTGATGCAATCATTGCCACATTAAAAAATTTATATGAAATTCTAAATTATAAAGATTAAAACAAAATCTTATTGAGAATGAGATCAAATTAATTATATAACTTGTATATACAAGATGATTAAAATTGACTACAATCCAATTTCCCTATCATTCTACAATGAAGAGTTATCATGAAAAATATCGTAAAATTATCTGTGGTTACTTCTGTTTTACTTGCTCAAATGGCATCTGCACATGTCAGCTTTATTGATCCAAAGCCGTTGATTGAAGGAAAATCTTTCAAAGCTACCTTTGCTATTCCTCACGGTTGCGAAGGTACACCAACGACAAAAGTGACCATTCAAATTCCTGAAGGCGTTATTGGCATCAAACCAATGTTAAAACCAGAATGGAAAATTACAACTGAGTCAAAACCTTTTGCGAAAACTTACCAGCAATATGGCAAAAACATTACTGAAGGTGTTTCAACAGTAACTTGGGAAGGTATTTTACCTGATCAATCTTATGATGAATTTACAATCACTGGCTACTTTGCAGAAAATGCAAAAAACAGCAATGACATTTATTTCCCAGTTGTACAAAACTGTGAAGTTGGTGAATATCTCTGGACAGATACGAGCGGACACCAACATCATGGCCATGATTCAAAAGAACTAGGCGCACCATCATTGAAAATAATGAAAAAAGATTAAAATATTAATCCATCATTCAAATAGCGTTCTACAATAATCGCCGCAGAATGGGCATCTAATTGCCCTTTCTTGCCCTTTTTAGATGGCTTCATATATTGCTCGCTCTCTTTTGATGATAATCGTTCATCCACTTCTACAACTTGCAAACCAAATCGCCCATGTAAACGATTCATAAATTTACGAATCTTTCTCATGTGTTCAGTTTCTGTACCATCCGCTGTATATGGCATACCTACAACGAATAATGTTGGCGTCCATTCTTTGATGTGTTTTTCAACTTCATCCCAATCAGGCTGACCTTCATTAGCTTTTAAAATAGCAATGGGTTG
>JASLHB010000113.1 GCA_030149965.1 Wohlfahrtiimonas sp. | reverse complement strand
GATCTATGCTTCAGGCTTAAGCGGCTTCTCTGGCAATACACCTGATGTTCGCGAAGGCGATATGACAGCTCTTTTTGAAGCTGTAATCAAGCACGTTGAACCACCAAAAGTTGAAGTAGATGCACCATTCCAATTACAAGTTTCTTCTTTAGATTACAACTCTTATGTTGGCTTAATTGGTGTTGGTCGTATTCAACGTGGTCAAATCAAACCTAACTCACAAGTAACTATCATTGATCGTGAAGGCAAAAAACGTAATGGCAAAATTCAAAAAATCTTAGGCTTCCATGGCTTAGATCGTATTGAATTTGAATCAGCACAAGCTGGTGACATCGTTTGCTTCACAGGTATTGATCCACTATTCATCTCAGATACATTGTGTGATCCAGCTGCACCAGAAGCATTGCCACCATTGACAGTTGATGAACCAACAGTTTCTATGTCAGTACAAGTGAACACTTCTCCATTTGCTGGTAAAGAAGGTAAATTCGTTACTTCTCGCCAAATCAAAGAGCGTTTAGAAAAAGAATTATTACATAACGTAGCATTACGTGTTGAAGATACAGAAGATCCAGATCGTTTCAAGATTTCTGGCCGTGGCGAACTTCATTTGTCTATTTTGATCGAAACTATGCGCCGTGAAGGTTTCGAAATGGCTGTTGGCCGCCCTGAAGTAATTTTCAGAGAAGAAGATGGTGTAAAACTTGAACCTTATGAAACTTTAACATTCGATATCGAAGAAGATCATCAAGGTAAAATCATGGAACAAATGGGTATTCGCTTCGGTGAATTAACTAACATGGTTCCAGATGGTAAAGGTCGTATTCGTATCGAATACATCATTCCTTCTCGTGGTTTAATCGGCTTCCAAACTGAGTTCATGACATTAACAAGTGGTACTGGTTTAATGTTCCATAACTATGATCATTATGGTCCTTTCAAGAAAGGTGAAGTTGGTCAACGTTTGAATGGTGTATTGATCTCTATCGGTACTGGCAAAGCATCTGCTTACTCTTTATTCAACCTTCAGGATCGTGGTCGTTTATTTATTGGCCATGCTGAAGAAGTATATGAAGGCCAATTAATTGGTATTCACTCACGTGATAATGACTTAACTGTTAACCCATTAAAAGCTAAGCAGTTAACAAATATGCGTGCATCTGGTACAGATGAAGCATTGACATTAACACCGCCAATTCGCATGACATTGGAACAAGCTATCGAATTTATCGATGACGATGAATTAGTAGAAGTAACGCCAAAATCTATCCGTTTACGTAAAAAACACTTAACGGAAAATGATCGCAAGCGCTTCTCTCGCACAGCTAAAGATGCATAATTCATAACTTTATAGTGATTGAAATACAAAAAAGCGATCTAATAAGATCGCTTTTTTATTACCTAAATTAAGCAGTCAGCCTTAACTCATCACCATCATTAAATACGCACCAAAAATAACCAAATGCGCAACACCATCCACTTGATTTGTACGACCGCTGGCAAATGTTGCTTGGCACAACATAAAAATACCCAATAAAAGCATCATATCCACCATTTCCAAGCCCAACACAATTGTATTATTGGTTAACACAGAAATGATAACCACTGCTGGTACGGTTAAAGAAATAGTCGCCAACACTGATCCAAAATACATATTAATCGCACGCTGTAAATCATTTGCCAATACAGCGCGAATTGCCCCCAATCCTTCAGGTGCAAATATTAAGATCGCTACAATCAACCCCGTTAAAGCCTGTGGCGCATTTAAATTACCCAACAATGTTTCCAATGGCATTGAATCCACTTTCGTAATGGCAACCACAGAAATTAAATGAATAATCAACCAAATACCATGCCATAAATTTGATCTTGGCGATGGAACACCTTCATGATCTTCATCCTGATCTTCATGCTCATAGATAAATAAATTCTGATGTGTTTTAGTTTGAATAATTAAAAAAACTGCATATAGCGCTGCTGATAAAAATGCAACAACGAATAATTGTCCTGTCGAATATGTACCTGATGGCAAAACACTCGGTAAAATCAAAACGATAAATACCAAAGGAATGATCGCTGTTAAATATTGCGTTACCCCTGCCAAATTCACATGTTGAGTTCTGAATTTACGTCCACCCAATAATAATGAAACACCAACAAACCCACTTGTTACCAACATAATCAACGAGTACAAAGTATCTCGCATCAGCGTCGCATAAGGGCTAACTCCACCATTTTCTTCAGCAGAAACACCCGACGTCATCACTGCTGTGATTAAACTCACTTCTAAAATAACAACTGATAAACTCAGAATTAAAGAACCATAAGGCTCGCCCAATCTATGAGCGAAAACATCCGCATGACGCACAACACTGAATGCACTGTATAAGATTGCACCCAATGAAATTAAATTTATCAAAATCAAGAAAGGCGTCGAAGTTGTTTTTCGAAAGATTAGATCAAACACAATCACCACGATCGCTAAAATCACCGCATATTCTTTATGACGAGTACCATGATGTTGCTCAACTATCGCTTCTTCTTTTTTAATCATGCGCTTCTCCTTATTTTTCCAGTGGGCAATTATATAACAGCGCTCCTGATCTATAAATAGCTAATTTCAAAGATTGTGATTTTTTTGTTTTTTATCCAATAAATTTAAAAAAATTATTATTTTTTTTGTGAGAAACCGTTATTTAGCAAATCTATTGATTTCTTTTACTCAATAAAAAAGCCTTGCAATGCAAGGCTTTTCACATGATTAGAATGGGATATCGTCATCAAAATCATCAAATGTCGGTGCCGCTTGTTGAGCTGCCTGCTGCTGAGGCGCATTATTTTTTGGCTGCTGATAATTCTGAGAACCTTGATTATTGTAAGCTGGCTGTTGTTGCTGACCTTGATAACCGTAATCTTGTGAACCACCAAAATCACCACTATTATTATCATTAGCACCTTTACGATCTAGCATCTGCATTGTGCCTTGCATATTCACAACGATTTCAGTTGTATAACGGTCCTGTCCTGATTGATCAGTCCATTTACGTGTTTGCAATTGCCCTTCAATATAAACCAAAGAACCTTTTTTCAAATATTGACCTGCTATTTCAGCCAATTTCCCAAAAATTACAACACGATGCCATTCAGTTCTATCTTGTGGTTGTCCTGTATTTTTATCTTTCCAACTTTCTGATGTTGCAATTGTAATATTCGCAACAGCATTTCCGTTAGGCATATATTTTACTTCAGGATCTCTACCTAAATGACCTAATAAAATAACCTTATTAATTCCACGTGCCATAATTATTCCTTACTTAAAAACTGATCATCACTATACTAGATTTTCAATAAAATCTCATCATAGAGGTTTATTTTACTTCAAAATAACTGACGCCTAATGCACCCAATCTTTTCTTGACCGACTCGACTTCTTGCGGACTGAAACCGCCAATGCGCACACGATAGATATCTTGTTGTGCTTGAGTTTTACCTTGTAATATGTTTGCCGTAAAGCCATATTTAGCCAAAAAGGCTTTATGTTTTTCTGCATCTTTGCGCGCACCAAATCCGCCTACTTGCAAAACAATATTGCCAGTTGCTTTTGTTTGCTGCTTAATCTCGGGCTTCGACTGTACTACGGGCTTTGTAGGCACTACTGCTGCTTTAACAGGTGTTTTTGCTCGTTGCTGACTGCTTTCTAAAACTAAAGGCGCCATAGCAATATCTTTATTTTGAATTTTTTTAGCAGGCATAGGAACCGGAGTTGGCACAGAAACCTGAGCAGTACTTTCTAAATTGATCTTAGGTGCTTCACGCAAATTTTCTAATGAAATTCCACCAAAACGATCTTCCTCACCTAAAATCAAAGCGCGCTCTTCTAGCTGAGTATAAAAATTGTACTCTTTAGCACCTTTAAAATCTTCATCAGACAAAGGTTTGACAACTCTTTTAGGGTGTAAATCTTTAGCACTAGAAGATTTCTCAGCCTTTTTAATAGGCTCATCTTTTCCTTTATTGCTAAAATAAGATACAACACCTGATACACCTAGCCCCAAAAATAAAATCACAACAGCAAATGTCGTGATTCTATTCTTTCTTGAGTTAGGATGTTTCTTTGCTAAAGGGTTTTTCTGTTTTTTTGCTTGGAAATATTTCTTTGCCATAAATCCTATCAATTACATTTTATTAGGTGCAGATAATCCCAATAAAGCTAAACCATTCGCGATCACTTGCTTTGCTGAAGCCAATAAATATAATTTAGCATCTTGCAATGCAACATCATCAGTTAAAATTCGAATTGCCTTACCATCTTCATCTTTCGCATTATAGTAACTATGAACTGATCCTGCCAATTCCTGTAGATATGCAGCGATTAAATGTGGCGCATTATTATTATTTGCTGAAATTACAATTTCAGGGAAGCGTGAAATTACGCGCATTACATCATATTCTAAATGCTTTTCTAAACGCGCAACATTTTCTTTTGCTGTTTCAATATTAAATTCTGCAGCTTTACTACGCTCATCCAATAAAGAACAAATACGTGCATGCGCATATTGAATATAGTAAACAGGATTTTCTGACGACTGACTGCGAGCTAAATCAATATCAAATTGTAATTGCGAATCAGGTTTACGAGCAACTAAGAAATAACGCGTTGCATCTTTTCCAACTTCATCAATCAAATCACGCAATGTTACATAACTACCAGCACGCTTTGAAATTTTAACTTCTTGGCCATCACGTAATACTAAAACCATCTGATGTAGCACATAATCAGGCCATCCTTTTGGAATACCTGTATTTAATGCTTGAAGTCCTGCTCTTACACGAGCAATCGTTCCATGATGATCTGCGCCTTGTTCATTCACAACACGCTGAAAACCACGCTCCCATTTGTTACGATGATAAGCAAGATCAGGCACAAAGTAAGTATAACCACCTTCTTTCTTACGCATCACACGATCTTTATCATCACCAAAATCTGTGGTTCTTAACCAAAGGGCGCCATCTTCTTCATAAGTGAAGCCATTTTTTGTCAAAGTCTCAACAACATTATCCACAGAACCATCTTTATAAACAGAGGATTCTAAGAAGAAGTTATCAAATTTAACATCAAATGCTTGAAGATCTAGATCTTGCTC
>JASLHB010000091.1 GCA_030149965.1 Wohlfahrtiimonas sp. | reverse complement strand
CCTTCATTGACAGTTTTCTTGAGGGGAAACTCTGCGTATTTCACTTAAAATACCCTGCTAACAATCTCAAAAAAGATTGCTATTCTAATCTTTGCTGAATTTTTTGTCAAAATTTCTTCACTTTTCAGTATGTTTATAGTGTCCGCTCTTGCCACCGATCTTCTCAAGAAGCTCGATATTGCTGATCACCATTCCTTTATCGACAGCTTTTAACATATCATAGACTGTCATTAACCCAACTGAAACACCTGTAATTGCTTCCATTTCTACGCCAGTTTTGCCAATAGTTTCTGTTTGCACGATGATTTCTAACGTCAAATCATCATGATATGCAAAATCTACAGAAACATGCGTTAATGGCAAAGGATGACACAATGGAATCAATAATGATGTTTGTTTCGTTGCTTGAATCGCTGCAATGCGTGCAATTCCTAAAACATCGCCTTTTTTGCTTTCGCCATTTTGCAAAGCATCAAAAGCTACTTGATTCATCGTAATGAAGCCATGCGCAATCGCAACACGCTTTGTATCGCTCTTATTCGCAACATTTACCATGTGCGCTTCGCCAGATTGGTTAAAATGTGTTAATTCACTCACGCGTAAAATCTCCATCAATCATATAATAATGCAGCGGCTTTTTAGTATCTTTTTCATGAATGAGTTTATGTTTTGAAACATCTACAAATTCACGAACAGTATTACGATCGCCCGTTAGCAAATAGTGCCATTCTGGCAATGATTGATCACGATATCTGCGCGCATAAGCACAAGTTTCTGGCAGCCAATCCACAGTTGCCACCAATTTGTACGTTAACTTAATACAATCTGGCACAAATTGTTTTCTGTTCACATAATTAGAACATTGGCAATTATTTAAATCCAACAAATCACACGCAACGCGCGTTGTATAAATTTTGCCCGTATCAATATCTTCAAGCTTATTCAAACAACATAAACCGCAACCATCGCACAATGCTTCCCATTCTTCTGATGACAACTTTGCCAATGGCTTTTCCCAAAATGGACTTTGACTGCTGTCCAAACTATTTCTCCTTACTCGTTTGAATAGATTGCACTATCCATTCTTCACCGTATTTATCTTTTGGTGTAATTTTCACAGTAATTGCTTCAGGCACAATACAATCTTGCTCTCGTTTATCCATCAATAATTGATGCGGATATTGCAGCAAGAAAGTTAAACGATTGCCCACTAAAACGATCAACCACGTTAAATCCATCCAAATAAAGAACAAAATCACACTCGCAAAACCTGAATAAATTCCTGAATATTTATTGGATGTTGCGATGAAATCAGTGAATATTTTCCCCATAAAATGCCAAGCAACCGCAGCTACTAAGCCACCAATCAATGCAGGAATGATTTTGACTTTTGCATTGGTTAAAAAGCAATAAGCACCGGCCAAACATAAAGTTAATATGAATATTGTAAAACCTTGCCCTAAATAAACCGACAACCAATCAGGAATTGGTACATTCAACGCATTGAGAATCACTGCACTCGAAATTAAAGAGATCAATGAAAAGATCACAACAGGTCCAATCAATACAGCCACTAAATAATAAGAAAATCGCTGTGCAAAATGACGATTCTTTTCAACGCCCCAAATTCGATTAAATGCGCTTTCAATTGTGCTGATCAAACTTACAACTGTATAAAACAGTACCATAAAACCAATACTGCCGAGCAATCCCACTTGAACATTATCTACAAAACCAATCAATGTCGATGTTAACTGCTCATCTTGAATACCAATGGCTTCAAACATTTTATTGAGCGTTGGCACAAAGTTTTGATAAACACCGAAGCTTTTCAAAATCGAAAAGCTTACTGCCATAAAAGGAACAATCGATAGAATTGTCGTATAAGCCAATGCTTGTGCTTGCGTGCGAATACCTTCTTTCGAAACACTTTGAACTAAACGATAAACCAATCGGCATAAATATTTAAAAAAACTACTTGGTTCTGCCCACAACCAAGCATTCAATTGCTTTACTAAACTCATACAACGTATTTATCCAGATCCACACGAATTTCAGCTGCAAGCTTTTCTAATTCCACCAAAGAATACATCAATGGCGCGTCAAATTTACCCCAAACAGGGCCCGGCCAAGCACCATCTGTTTCGTAACGCGCAATCACATGAACATGCAACTGCTTCACAATATTCCCTAAATTAGCTACATTGAGCTTATCGGGACTATATTTCGCTTTCATCAACTGAGAAACCATTGCAATTTCGCGCGTTAATTCTTGCTGATCATCTATCGAAAGATCAATCAATTCAGAAACATTTTCTCTTCGCGGCACTAAAACCAACCAGGGAAAACGCGATTCATTTTGCAAATAAAGATTGCACAAAGGCAACTCTGCAACAAAGCAAGTACTGCTAACAATTCTGCTATCCACGGTCATTGTCATCTTATGCCTTTTCAGCTAAAGCTTCGTCCAGTTTACCATTCAAAGAATCCAATTGGTTAATCCACTGTGAACGTGTATTTTTCAAAGATGCTTCTGACTGCAACAACTCATCTGCCAAGTTCAAACCAACCATAATCGCCGCTTGTTCAATCGACATTTTGCCACTTGCGCGCATTGTGGTTAATTTTGAATCCAATAATACTGAAGAGCGCTTCAAAGAATCGACCTTTTCCACTGGGCAACTAATTTTATAATCGATACCCAATACAGTGATTGTAATTAATTCCATTGATCTTTCCCCCTATTGAACGCCCAAAGATTCTAAACGACTCATGATTTTCTTTAAATGCATCGTTAACTCAGCATTGCGTGATTGAATCAATGCATTTTCATCTTGTAATGTTTGCACTGTTTGAGATGATTCCATCTGCAATGCTTCTAATGTTTGTGCTGATTCGATTTGCAATGTTTCCAATGCTTGTGATGAAGCTGTTTGCAGTGTTGCCAAAGCTTGCGCTGATTCAGTCTGCAATGTTTCTATTCTATGAGCAGATTCAGATTTCAATGACTCAATTGTGCTAGCAGATTCTGTCATACATTGGCTTAAACTCTCTTTCAAAATTGCCAATTCAACTTTTAAACTTTTATTCTCTTCCAACATCGTGAAAACTTTCGATTCTAATTCTTTGAATTTTTCTTCAATCATCCTTTGAGACCCTATTCCGATTAAGGTTTTACAAACTTTGGTACATCGCCATAATAACCCATAGCAAATCTAGCCAACTCTCTCTTGCCCAATGGCAATTTATCCGCAACTGTTAAACCAATGTTGCGCAGTTTATTCATTAAGATATTATCTGATCCGCCGCTGCGTTTAAAGGCATCCATTGCGCCCATAATTAGCATATTGTGTTTTTTGCGTCTCTTTTCATAGCGCTTCAATACCGAATCTTCTGATAAATTCAAACCTTGCACTCGTGCATTCATCAGCTCTTCCACCAATGTTGCTGCATCTAAAAAGCCAATATTAACGCCCAATCCCGCTAAAGGATGAATATTATGTGCAGCATCGCCAGCTAACACAAAATGATCACGATAATAATGGCGCGCATGATTCAATCGCAAAGGAAATGCACCCAAATTCCAATCTGCATCAATGCGACCAAATCGTCCACCAAATGCTTCCGTTAAACGGCGGCTAAACTCTTCACGATCCAATGCCAATAATTCATCAGCTTCTTGGTGCGTTGTGTGCCAAGCCAATGAACAACGACCATCATTCAATGGCAATAATGCAACTGGACCATTGGTTGTAAATTTCTGCCAGCAAGTATTATCATGCCCGCGCTCAGGTTTGACTTGCCCTACAATTGTTTTTTGTCCGTAACTCCAACCTGTGCAAGGAATATTTGCCCAATCACGAATCAATGATCGCCCGCCATCAGCGCCCACAACCAATTCCGCTTCGAAACTTTCGCCATCATCTGTTTGAACGATCACGCCATTTTCAACATTCTCAAAACTCACCATTTTTCTTTGATCTAATAAAGTGATGTTTGATTCTTGTTTAACGCGATCCAATAATGCGCCTTGTGTTGATTCATTGTCTAAAATCCAACCCAAAGCATCTGATCCTGTGCCATCTGAGTCAAATTGCAATGCACCATTGCCTGATCCATCCCAAACATGCATATGCAAAAATGGCGTCATTCGTCCGCTGTGTAACAACTCATCCCAAACGCCAACATATTCCAACCATTTGCGGCTTGACGGCGTAAAAGCAGAAACACGCAAACCATAATCATCTTTTGGGTACAATTTTTCAATCGGTGCAAATTCAACAATTAGCACTTTAAATCCTGAAGATGCCAGCGCTAAAGCAATACTAGAACCAACTAAACCTGCGCCGTTAATAATGACATCAAATTTCTGCATAGCATCTCCTAATAGCCCATTCCAATGGTTGCGATTTTCTTTTTCATAAATGGCAGCACTTTCACGCCAAATAAACCCAATGATCTTGCGGTTTGAGCAAATGGACCTTTAATTCCAAATGCATTCACAAGAAAGTCTGTTGCGCCCACAGTTTTCACTATATCTTTGTGGCGCATTTCATTGAATGCCAATAAATCTTGCTCAGTAGGATAATGATTATCCCTAAATAGATTCACGATCGCTTCACAATCACGAATCCCTAAATTTAATCCTTGCCCTGCAATTGGATGCAAGCCGTGTGCGCTATTGCCAGCCAATAATAATCGACCTTCCACAACTTTCTTCGGAATCATCAATGTTAATGGCCAAACTTGTAGATTACTCACTTCCGTAATATCGCCCAATCGCGCGCCAATGCGAGATAGAACTTCAGCTGAATATGTTAAATCTGAAGCGCGTTGCCATTTTTCAGTTTCCGCACGATTCGAAATTAAAACAACCGCCATTTCATTGTCATTCACAGGCAAAAGCGCTAAAGGCCCTTCCATTGTGAAGCGCTCATAAGCGATATTTTTATGTGGTTTTTCAAATTTTGCGCGTGCAATGATGGCAATCTGATCATAATCTCGGATAAATGTTTCAATCCCAAACGATTGACGCAAGCCTGAATGAACGCCTTCAGCCGCGATGATCCAATCAAATTGTTCTACGCGCTGTTCGCTATTCGATTTAATCGTCACTTGCCCATCAGCCAATCCAGCTTTTGGCACTATTTGACTGTCAAACAACTGCGCAATATTTTCTTGTTCTTTCACTTGTGCATAAAGCGCTAAAACCACGCGCCCAGCTGGCACTAAAAAACCGAAGTGATCGATGTCATGCTTATTTGCCTTCATCAATACTTCAGCTTTGCAATTCTTCTGTGAAACATGCACCGCATCAATCGGCGTTGCATATTCGCTCATCGCATCCCACGCATTTAATCGTTTAAAAAATTCAACGGTGCGATGCGACAAAGCCAACATTCTACGATCATCTACCAATACTTCGGCATCGATCCCACTTTTCTGATCCAGCAGCGAAACTCGAAAGCCTTGCTGCCCTAAACCCAAAGCCAACGCCAAGCCAATCGGCCCAGCACCCGAGATACAAAAAGAAAGCATGTGATGATCGTTCATAATTTTATAGTTTTGATAACGTTAAGATTTCATGACCAGTTTTAGTCACAAGAATCTGATGTTCCCACTGTGCAGAAAGCGAGCGATCTCTTGTCACAACTGTCCAATTATCTGATAAAACTTTACAAGTATGTTTACCCACATTAAGCATTGGCTCAATCGTGAAAATCATACCTTCTTGCATAACATCCGTTACTTTTGGAGAATCATAATGCAATACTAATGGCGCTTCGTGGAATTCAATCCCAACGCCATGACCACAGAAATCTTCCACAACTGAAAAATGATTTGCATGTGCATGTTTTTCAATTGCTTGACCAATCTCTCGGAATGATGCGCCTGGTTTCACAGTTTCAATACCGAGCATCATGCAGTCATAAGTTGTATCGATCAAACGCTGCGCTAAAGTAGAGATTTCCCCTGCTTTATACATGCGGCTGTTATCACCAAAATAACCATCCAAAATCACTGTAACATCGATATTTAAGATATCGCCTTTTTTCAAAGCTTTATCATTTGGAATACCGTGACAAACAACGTGATTCAAAGAAATACAAGTGTACTTTGGAAAACCTGGATCACCATAACCAAAACATGCTGAAATCGCACCGTTATCCAAAATAAATTGGTTCATGATGTTATCGAGTTCAAGCGTTGTTACGCCAACTTTCACATGTTCGCCAATCATATCCAAAACATCAGCAGCCAAGCGACATGCTTTACGAATTCCTTCGATTTGTTCTGGCGTTTTAATTCTAATGTCAGACATTACTATCCTTCTATTATGTTCTTGGTAGTGTTACACCAGTTTGACCTTGGTATTTACCCCCGCGATCTTTATATGATGTTTCACAAATTTCATCAGATTCAAAAAAGAGCATTTGTGCAACGCCTTCACCTGCATAAATTTTTGCTGGCAATGGAGTTGTGTTAGAAAATTCTAATGTTACGTGCCCTTCCCATTCTGGTTCTAATGGCGTGACATTCACGATAATGCCACAACGTGCATAAGTTGATTTACCTAAGCAAACCGTCAAAACGCTGCGTGGAATACGGAAATATTCAACCGTTCTTGCCAATGCAAATGAATTAGGTGGAATGATGCAAACGTCAGATACAACATCTACAAATGTTCCATCTTCAAAATTCTTAGGATCAACGATGGTTGAGTTAATGTTCGTGAACACTTTAAATTCATTACTACAACGCACATCATAACCATAGCTTGATGTGCCGTAGCTGATGATGCGGTTTTCATTATCATCATAACGAACTTGCCCAGCTGCAAACGGTTCGATCATGCCATGTTTTTCGGCTTGCTCACGGATCCAACGATCAGATTTAATGCTCATAATTTAGCGATTCTCTACAACAATTTTAGGGAATTTGCCTGCGACATCTTTCGGGCGCTGAGACAAATGAGATACCATTTTAAGAGCAATCTCTTGATAACGCAAAGCAATATCAGAATCATTTAATGAATGCACATTGCCATTATCCAATGCTTGACGCACACGAATATCCAAAGGTAATTGACCTAAAAGCGGAACATGAGAATCTTCTGCCAATGATTGACCGCCATTCGCACCGAAAATTGCTTCTTCGTGACCACAATTAGAGCAAACGTGCGTACTCATATTTTCCACAACACCCAAAATTGGCACATCCACTTTATTGAACATATCGATCCCTTTACGAGCATCGATCAATGCAATATCTTGCGGCGTTGTTACGATCACGCTGCCAGCAACAGGAATCTTTTGTGACAATGTTAATTGAATGTCGCCTGTTCCCGGTGGCATATCAATGATCAAATAATCTAGATCGCGCCAATTTGTATCATTCAATAATTGCGTCAATGCACCAACAGCCATCGGCGCACGCCAAATCATTGCATCTTTTTCATCAACCAAGAATCCGATAGACATTGCTTGCATGCCATCTACATCAATTGGCTCCATGCTTTTATTATCACGTGATGCAGGTTTTTCATTTGTACCGAGCATTTTTGGCATGCTTGGACCATAAATATCCGCATCCAAAATACCCACAACAAAACCTTCATTTTTGAGTGCATTCGCAATATTGATAGAAGTTGTTGATTTACCAACGCCGCCTTTACCTGAACCTACAGCGATGATATTTTTAATATTCTTTAATGGTTTTAAACCGCCTTGCACTTTATGTGCAACGTTTTTAGCATTAATCTCAAAACGAACGCTTTCGCCTGCCTTCAATAATGGCTGAATCACTTCGCCACAAGCTTTTACCAGAGCTTCATTGTACGTTTGGCTTTCAAAATTGAGGGTAATTGTTACAACATAGGCTTGATCTTTTTCCAAATAATCAACCGATGTGATTCGCAATAACTCACCCAAACTTTTGTTGTCAAAAACAACTTTGACTTGATTCAAAGCATTAATAATCTGTTCTTTCATACAACCCTCAACACAATTTTAAACAGTGCGCGTATTCTATCACGGCTCACATCAACTGACCGAAATCTCATAGGCTGATATTCAGTGCAATTTGTACGAGTTACATGATTTAACAATGAAATTCAAATAATTGATTATTTTTCCATGATATAATCCGCGAGATTACAATTTAAATCATTACAGATTATATAGAGACAGGATAATTATGAAAAAAATAATCCCCTTGAGTATGGCAAGCTTAATCGTATTGTCCGGTTGCATTTGGCCTGCTGTAGATGGCGCACCTGTTTACGGCGTTCCGTACGATCAAGAAATCGCAGAACAGCCAAAATACAAATATGAACATTACAATGCTTGGGAAGTATCTGCTGTAGAACGTTCTTCTTTGGATCGTGAAGTTGCTGACTTCAACCAAAACTCATCTTATAAGATGCAGGAAGCATTAAGAAAGTCCATTGTAGAAGTGAAGCAAAAATATCCTCTATTGTTTAAAAAGAAAAATGATATTTTCGCTAATGAGGTTTTCTTAGTGGGCGCTTTAGTGAATGCAAAAGATATTAATAAAAGTGAAAAAGCTGGCCGTATTTCAGGCATGGGCTTAACAAATGCAATTGGTAAAACTGCTACAGCAAAATATGTCCGCTATAAACGCGACATGATCGCTGTGCAAAATAAAATGGTCGTACCAACAGCAGAAGCATCTCGTGCTGCAGCTGCATTCAAAGCAGATATCATCGTAATGGGCGCATATACTATTAATGCAGATGACATTGCTATTCGTTATGCATTTTACGATGCAAAAACGCGTGCTTTCTTAGCGGAAGGCAGTGCTGCAATCCCATTGGATCGCAACACAACCAAGTTCGCATCAGATATCTAATGCCAAAACTGCTTGTTGCCCAAGTTTCGATTTGGGCAACAGCTGCATAGATAACACATCTGCTCGCTCTAATACTAATAACAAATCAGGTTCTGGCAATGATTCACCGCCCTTTTCAGGCCATTCTATCAACCAAATTTTGTGATCATCTTCCAAAAAACCTAAATCATATAAATCATGTTCTTCAATGCGATATAAATCAATGTGATCGACATTCAAATCGCCTGCAGAATAGCTCTCAATGATTGTATATGTTGGGCTTTTAATCGTTTCATCAACGCCCAAAGCCTTTAAAAAATATTTTGAAAAAGTTGTTTTACCTGCGCCTAAATCACCTGACAAATACAGTTTAAACGCCTGTAAATTTTGCGAAGCAATCACTGCTGCTAGCTTTTCAGCAATCGCAGCAGTATCTGATTCACTTTGTAATTCTACTGTTAAATCCATCTTAATCCTTAAGTCTTGCGATTGCTTTTGGCAAGAACTCAATCACATCTGTTGCAATCACAGAACGATAGCCTTGCTCAGCGCAAATATCGCCTGCTAAGCCATGCAACCAAACACCTAAACGAGTTGCTCGTCTTGAAGAAACACCTTGCACAATCAAACCAGCAATAATACCACTCAAAGCATCGCCCATTCCAGAACTTGCCATCGCAGGATTACCAGTTGTGTTAATGCTCAAGAAATCTGAATCGCAAACTAAAGATCCTGCACCTTTCAATACAGTGATACCAAACTTTTCTGACAATTGATAAGCTGTCACTAAACGATCTGCTTCCACATCATTAACAGTGCCATGCAATAATCTTGCCGCTTCCACAGGATGCGGCGTAATCACATGATTATCTTTATTTTCTTCTAATAACTCTTTAGAGATTTTATCTTGTGCGATCAGATTCAAGCCATCAGCATCAATCACAACAGGTTTACCAGATGCTAATACAGCATTCATTAGTTCAACTGACCATTCATTTGTGCCCAATCCACAACCAATCACAATGCACGTTGCAACTTCTAATAACGGCGCTAAATCTTCAGCACCATTCACGCCACGAACCATTAACTCAGGATGATAAGGAATCATCGCCGTTGCATGATGTGGATGCGTTGCAATAGAAACGCGACCAGCGCCTGATCTTAATGCTGCATGTCCTGCCAATAATGCAGCACCAGCCATGCCAAGATAGCCACCCACAACTAAAATATGACCAAAGTTGCCTTTGTGATTAAATTTCTTACGATCAGGAAACCATTCTGCCATTGCAGGTAAGTTAAATCGACAAGAAGCTGCATGAATCGCTTCAAAACACTCTTCAGGAATACCTAAATCTGAACAGATCACTTTGCCCACATATTCAGGGCCTTTACCTGTGTACAAACCCGGTTTTTGTGCAATAAATGTAATTGTTTCAGTTGCTTTCACAGCTTCACTTAAAATCGCGCCTGTATTTGCATTCAAACCAGAAGGAATATCCAAAGAAATAACGGGTTTACCACTGCGATTAATCAACATTGCAGCACCTAACCATTCCCCTGATAAAGCACGGTTAACGCCTGTTCCCATCATTGCATCAATGATTAAATCAGCATCATCCAAACAGCTTGAAGAAAATGATTCGCATGGTACGCCCATGCCTTTTGCTGCTAAATATGCTTTACGAACATCATCTACTAAGTTGTTAGGATCTGCTAAGTAAAAGATTTTGACTTCAAAACCTGCACTCAATGCTTGCTGTGCAAAAAAATAGCCATCGCCACCATTTCGCCCAGCACCAACAATCACTGCAATCTTCTTCACATCTGGATATGACTTATAGAGATATCCCAGAACAAACAATGCAGCGCGCTGCATTAATGTAATTGACGCGATATTGAGCACTTCTAGTGCTCGTTTCTCGATATCTTTGATGGCATGAATGTCATACAAAGGAGTTGAAGCGTTTTTCATAATACTTAACAATCCTATAAAATATGTAATTGAGCTAATTTAGAGACATTAAATTGGTACTAAAGTAACCCTTCGATTTTGGGCTGTATAACACTTCGATCACTTTTTATACAGCAAACAGCGCTAATGTAGCTAAATGTTCGACAGATAACTTAGAAATCAAAGTGCTCATTGACTTATGTCAAACCATACATCCTCTTCATGCGTTTAAACTGCCATTGCAAGCGTAAATTCGACAAAATCGCCGAACATGTTAAACCAATAATTAAACCAATCCAAACACCTTCTGCTTGCATGTTCTTCGTCACAGCCAAATAATAACCAATTGGCAATGCAACCAACCAATAAGAAGTGATACCAATCACCATTGGTGCCTTAGTATCTTTCATGCCACGTAAACAACCTGCAGCTGCAATTTGCAATCCATCAGGCAGTTGAAAAATAATAGAAAACAGCAATAAATGTGTACTGAGTGCTAAAATTTCAGGGTCATCTGAAAACACCATTGGTAAGTATGATCTCAAAGTAAAGAGATAAATTCCGGTACCAATCATAATACCGAAACAAGTTAAGCGCCCCATTTTAGCAATACGAATTGCACCTTCATAATCTTTACGACCAATTCTTTGTCCAATCAGCGCAATCAATGCAAATGAAGTACTGAGTGGCACCATAAATGACAAACTTGTAATATTCAATGCGATTTGATGGCTATTAATAACTAATTCACCAAAGCGCCCTAAAATTAATCCTGAAACTGAAAACAAAGCAACTTCAGCAAATATAGATGCACCATTTGGCACGCCAACTTGTAGCAAAGCTTTAACTTGCTTAAATATACGTGCACGATAATGAAAAAGGTCCAGCCTTTTTAAACGTGGTTCTACGCGATAAAACATCAACATGCACACTAACATACTCCACATCGCAAATGCTGTGCCTAAACCTGAGCCAATCACGCCATAACTTTTTAATCCAATCGGCTCATATCCATAAACTAAGAAATAGTTCATAACACCATTAATGATAAAACCAATGAACGTTACAATTGTGACAGGCACAGGACGTGCAACACCTTCACAAACGCTGCGTAATGTATTGAATAAGAAAATTGCAGGTACACCAACAGATAACGCACGAAGATAATCCACTGACAATGGAATCACATCATCCTGTACTTCAAAAAATCGTAATATATGCTCAGAGTTCCACATAATGACGATGGCAATCACTGAAAAAACGAGCGCAACAGAAACGCCACCATGAAATATTGTCGGAATGCGCTTAAAGCGATTCGCACCAAATTGATGAGCAGTTAAAATCGTTACTGCCATCAGCGTACCACTTGCAAATAATAGAATTGGATTCCAAACAAAAACACCCATTGCAACACCTGATTGCACAAGCGCATTAAAGTGTCCAGTAATAGCAATATCCGTCGTTCCCATGCCCACTTGCAATAACTGCGTACATAAAATAGGGAAAGCCAAAGAGATGAGCGCCTTAAACTCAGCGCCCACAAAAAGTTTCTTCATCCAAATTCCTTATAAAATATTATGTCATTTAGCCAATGGCATTTGATGGAGTAACTCAACCACGCCATTGATACAGAACTGCACGCCCATGCACACTAATAAGAAGCCCATCACACGTGAAATTGCATCAATACCACTTTGACCAATCTTTGCGACAATTTTTGCTGAGCTTTTTAAACACAGCCATAAGAATAAGCATAGTCCAATAAAAGAAATAATGGGGGCTGTTAACATTACCCACATCGGTGCATCGAAACTTGGCAATGTTGATGCAATACTGATAATCATAGCGATTGTTCCGGGCCCTGCAAAACCTGGCATTGTTAAAGGAATGAATGCCAAACTAGATGCAGCCTTACCGCGTAATTCATCTTTTTTACTTTCTAATTCTGGCGAACTGGCAGAATTTTGTGATGGAAATAACATCTGAAAGCCAATTGCCATCACGATCAATCCACCTGCGATACGTAATCCTGGAATAGAAATTCCAAATACCTTCATCACAAGATGACCGCAGTAAAAACTAATCAACATCACTGCTAACGAATACTTAGCAGCTTCTTTTGCTTGTTTGTTTTTTTCCTCTTCAGGTAAACGAGCGCCTAAGCTCATCATCATCGTGGCAGAAACTAAAGGATTCGCCAAAGGTAACAACATAAAGAAAACAACGAAAATCATTTTCCCAAATTCAAACATGTGATTTCTCCTTTAGATAAAAAAAGATAAGGCAGGTGATGCCTGCCTTATTTAAGTTAAATGTACTAACTATTCGACTGCATCGCCACCGGATGATGTTTCATCAACCGTTTCAACATTTTCTCCAACTTCTAAAATTTCTTCCGTTTCATCAATCTCTTCTTCAGCTTCTACTGCTGTCAAACCAACCAATGCATCTTCTTTATCTAAACGGATTAAACGAACACCTTGTGTATTACGGCCTAAAATCGAAATTTCAGAAACTCGTGTGCGAACCAATACTCCGTTGCTTGAAATCAGAATCACTTCTTCATCTTCTTTCACTAAACATGCACTGATCACATTACCGTTACGCTCAGAAGTCTGAATACCAATCATGCCTTTACCACCACGACGATGGCGCGTAAATTCTTCTGTGCGAGTACGTTTACCGTAACCATTTTCTGTCGCGATCAACACAATGCTGTCATCTTCAGGAATGATCATCGATAAAATCGTTTGTGATTCTGTTAAATTCATTGATTTAACACCACGAGCACCACGGCCAGTATCACGAACATCTTCTTCGCTAAAGCGATTCACTTTACCATCTGACGTAAAGAGCATAATGTCTTTGCTGCCATCAGTAATCGTTGTACCAATCAATTCATCGCCTTCATCCAATGTAATTGCAATCACACCCGTTGAACGCTGACTTGCGAATTTATCCAATGTTGTTTTCTTAATCACGCCGAACTTCGTTGCCATCACAATAAATTTATCAGCAACATATTCATCCACTGGCATGATTGAGCTAATGCGCTCACCTTCTGATAATGGCAACATATTCACAATTGGGCGACCAGTTGAACCACGACCTGCTTCTGGCAATTCATAAGTATGCAACCAGTAAACGCGACCAATTGAAGAGAAGCACATCAATTGTGAATGTGTACTTGTTGTCATCATATTCACAACGTAATCTTCATCTTTAACCTTGGCTGCTGATTTACCGCGTCCGCCACGTTTCTGAGCCTGATATTCACCTAACTGCTGATATTTGATGTAACCACGGTGAGATAATGTAACAACAACTTGCTCATCTGCTATTAAATCTAAAATATTAATATCTTCTGCTGCTTGGCAAATTTCTGTGCGTCGCTCATCATGGAAATCAGAACGAACTTTTTCCAATTCTTCCAATACAACTTCACGTAAACGATCAGGGTTCACTAAAATTTCAATGAATGCAGTAATCGCTTCCAATAAAACTTCATATTCACCATGAATTTTATCTTGTTCTAAACCAGTTAAACGCTGTAAACGCATATCCAAAATTGCTTGCGCTTGTGTTTCTGTTAAGCGATAACCTTCAGCCAATAAGCCAAAGCCTTCCATTTCGCTCATTTTTGCATTTTCATTCAAGCTTGCTGCGCGTTCTAACATTGGAACAACATCGCCAGCTGCCCAAATTTTCGCAAGCATTTTACCTTTTGCAGTTGCGCCATCTGGAGAAGAGCGAATCAATTCGATCATTTCATCGATGTTCGCTAAGGCAACGGTTAAACCTTCTAACAAGTGCGCACGTTCACGCGCTTTACGTAAATCAAAGATTGTGCGGCGAGTGATCACTTCACGACGATGCGCCACGAATGCTTCTAACACTTGCTTCAAGTTTAAAAGTTTTGGTTGACCTTGATCGATCGCAACCATGTTAATGCTGAAGCTGCTTTGCAACGCTGTATGTTTGTATAGTTGATTCAACACAACCATGCCAGATTCGCCACGCTTCAATTCAATCACGATGCGCATACCATCTTTGTCTGATTCATCGCGCAAACCATCTGGCGCAATACCTTCAACAATTTTATCACGGTGCAATTCAACAATTTTCTCAATCAAGCGAGCTTTATTCACTTGATAAGGCAATTCTGAAACCACAATCACTTCACGATTACGCTTTTCATCAATTTCGATTTCGCAACGCGCACGAATCACAACTCGACCACGGCCAGTATGATACGCTTCACGAATACCGCGCGTACCATTAATGATCGCTGCTGTTGGGAAATCTGGCGCTGGAATATATTCCATCAAACCATCAATTGTAATTTGCGGATCATTGATCAACGCAACACAAGCATTAATAGTTTCTGTGATATTGTGTGGCGGAATGTTTGTCGCCATACCAACAGCAATACCTGATGAACCATTCACCAATAAATTTGGAATTTGCGTTGGCAATACAGATGGCTCAATTTCTGATCCATCGTAGTTAGGCACGAAATCTACAGTATCTTTATCGATATCTTGCAACAATGTATGTGCAATGCGGCTCATTCTAACTTCTGTATAACGCATCGCAGCTGGCGAGTCGCCATCCACCGAACCGAAGTTACCTTGACCATCCACCAACATATAACGCATAGAAAATGGCTGCGCCATACGAACGATTGAATCATAAATCGCGCTATCACCATGCGGATGGTATTTACCCATTACATCACCCACGATACGCGCAGATTTTTTATAAGGTTTATTCCAATCGTTATGAGTTTGATTCATCGAATGCAAGATTCGACGGTGAACAGGCTTCAATCCATCACGAACATCTGGCAAAGCACGACCAATAATCACGCTCATTGCATAGTCGAGATATGATTTTTTCATCTCCTCTTCTAAGTTGACCGGAACTATCTCTTTGGCAAACTCACTCATTGAATATCCTTTGTCTAATTATTAAGCTTATAACCGAAGAATCATATCATAAAAAGGTATTTTTTGCCTGAAATTGATAGATTGAAATTCATTGATTTTTAGCAAGTTTTACTCGAATGAGTGTTCCAAATTTTTTATTCTATTTGCATGCGCACAAAACGATTCACAATAAAAAACTGCTGTAATATTCAGCGGTTTGATTATTCATAAATACTTCACTCAAGAAACTTGTGCTTCATATCCAAATATCGACAAAGCATGAGCTTCTGGATGAACGGAATTGGTTAATTCTACAAATGGAATACTGAATACATCGCTCAAGATATTGCCATTTTTTAATTCAGCAGTTTGATAAACGCCATGCAACTGCCCTTTCTTCAATACAACACATTGATCTGCTGCATGAATCGCCTGATTCAAATCATGCATCACACAAATAATCGTAATGCCCTTTTGCTGAAGCATTTTCAAATACTTTAAAAGATGCTTTTGATGATATAAATCCAAATGATTAAACGGTTCATCTAATAGCAATAGTCGATCTGTTTGACAGATCTCTAATTCAAATAGCACCTGAATCAACACTCGACCAATTTGCGCTCTATGCTGTTCTCCGCCCGACAGAACCTGATAAGTACGATCCAATAAATGGGTTAGCTGCAAACTTTCTGCAACTTCCTCAATCAACTCTTTTGCTTTTGGGCTACGAAAACTCACGCCATGTGGCATTAATCCCATTGATAATACAGCCATCACATTAATAGAAAATGGAATATGCTGAAGCTGAGGCAAAACACAGCGCTTCTGCGCTAATTCTGCAATTGTATAATCTTTTAAACGCTGTCCATCAAGATGAATTTCGCCTGTTGTTGGCTCTGCATCGCCGGATAACATGTGCAGCAATGTTGTTTTACCTGCACCATTTGGACCAATCAATGCTGTGAATTGGTGCTTTGGAATATGCAAATCAGGAATATTCACCAAATCGCGTAATCCATTGCGCGTTTTAATGGCATATGAAATATTTTTCAACTGAAGCATCTGAACTCCTAACGCAAGCCTGATTGACGATACACAAGATAACCCAAGAATGGCGCACCAATGAACGCTGTAAAAATACCAATAGGGACTTCTGCGGGCGCTGCTAAAGTCCTCGATAAACTATCAGCAAATAAAAGTAATAATCCGCCCGATAAAAACGACAATGGCAACACATAACGGTGATCTGATCCAAAGATCATGCGCACCAAATGTGGAATCACTAAACCCACGAAACCAATCCCGCCAGAAAAAGCAACAGCGCTGCCCGTTAAAATTGCAACGCCCCAAATTTGCTGCTTTTTTAATCGTTCTACATTCACGCCCAAATGCTTTGCTTCACGTTCTCCAAGCAACATTGCATTCATTGATTTCATCTTCATTAATAACAATGGAACGATTAGCAATTGCAGGCCAAATAAAATAGCTAGTTTTGTATAGTTAAAACTGCCTAAACTTCCCAAAGACCAAAATGTGAGTGAACGCAATTCGTCATCGCTCGCCATAAAGGTTAATAAGCCTAACAGCGCACCAATAAATGCATTAATCGCAATACCGACTAATAACATCGCGCTCACACTCACATTCTGATTATGTCTTGAGAAATAGTACAAAAAGGCTGTCACAGCCCACCCACCAATGCAGGCTGCAACAGGTAGCGTGTAATCGTTTAAGTAAGCCATCAATGTAGGAAACAGCTTGCCACCCAAAACAATTGTCAATGCTACAAAAAATGCCGCACCACTAGAAACACCGATGATTCCAGGCTCTACTAATGGATTGCGGAACAACCCTTGCATCACAGCGCCCGAGATGGCAAATGCGCCACCGACTAAAATCGCCGCGAGAATTCTTGGCAGACGAATCTGCCAGAAAATATAACTGTCGAGACTTTCACCATTGAAAATCTCCTGCCAATTGACTTTTAAAGCACCAATATAACTTGAGACAACCACCGTACAAATAATTAAGCCCACCATCATCAGCAAACTTAACGATAAAGATTTTTGTCCCACTACTGAATACCTTTCAAGCAACTTTCTAATTGACCATTCAACATCAATGCATCGTCATATAAATGGATGCCGTAAACCAAGAAATGATTAATATCCACTTCAAATACACATTTAGGTTCTACAGGCTTTGGCCAACCCAATACAGAAGATTCTAAGCGAATGATTGACTGTGCTTGATCTTTAGATTCTAAGCGCTTCCCGATAAATACAACATCAGCGCCCTGCTGAATTTGCGTTTCAATATTCACAGCTTTATATGATGTGAATTGCTTAGACAATGGATTTTCTAAGCCCAACAACTCAACCAATGCTGTTGCGCTGGTTTCGCCGCCTGCGAAGTTCTTAGAACCTGCACCGCCCATTTCTTCCATAATGAATAATGCTTTGAGATCTTTACGATCTTTCACTGCATCGGCTAAAGATTGATATTTAACTGCCAATTCTTGATTCAATACTTCGCTTTTATCCGCCACATTAAATGCTGCACCAACATCGGTTACTAAAGTATTCAACTCTTCTAAAGTTGTTGGCTTTTGTAAAGTCACAGATTTAATGCCTGAATAACTGACTTGCTCAACGATATTTGTAGGACCAGAATCAGATGACCACAAAACCATTGAAGGCTTTAAAGACAACATTCCTTCGGTGGATAATGCAATGCGATAACCCACATCAGGCAAAGATCTTAAATGCTCGTTGTAACGGCTTGTGGTATCTACGCCAACCAACGATTGCTCTTGACCAAGCGCCGATACAACTTGTGTAATATATGCAGAAGTCGTGATCACACGATCTTCCGCCATTGCATTTGCAGTGATACCAGCGAGTAACAATACAGATAATGCTAATTTTTTCATTTTTAAACCTTATCTTAGAAATTGATTGTTACTGAAAGACCAGCATTGATGCCAGGTTGAGTGCCACGAGCAACAGAACCATACGAAGGACCTTTTAATGTACCGCGACCATCTGACGTTACAGAGCGAGCATAGCTATCCCAAGTATTATATTTTTTATCGAAGATATTGTAGATGCCAGCATTAATGCGAATATTCTTCTGTGGCTTATATTCAGCAATCAAGTCCATCGTGCCATAACCAGACAATCGATTAATTCCTACATCTTTCATGGATTGTGAAATGTCTTTGCCGCTTTTACTTGCCGTTAGATTCCAATTCAAACCTACAAACGCTGTATCAGCATAACTATAACTTAATCCTAAAACAGCAGTTAATGGATCAACGCTATCTAATGGCTGCTTAGTTTTATCATCTTTCCCTTTCGCATAAGCAATTGCACCATTGAATCGGAATTCACCATCACCATTTTGCAACTCCATAATGCGCAAGCTTGTTTTTGCTTCCAAGCCATAAATGTATGTTCTGTCTAAGTTAACCGATTGGAAAATAATAACATCTCTGCCATTAATCTTTTCTGTACCAATATCTTTTTGCTCTTCAATGAAATCTTTGTAGCGCGTATAGAATGCAGCAACTGATGCAGTATGCACATCATTATTAAAGTTCCAACCTAATTCAAACGATTGGCTTGTTTCCGGTTTCAAGTTAGGATTTGAGCGCGCAATATAACCATGCGCTAAGTTACCAAAACCGCTATTAATTTCTGTGAAATCAGGTGCTTTAAAGCCTTCAGCATAGTTTGCATAAACCGTTTGCGTATCTGTTGGATAATATAGAACTGCTAATCGCTTAGATAATTGCCCTTTAGTTTTACTTGCTGGCGATTGAAGTCCCGGATTCGCCAAAATATAACCACCGCCATCTTTAACTTTCAAAGAATAATGGTCATAACGTAAACCAGCAATGACTTCAATTGTATTATCTAAGAATCCGATACGATCTTGTAAAAACACGCCGGATTCTTGAACTTTTGAATCGGGGAAGCTTTGTGTTGGGAAAATCTGATTTTCAATGCTCAATCCCGTTGCACGATCAATCGTATTACCAAAACGCAATGTATTAACTTTATTATGTTTGTACGTCAAACCATAAGTTAATTCATGAGAAACTTTACCTAAATCTATACTTTTATAGAACTCAGCATTGAAACCAAATAACTTGCTATCAAAGCTTGCTGTTCTCCATCGATCAGAAGTAATTTCAGGCTTAGCAACAGGCTGCCAAGGTGGTCTTGCTTGAGTTGCAGGAGAGAATCTCACTTCATCAATATTTTGACGACCTTTGGTTTCTTGATAATAAGCCATCCAATGTCCTTTATCGAACATTGGCGTTGCAAAGTTAAAATCATGTCTTACATTCAGCTGTTGTCTTCTATTCGTAGAACGATCATGGTGATCCTGAATTGTATTATTTGTTCTCACTTCTTTTCCGCTCATTGCAGACATCGCTTGGCTAGAAGTTGTATCGTTAAAGTACTCATAACCTAATGTGAATTTATGATCATTATTCGGCTCATAAACAACTTTAGTTAAAACGTTTTTAATAGTGGAATCAGAAGGATTTGGGCGCTCGCGATCATCACCTAAAACTGGGCCAGATGCTTTGCCATAATAATTTTGGCGCTCATCATGTGCACGATAAGAAGTTCTAATGAATGCAGAAACTTCATCCGTAAATTTAGCAGCTGCTGTGCCTGTCACCAATGCGCCTTTATCAACAGAGTTATAACCTGTTTTGATTTCAAAACCTGTTCTTCTGCCTTCTTCGATAAAATCTTCAGGATCTTTCGTTTTCATAAAAATACCGCCAGCCAATGCGCTGCTGCCATATAGCATAGAAACTGGGCCTTTAATGATATCGATTGTTTTCATTGCATCAATATCAAAATATGTACCGCTGATATCAGAATATCCGCCAGCAAATGCAAACGGCTTCGGAAGAGGCGCACCATCCACCGCGATCATCACACGATTACCACCAACGCCACGAATTTTCAAATCATCCATTCTGCCAGAAGATGTTACATCAAACGTAATGCCCGGCTCATATTTCAAAGCGCTTTGTAAATCAGTTGCGCCAATACGCGCAATTGTTTCGCTCGTTATTTGAGATAAGCTCGTTGCTGCTTCTTCTGCCGCACGATCATCTTTCAATGCTGCAACAACAACTCGAGTTGTACCAACTTCTTTAGGCGCTTGCGCTTCTTGAGCGGCTGCCATTGATCCAAATAATACTGCTGTCAGCATTGTAGATAATACTGTGTGGCGATGGTTATGCATAACGATTCCCAAATGTGATTAAATATTAATATCAAATGATATAAATTCCTATTTGAGTATTATTGATATTTATATATTCTTGTCAATAGATTCTTATGAATGCCTTTTAATAATTAAATTATGACAGCACAGGGATTCCCTTCAAATAAACATAAGCAAGTGATATATATGTAAATATTTTTATAATTGAAAGTATTTATAGCGCATTATAAAATTCAAAAATCTCAAGGGCTGTACGATTCCATTTTGATTTTTATCAAATTTCCCTAGATAAAACTTATCTAAGTGTATCTAAACATAAATTTGCAGTAATTTTGCATATAATCCACGATATAACCCGAATAAATTTCGTTCAAAGCAAACAGGAAGGCATATGAAAAAACTTCTCATCAGACTCGCAATGTTAGGTATTGCAGGATTCATCGCAGTATTTGCGGGCTCCTTCATGATTATGAAAAGCCGTACAAAAACAATTGAAGTACAACCTAAAGTGACAGAAGAAGTCATTAATCGTGGTGAATACGTTGCACGATTATCTGACTGTGCTGCTTGTCATACAGCACCAGGCGATACAGAATACGCTGGTGGGTTAGCGATGCAAACACCATTTGGTGCGATTTACTCAACAAATATCACGCCAGATAAAGAAACTGGTATTGGTAATTACAGCTTAGAAGAATTTGCGAATGCTGTTAAACACGGCGTTCGTAAAGATGGTGCAGCATTGTACCCTGCAATGCCATATACATCTTATACATTGATCCCAGATGAAGATATTTCTGCAATGTACGCTTACTTCATGCAATCTGTACCTGCTGTGAAAAAAGCAAATGGCGAATCAACATTCCCATGGTTCATGAGCATGCGTTGGCCGGTTGCTTATTGGCAGTTCTTATTCGCACCGATTCGCGAATTTGAAGCTAATACAAGCTTAACTGCAATCGAAAATCACGGTGCTTACATCGTTGAAGGCCCAGGACATTGCGGCGCTTGTCATACTCCGCGTGGTTTAGCTTATCAAGAAAAAGCATTATTCAATGATTCAAGCAATACATTCTTATCTGGTGCATTGATTGATGGCTGGAGAGCGAAAAGTTTACGCGGTGAAGGTCAAGGCTTGAAAACTTGGTCAAAAGAAGAAATCGCTGAATTCTTAAAAACTGGTCGTACAGATAAAGTTGCAGCATTCGGTGCAATGGCAGATGTTGTTGAACACAGCTCGCAATACTGGACAGACAAAGATTTAGAAGCAACTGCAAGCTATTTGAAAACATTAGCACCAACGCCAGGTAAATCTATCGAATTAGCAACACAAGAAGATAAAACAACTGATCTTTTATTAACAACGAAGTTCAGAGATCCAGGCGCTGTATTATATGTAGAACATTGTAGTGTTTGTCACCGCCCAGATGGCGATGGCGTGCCACGCATCTTCCCTGCTTTGAATCAGAACACTGCAATCACAGCACAAAATGCACAATCTGTGATCCAAGTAACATTAGAAGGTGGTGCAATGCCTGCAACGCCAGCAGATAGAATGGCATTTGCGATGCCTTCATTCAAACATTTGAGCGATGAAGAAGTGACATTGGTGGTTAACTTTATCCGTACTTCTTGGAACAACGTTGCACCAGAAATCAACGCACAAGATGTTGCAGAGATTCGTCAATTCCTAGCTACAAAAGCTCCTAACATTATCTCAGCAAAAGGGGATAAATAATGAAAAAGCGCGTAATTTTATCCTTAAGCACAGCTGCAATTATGATCTCATCTGCATTTGCTTATACATTAACAGATGCAAAACCAGCGCAATTTTCTATGACTGATAAAGACGGCCAAGCACTTGCGGCTTACGTTGTTCCATCAGATGTAGAAATGGCGAAAGCAGAAAATGCTGATCAACTGTTTTATGGTAAAGAGTTATTGAACTCTACAAAACGTTTATTGCCTGATAATGTTGGCGCAATGATGAACTGTAACAGTTGCCATATCACAGAAGGTAAAGCTCAATATGGTGCACCTTACCTAACAACAACTCATCAATATCCAAAAGTAATGCCTCGCGCAGGTAAAATGGTAACAATCGAAGGCCGTATCAATGGTTGTTTCCAGCGTTCAATGAATGGTAAGCCTTTAAGCCCAGATTCAGAACCAATGAAAGCAATGGTTGCTTACATGGATTGGTTAGCACACACACAACCTGAAGGCGCTAAAGTTGCGTTGATTAACTCTGGTGCTGTAGATGAATCATTAGAACCAGATCCAATCAAAGGTGCTGTGATTTATGCAGAACGCTGTGCTTCTTGTCACGGTAATGATGGCGAAGGCTTGAAAGATAAACGTGGCAACATTATTTTCCCACCATTATGGGGTGATGAATCATTCAATATTGGTGCAGGTTTGGCTCGTACTTATAAAGCAGCTCAATTTGTGAAATACAATATGCCAATGGGCGTTAGCACTAACGGAGCTTGGGGACAGGGCGAAGTTGGTACATTGACAGATCAAGAAGCGATTGATGTTTCTGAATACTTCACGCATATGCCAAGACCAGATTTCCCAGGTAAAGTGAACGACTGGCCAAATGGTAAAAAACCAAAAGATGCGAGATACTAATCGCCATTGAAACATCCAAAGCCATTCCTTGTGAATGGCTTTTCTTTTTTCAGATCCTTTATAATCTATCATCACCCTTCAAATCAGGACTGACTATGAAACGCCAAATTTTATCAATAATGCTTATCTCTGTTATCTTAACTGCGTGCGATTCCCTGCCCACTCAAGAAATAACAGAGCTATCTGCAGAAGATTTATATTATAAAGGCGTACAAAATTTATCAGGACATGGCATTCCTAAAGATGCAGAAAAAGCCCTACAATATTTCACTGCAGCTAGCGATAAAGGCTATTCATCTGCGGATAATGCCATTGCTGTTATGTACGATGAAGGAATTTCCGTCAAACAAGATAAGAAACTAGCACTTAAATATTATGAAAAAGCAGCTGAATCAAACGATGCTTCTGCACAATATAATCTTGCGGCTTACTATTATGAGAATGATCCCACTAATCCAAAACTCCAACAATATTTAAAGCAACCTGTATCAAGTAAAGATAGTGCTGCTCTAAATCTGCAAGCACGTATTCAAATGAAAAATGACAATTTCCGTGAAGCTTATCAATTATTCACGAAATCAGCATGGCAACAAAATCCCGAAGCATTTTTCTATCTATATTTACTCAATAAAGAAGGACAAGGCACTGTCCAGAATAATAAAAAAGCACTCAATTACCTGCGTAAATCTGCTGAATTAAATCAACCTAATGCACAGTTCACATTAGGTGCAATGTATTTACAAGGTGAAGGCGTACAAAAAAACATGAAGACAGCTTTCATATTATTTGAGCAAGCAGCAAAATTCGGCCATTCAAAAGCATTAATGAATCTCGCAATTATGTATCAAAATGGTGATGGCGTAGAAAAGAATTCATCAAAATCTTTTGAATTATTAAAAATAGCTGCCGCCAAAGGTGATCAACAAGCCATTCAAGCATTGAATTCGCTTAAATAAGCAGATGATTTCAAATGAAATTCTGATTCATTACTTTATAAGATATAACGCACAAGCCAAAAACTTGACTACACTTACAATACAAAAATAAAGTCAATTTTATAAAATTACTGGATAAGAATTATTATTTTCAAAGACTTAAATGAATTTAATTCTAATTAATTCCTGAAATCTTGCTCTCTCACGAAAATAATATGACTTTTTTCATAAGGAATATGATTTAAAAATTGACATAAAGATCATTTCTGATATTATGTCACTCGACATCTAGTTAATTCTAGATGTTCTCCTCCATATCCTCCTTTGGTGGTTATTTTGCCGAAATTCAGTTTTCGGCTTTTTTTTGCCCAAAATTTAATAAACATGTTATTCAATCTAATGCATTTCTAACGCGCTCACAAAAATTGGCGTATTAGAAATCATGCACCCAATGTCAATTTGCAGCTGTTAGCATTTATTCTTATCTTAAGTTTAATCTCATTTATTGATTATTATCAAATGCCAATAGGCAACATTTAATCAATATTATCAATAAGTTATTTATATAAAAATTTAATATTTATATCATTTTAATGTATAATGCCGATTATATATTACGATATTCAAAATAAGGAGAGCATCATGAAAGGAAGTCAAAAAGTTATTGATTACTTAAACGTATTATTAGCGGGTGAATTAGCGGCGCGTGATCAATATTTAATCCATTCATCCATGTACGAAGAATGGGGCTACAAAAAATTATTCGAAAGAATTCATCACGAAATGGATGATGAAACTGAACATGCTCGTTTAATCATTGCTCGTTTATTATTATTAGAAGCAACGCCAAACATGATTCCTGAAGCATTGAACATTGGTTCTACAGTAGAAGAAATGTTACAAAGCGACTTGAACCTTGAATTAAGCGTGCGCGATGCATTGAAAAAAGGCATCAAATTATGTGAAGAAGAACAAGATTACGTAACGCGCGATATGTTAGTGGTTCAGTTGAAAGATACTGAAGAAGATCACGCTCATTGGTTAGAAAAACAATTGCGTTTGATCAAAACTATTTCTCTCGCAAACTACTTGCAAGACCAATTAAACGGCTAAGAGGTATTTTATGAAAGTTGATCGCGTTGTGATCCAGCACTTGAACAAAGCGCTTGGTCAATATCTTATTTCTATTAACCAATACTTTTTGCATGGCCGTATTTTGAAAAACTGGGGCTTTGAAGCTTTAGGCAAAACGATCTATAAAAAGTCGATTGAAGATATGAAAGAATCAGATGATTTGATCGAACGTATTTTGTTGTTAGAAGGTTTACCTAATCTACAAGATCTCGGTAAAATTTTGATCGGCGAAGATGTTCCTGAAGTCATCAAAAGCGACTTAGAATGTGAATACAATAAGCGTACTGTTTTATTGGAAGCCATTCGCGTATGTGAAGAAAAAGAAGATTATGTTTCTCGTGACTTGCTTTCTCATTTATTAGATGAAAGCGAAGAACATGTTGATTACCTCGAAACTCAACAAGAATTATTAGATGTTTTAGGTTCTGAAAAATATCATCAATCCATTATCTAAGATTGATTAGTAATAAAAAAAACCGCTGAAAAGCGGTTTTTTTTATTGCATTGATATTACTCCCATTAACCTTCTGGCCAAATAAAGCGTCCTTTAATTTCAGGATCAGTTTCAATAAATATTTTCATTTCATCTGATTGAAAAGAATTTTTTACATCTTTCGCCCAAACTGTATCTAAATCAGCTTTTTTAACTGTCACTAATAATTCTAGATCAGGTAAAAATGTTTCATGTGCTAATGCATGCTCTGAACCAATGCCCGCCAACAATGCAACACCGCCCGGCATAATTCCGTAATCAATTTCTTGTAATAAACGTGGAATCAATGCTGAATCGACTTCCTTAAACTCTAAATTATAAGTATTATTCGTAATATCTCGTTGCGTCAATGTTGCAATTTCAGCATCAGGATTCACTTCAATCCAACCAATTTTAGCCAGTAAAGCATAAGCTCGCGCTGCATTAGATGGATCATTTGGAATCAAAATTTGATCTTTATCTTTCACATTATCCAAATTCGTTTGCTTAATAGAATAGATAAATGCAGGGATTGATGGCGTATGCACCAAAGAAACTAAATCATTATTAGTTTCGCGATTATAAACATTCAAATATGCTTGATGTTGCGCAGTATGAAAATCAATTCCGCCACTGATTAAAGCTTCATTCGCATCACGCAAGCCATTAAAATTTAATAATTCAACTGTATAACCTTGCTTTTCCAATTGTGGCTTCACAACTTTTTCCACTAATACATTATGTGCGCTCGGCGGTAAACCAACTTTTAATGCCTTTTTATCTGCTGAATTATCAACACTTTGCCCACAAGCCACCAATAAAAAACTCAAAGTTGCAGCCATTACAGGATATAAATATTTTTTCATGTTCGCTCCATTTCATTTATGCCAATATTATATATATGTTATTTATAATATTTTTTAACTTTATATCAAATTATTTTTAATTTAAAGTAATGCTTTTATTGGACAAATATTATGAACGAACCAAATCGTTGTGGCTGGTGTGGAAAAGATCAAATCTACAAAGATTATCATGATCAAGAATGGGGCGAACCATTGCATGATGAACAAGCTTTATTTGAACTGTTCATTTTGGAAACGCTGCAAGCGGGATTATCTTGGATCACTGTATTAAAAAAACGCGAAGCTTATCGTGAAGCACTCGATGACTTTGATGCTGAAAAAATCGCCACTTATGATGAAGCCAAATATGAAGCATTAATGCTTCACCCTGAATTAATTAAAAATAAACTTAAAATGCGCGCCATCATTCACAATGCACAATGTTATTTAAAGCTCAAAGAAAATTATGGCAGTTTTTCTGATTGGCTTTGGCAATATGTTGATCATCAGCCCATCATTAATGGCTTTAAACAATTATCTGATGTACCTGTTAAAACTGAGATGTCAGATCAAATCAGCAAAGATCTTAAAAAGTTGGGCTTTAAATTTGTTGGTAGCGTAACAATTTATGCATTCATGCAAGCAATGGGCATGGTCAATGATCATGTGAGTGATTGTTTTAAATATCATCCAAATCATTAAAAGTTCTAATTGCATGTAAATCCAAAACAAATACTCAGTAATTCCGTTACAATACTGTGCATTAATATTATCTATATAAGGAAATTCCAATGAAAAAAACATTCCTTACATCACTGCTATTGATGTTACCTTTTGGCATTCAAGCCAATGCGCAAGAATCATATAGCATTGGGCTCGGTCTTGGTTATCAACAAAAACCTTATGCTGGCGATAATTCTAACTGGATTCCTGTGCCACATTTTGAATACCAAAATGGCAATCTATTTATTAAAGGCTTAAAAGCTGGTTTCTATTTATTCAACACGCCAACAACTAAATTTGATGCGCATTTAAGATATGAATCTTTAAGCTTCAAGCCAAGTGATTCCTATGGCGCATTACAGGGATTAGATCGCCGTAAGTCCACCATTGAATTCGGTGTTGGCTTTCAACATATCTTCCCTAATCAAATTTTTGTCAGCACAGATATTGATGGCGATATTCTTGGACGCAGTGATGGTATCAATGTTGATGCTGGTGTTGGCTTGATTCACCAAATCAATGATCATTTCAAAGTAATTCCGAAAATTGGCGGCATTTGGTCAAGTAAAGATCACAATGATTATTATTATGGTGTTTCTAGTTTTGAATCTAACAGAACTGGCATTGCTACTTACAACCCAAGTAGCAGTTTCACTCCTTATATTGGTGTTGGCACTGTAATTGATGCAACTGATAATCTCCATATTTTTGGTGGCGCACAATTTAAATTCTTACCTAGCGAAGTAAAAGATAGCCCGATGACAGAGCGTTCAACATTATCGAACTTTGCAATTGGTGTTAACTACAATTTCTAAATCATTGTAAACTATTTACAGCATCACTATTCAAGAGCACAAATATGTGCTCTTTTTTATATTCTTGAAAAGGCATAATTATCTACATCATGAACAATCCACATGAAAAAACACCACACAATGGTTTTTATTATTTCTCTCAAGGTTGGAAATTAATGCTTGAACCAGGCTTGAAGCGTTATATTTTCATGCCAATTTTAATCAATATCTTAATCATAGGTGGCGCATTTTTTTACATATATACACAAGCTAGCGCAATCGTTAATTGGACATTAAGCTATTTGCCAACATGGTTACATTGGCTAAGTTACATAATGTGGCCATTAATATTAATCAGCCTACTCGCCTTCTTTGGTTATTTTTTCTCAACGCTAGCCAATATCATTGCCGCACCTTTTAATGGAATGTTATCTGCTAAATTAGAAAATATGCTCACTAATACAAATAATGGCGATGATTCATGGGCAACCTTTGCGAAAGATTTTGTACGCAGTATTCAACGTGAATTACAAAATTTGGCCTATTACATTCCAAGATTAATTGGTATTTTACTGTTATTTTTAGTACCTGTGATTGGCACAATCATTGCTCCTATTCTGCTCTTCTTATTCAATGCTTGGATGATGTCCATTCAATATAATGATTATGCATTTGATAATAATCATGTCAGTTTTCCAATAATGAGACAACGATTAAAACAGGATCGCACCAATAATTTAATGTTCGGCACGATGATCAATCTATTCACTATGATTCCTTTAGTAAATTTAGTAATCATGCCTGCTGCGGTTTGTGGTGGCACATTGCAATGGGTTCAGAAATATCGTGGTGATTTCATCAAATAAACTTGGTTTTAACTAGCCTTTGTGGAACAATAGAGCCATTAATTTTATTCAAGGTTTACATTATGATTGACAATGACGGCTATCGCTCGAATGTTGGAATCATCTTGTGTAATAGGGACAGAAAACTATTTTGGGGTCATAGAATAGGACATTTAGATTCATGGCAATTTCCTCAAGGCGGCATCGATGATGGTGAATCCTCCGAAGAGGCAATGTTTCGAGAATTGAAGGAAGAAGTTGGATTATCTTCTGATGATGTAAAAATTTTAGGAAAAACTAAAAGCTGGTTAAGGTACCGTTTACCACAACGATTGATTCGTAGAAACAATACACCGCGCTGTATTGGACAAAAGCAGATTTGGTTCCTATTAGAACTAACTTCTGATGATGCTGCAATTGATTTAGCGTGTTTTGATACACCTGAATTCGATCATTGGAAATGGGTTGAATATTGGAAACCTATCGATGAAGTCATCTACTTCAAGCGTAAAGTTTATAACAGAGCATTGGTTGAACTCGCACCATTATTATTTAAAGGTACAGCAATTCCTGAAAAACCTTTATATGAAAAACGTGCCGATTTCAGACCAAAACCAAAAGTCAGGCGTTCTTTATATCGAATGAAGAGCAGAAGTTAAAATATAAATAGCCCATTGAAAATTATGGGCTATTTTTTTATATGTTATATTCATAGTTCATACACTAATAATATAATATTACACGATGACCATCAGATTCCCTGCTCCATTACAGCCTAAAGACTTAATTGGTATTACAGCGCCATCATCAGGTGTTAATAGCACATTGCACCCAAAATTGAATTCTGCCATTAATACATTACAACAAAGAGACTATAAAATATTGGAAGGAAATTGTCTTCGTTCTGAATATAAAAATGCTAGTCACAATAAATATGAGCGAGCTAAAGAATTAATGTCATTTCTAACCAATCCTGAAATTAAAGCGATTATGCCCCCATGGGGCGGAGAATTGGCAATCGAAATATTAGAACTTATGGATTTTGGATTATTAGCACAATCAAAACCTAAATGGCTTTCAGGATTTTCTGATATCAGCACAATTTTATTACCACTGACACTTTTATCAGGTTGGGCAACATTGCATGGGCCAAATTTAATGCAACTAAGTGAAATAAATCTAGATCCAACGACTGAGGCAATTTGGGCTGTTTTAGAATCGACACATAGCCAATCAATCACACAATATTCTTCACAGAACAATCAATGGACAAGATTAGATGGCCAAACAATACCCATAGAATTTAAAGGTCGATTAATCGGTGGATGTTTGGACTCTATTGCTAGATTAGCAGGCACAAAGTTTGGTGACATTCCAAGATTTTGCCAACAACATGAGAACGATGGCGTAATTCTCTATTTTGAAAATGTTGAAATGACACCCTGCCAGTTATCTCGCACACTCTTACAGTTACAAATGCTGAAATGGTTTGATAATTTATCAGGCATTTTAATTGGTAGAAACGCAGCTACACCAATTACTAATGAATCAGAATTAAATGATCTTGATGTATTGAAATCAATTTTCGGAAATTTATCTATCCCTGTTCTTTATGATGTCGATATTGGCCATGTAGCACCACAAATGTCACTAATAAATGGTGCTTTAGCTAAAATTAATTTTACTCATGGAAAAGAGCTAATCACTCAATATTACATTTAAATTTTATTTAAATAATTTGATCTATCTCTACTAAAACTAATGATAAACAATTAATATTTATATAATTTTGACTCATTCTAGTTGTAAATATACTTTTCGATCAATTCTATAAAAAACAATATAAACTTAATCCAAAATATTTCTTACCTGAACCTTGGAATTACATCATGACCATCACACTGACTGGCGCACTTGTTGCACTTATACTTGCCATTATCTTAATCCTCAGAAAAGTCCCGCCTGTTTACGGTATGTTAATCGGTGCTTTTGTGGGTGGTTTTGTAGGATTAATTTTTCAAGCATCTATGGATGTTGCACTCACAACAACTGTTAGTACAATGATGCAAGGTGCTCAAGGCATCATGCCTGCCGTTTTACGCATCATTGCAGCAGGTGTTTTAGCAGGTGTACTCATCGAATCAGGTGCGGCATTAATCATTGCTGAAACCATTATTCGTAAAGTTGGCGAAGCTAAAGCCTTATTAGCATTGATCCTTGCAACTTGTATCCTTACCATGTCAGGTGTTTTCATTGACGTCGCAGTCATAACCGTTGCACCGATTGCTCTAGCAATTGGACATAAAGCTAATTTATCTAAAATGGCAATTCTATTGGCAATGGTTGGTGGTGGTAAAGCTGGCAATATTGTATCGCCAAATCCAAACACAATCGCCGCTTCAGATTTCTTCCACATTGAAATGACGAGCTTAATGGCAGCAGGCATTATCCCTGCAATTTTTGGTTTAATCGCAACATACTTCTTAGCAAAATGGTTAACCAAAAAAGGCAGTAATATTCACACAACAGATTTAACAACCATTGATAATACTGACTTACCAAAATTCTTATGTGCTATTTCAGGGCCAATTGCCGCAATATTGTTATTGGCACTTCGCCCTATCGCTAAAATCACGATTGATCCTATGATTGCTTTACCTGTTGGCGGTTTAGTTGGAGCAATTATGATGGGTAAAGTGAAACACATTAACCATTATGCAATCTCTGGTTTACACAGAATGTCTGGCGTTGCGATCATGTTATTAGGTACAGGCACATTAGCTGGCATCATTGGTTCTTCTGAATTAAAAACTACGATGGTGAATTTAATCAACGCAACCAATTTGCCTGATTATATGTTGGCACCAATTTCAGGCTCGTTAATGTCATTAGCAACTGCATCCACAACCGCAGGTACAGCTGTTGCATCAGGTTCATTTGGTGAAATTCTGTTAAGTTTAGGCATTCCTGCTTTAGCATCGGCAGCAATGATTCACGCAGGTGCAACAACATTAGATCACATGCCACATGGTAGTTTCTTCCATGCAACAGGCGGCGCTGTAAATATGGACATGAAAGAGCGTTTAAAATTGATTCCTTATGAAACTTTGATTGGTTTAGTTTTAGCAATTGTTTCTACTTTAATTTTCGGCGTATTCGCAATTTTCTAAGGAGCCATTATGCACATTGTTATCGCCCCAGATTCATTCAAAGAGAGCTTGAGTGCTCTAGAAATTGCCAATATTGTTGAACAAGGTTTTCAGTCTGTTTTTCCTGAAGCAACCTTTTCTAAAATCCCAGTTGCTGATGGTGGCGAAGGAACATTACAAGCCATTGTTGATGCTAAAAATGGTCGATTAGTCGCTGTCGAAGTCAATGATCCATTACAACGCAAAGTCACAGCCCATTATGGCTTAGTGGATAATGATTCTGTTGCCATCATTGAAATGGCAACAGCAAGCGGATTAACATTGTTATCTGCTGATGAACGTAATCCATTAATCACCACAACTTATGGCACAGGCGAATTGATTCGTCATGCCTTGGATCATGGTGCAAGAAAAATCATTCTCGCGATTGGTGGTAGTGCAACCAATGATGGTGGCACAGGTATGTTACAAGCATTGGGAGTACAATTCTTCGATCATAATCAACAACCATTATTCTCAGGCGGTGCTGCATTACAACAACTTCATACTATTGATCTCAGTAATTTTGATGCACGCATTCAAGAATGTGAATTTGAAATTGCCTGTGATGTGGATAATCCTTTGGTTGGTGAACGTGGTGCTTCTGCAATTTTTGGCCCACAAAAAGGTGCGACAGAAAACGATGTCACAGCTTTAGATTCAGCCTTAGATCATTATGCAGATATCACAACTGCCCTATTCAATGAAGATCACCGCCATGCAAATGGCGCAGGTGCAGCAGGTGGAATGGGATTTGCAGCTTTAGCATTCCTCAAAGGGCAATTAAAACCTGGTATTCGCATTGTGATGGATATTGTGAATCTTGCAAATGCTGTGAAAGATGCTGATCTTGTCATTACAGGTGAAGGAAGAATTGATAAACAAACCATTTTTGGCAAAACACCCATTGGTGTTGCAAAAGTCGCTAAAAAATTTGGAAAGCCTGTAATTGGCATTGCAGGATCCCTCGGACATGATGCTCATCATGTTCATGATCATGGAATTGATGCCATTTTCACTGTAACACAACGCCCTGAATCCTTAGAGAAAGCATTAAAAGATACAGCGGATAATCTGTTATCATTATCCAGAAACATTGCAACTCTGTATAAACTTGGAAATAAAACAAGAGGTTAATATGACATATAAAGCAATCGTGATTGATAAAAACCCTGAATACACAGCAACGTTAACAAATCTCACAGAAGACCAATTGCCTGAAGGCGATGTGAAAATTGATGTGATTGCATCCACAATGAACTATAAAGATGCATTAGCTATCACAAATAAAAGCCCTGTAGTACGTACATTTCCCTTAACTCCTGGTATTGATTTAGTTGGGAAGGTGACAGGAAGTGAATCTAGCCGTTTTAAAATTGGCGATACTGTTGTATTGAATGGCTTCGGTGTGGGTGAAGTTCATTCTGGTGGCTTAGCAGAAAAAGCATCTTTAAAATCTGATTGGTTAATCCATTTACCGACATCAATTTCTCCCATAGATGCTATGACAATCGGTACTGCTGGCTACACAGCAATGTTATCCGTCATTGCATTAGAAAAGCATGGTTTAACACCAGAATCAGGAAAAATTCTCGTAACTGGTGCAACTGGCGGTGTTGGTAGCTTTGCTGTTTCATTATTAGCAAAATTAGGCTACGACGTAATTGCTTCAACAGGCAAAGCCAGCGAACACGAATATCTTTACCAATTAGGCGCAAAAGAAATCATTGATCGCCATGACTTATCTGAAAAAGGTAAACCGCTACAAAAAATGCGCTGGGTTGGTGCTATTGATTCTGTGGGTAGCAATACTTTAGTCAATGTATTGGCTGCAACTGAATATGGTGGTTGTGTTGCAGCTTGTGGCTTAGCACAAGGATTTGATCTAGATGGCACAGTCATGCCATTCATTTTACGTAATGTCACTTTACGCGGTGTTGATAGCGTAATGCGCCCATTGCCTGATCGCATTGAAGCTTGGAGTCGTTTAGCTGAATTAATTGATCCTGCAACATTAGCAACGATTCGCACTGAAATTGCATTAGAAGATGTCATTGAGAATGCTGATAAAATCATCAATGCTGAAATTAAAGGTAGATTGGTTGTAAAAATCTAAATTCTTTTTGATATTGAAAATATAAAACCGAGCATTGCTCGGTTTTTTTAACTCAATCTCATTCGTAACTATAATTTTCTTATAATGTACATGCGCCGCCAGCACAACCTGTATCTTCTACTTCTTCAAAGTTATGTTTTTGAGATCTCGCCAACGTGATTCTATCATCAGCACAAAACACACAATCATCACCAGATTGCGCATTAAAGAATGCAACCATCAGCTCTTTCTCACATGTATGACATTTTTTCATTTTATTTGCCCTGTTTATAGTATTTGAAAGCGCACTATTATATCCCTCAATTGCAACAACAGGGTGAAACTAAATCAATCATAGACAAATATCACATTTGTTACTCATTACAAATAATCTTAGACAATTGATCTTGAATCAATTAAATATTTAGTATTTGGGTAAAATCACTTCAAAATTTTGAATATTACTATCACGCAATCTGATGATCTTAATGTTCGAAGGCAAATGCTTACTTTGTCGAGGCAATGGCGTATATAATTTCCCACTTTTCGCATCATACGTATAAGGTTGATGGCTCATCGTATTGTAAACAATATTGCCTTGCGCTTTAAGAAAATCAGGAATCTCTTTAGCTAGAACTCGATCTTTCATTACCAAATACTTTAAATAAACTAGCTGATGATAATTTTGTTGTTCGTATAATCGTGACCAATAATAATCAAACATCCTATAATCGACCATTCTCTGAGCAATGCCCATTGTATGATCGTTCATATTTGGAAAAAGCGACATCAGCTTTTTAACGGTTAAATGCGATTGGATATTTTCTTTTAATTCTAATGTTTGAATCGCCGCAAAATATTCATTATAGAAATCTATTGAAGGATATTTCGTATTTAAATCAAATAGCACTTCTGGCAAGGTAAAGCCGAGATCTTCTAAATAATCTCCATACCATTCATTCAATAAATCTACAAAGTAGCTCTCTTCTGCTTGCGTTAAATAAACATTCGACAGATCTTGTATAAAGAAATCATGCGCAACATTTTCTTCAAATGACAAACCATAAACACTACCATCTGATGTTTGGATATCCTGCTGTAAGTCGCGCACTTTCGTCCAATCACTTCTAGTTTTGGCTTGTTCCGCGCGCAACAAATATAAATCATACAAATTAGGTGATAGAATCACGCCATAAGCTTGCAAATACGATAATAACAAATATTCATCTTCAAATGATAATGGCAATCTCTTTTGAGATTTATAAACCTTAATGTATGAATATGCGAAGTTTTTAAAATCTTGCTTAATATTGAATAAAATAGCCTCATTCAGTTTACGCCCAATGTTTTCTGGATATAAGCGCATGATGAATGCCAAACGAGGATCATTCAATGAATCATTGAGTAAACCTGAACTTAATAAAGCATTCATCGTTTGATCTAAAAATTGAGTCATAGATACATTGAGGAAGAAATGTGTAATCGGCGCTTGAGATTCTTCTACATACATGAAATCAATCCATTGACGCACAATTTTTAATTGTTCTAAGCCCTCATCTAAATCGCCATCTAATATCGACATCACAGCTTTTGCCAAAGAAAGCTGCATCACTTCTGACATGCCAGAAGTCAAATCCACTTCAAAGGCAGAGTTGAAATCGTTATACAACAATGCATAGCTATAAGTCGATGATTTTACTAATTTTTGAAAACGATCAATCAACTCGCTATTTTTTTCCAATGTATGGCGTACATAATCGGATCGCTCTTTCATTATTTCAATACAATTATCATCCAAATAAATCATACATGGAAAGAAATCACTCGTATAACGATAACGTTTATTCTCAAACTGATCTTGCTTAAAACTTAAAAAAGCCTTTGTATTATTATTATAATCTTTGAGTTTTTGTAAATTATTGTGCCTGGGCTTACCAAAATCTTTTAAAGCATCTGAATCACTGTGAATACGTAAAATTGCTTGCTGTGGATTAGCAAAGTAATTAGTCAGAATTAATCCATTTTTAATTTGATTATTAAGATATTGGCTATTTTGTTTAAAAACCTCCTGATAAACAGTTTGCCAATTATCTTGAGGATATCGCAATCCTGCCCAACCAATATAAGCATTCTGCTCAATACATTGATCATGCTCAGGCTCGAGCACCATGAATTCATTCAACTCTGGCAACAGTTCATTTGAATAAGAAGTACTACCTAATAACAATATTATTCCGACTATCTTTCTCATTAGTATTCCAGTTATCTTAAATATTATGGTTGGAGCTTATTCTAATATATATTTTTATATGAAAAAATAAAGACCTACGATAAATAAGATCCAAATCAATATTAAAATTACACCCATAAAAAAACCGAGATTTCTCTCGGTTTTAAATACTATTTAGAATAAATTATTCTGCAGCTGGAGTTGCAGCATCTACATCTTTCATTGTTAAGCGAATACGACCTTGCTTATCAATTTCCAATACTTTAACGCGCACAACTTGACCAACTGTTAAATGATCAGATACGTTTTGGATACGTTCTTCAGAAGGAATCTGAGAAACGTGAACCATACCATCACGGCCAGGCATCAAGTTAACGAATGCGCCGAAGTCCATGATGCGAACAACTGCTGATTCATAAATACGACCAACTTCGATATCAGCTGTGATTTCTTCGATACGCTTCTTAGCTTCTGCAGCTTGATCAGCATTAGATGCTGCGATTTTGATCATACCATCATCGCTGATTTCAATCACTGCGCCAGTTTCATCAGTAATCGCACGAATCGTTACGCCGCCCTTACCAATCACATCACGGATTTTATCAGGATTGATGCGGAAGATTGTGAAACGTGGAGCAAACTCTGAAATCTCAGGACGAGTTTCGTTCAATGTTGCAGCCATTTCTTCAATGATATGTAAACGAGCAACTTTAGCTTGAGCTAAAGCTTGAGCCATGATTTCTTTTGTGATACCAGTGATTTTGATATCCATTTGAAGAGCAGAAATACCGTCTGTAGTACCTGCTACTTTAAAGTCCATATCACCTAAGTGATCTTCGTCACCTAAGATATCTGTCAAGACTGCAAAGCGCTCACCTTCTTTGATTAAGCCCATTGCGATACCAGCAACAGGAGCTTTCAAAGGAACACCAGCATCCATCAATGCTAATGATGCACCACAAACTGAAGCCATTGAGCTTGAACCGTTTGATTCTGTGATTTCAGATACAACACGCACTGTGTATGGATATTCTTCCATGCTCGGCATAACTGCTTGAACACCACGTTTTGCTAAACGACCATGACCAATTTCACGACGTTTAGGTGAACCAACCATGCCAGTTTCACCTACTGAATAAGGAGGGAAGTTGTAATGGAATAAGAATTTATCTTTGTATTCACCCGAGATAGAATCGATGATTTGCGCATCACGATCTGTACCCAAAGTTGTAATAACCAGCGCTTGAGTTTCGCCACGTGTAAACAATGCAGAACCATGTGTGCGAGGTAAAACGCCAACACGTGAAACGATTGGACGAACTGTTGTTGTATCACGACCATCAATACGTGGTTTACCATCTAAGATTTGGTCACGAACTAAACGGTAGCTCATTTCATCAATGCTTGATTTGATTTCGTCTTTAGTGAAACCATTATCTTCTGTTACCAATGCTTCAACAGCTTCTGTTTTCAATGCATCGATTGCAGTATAACGTTCAGCTTTTACTGAATGGCCATAAGCTGCTTCTAATTTTGCTGCTGCAAATGCTTTAACTGCCGCATCTAATTCAGCGTTCTTTTGAACTGTTTCGTATTCAAATTTAGTTACGCCAACTTCCGCACACAATGCATTAATGTTTTCAATCACAACTTGCATTGATTCATGACCAAACATTACAGCGCCCAACATTACGTCTTCGCTTAACAATTCAGCTTCGGATTCAACCATCAACACTGCATCATGCGTACCAGCAACCACTAAATCCAATTTAGATGTTTCTAATTGTGCTTTAGATGGATTCAACAAGTATTCGCCATTTTCATAGCCAACACGCGCAGCACCTAATGGACCTGCAAATGGTAACCCTGCTAAAGATACAGCAGCTGATGCACCGATCAATGCTGGGATGTCTGGATTAACTTCTGGGTTAATAGACATTACAGTTGCAATTACTTGTGTTTCGTTTGTGAAACCTTCAACGAATAAAGGACGCAAAGGACGATCGATTAAACGTGATGTTAAAGTTTCATTTTCGGAAGGACGTGCTTCGCGACGGAAGAATCCGCCTGGGATTTTACCCGCTGCATAAGTACGTTCTTGGTAGTTTACAGTCAATGGGAAGAAATCACGTGAAGGATCAAATTTTGATGATGCAACACATGTTACAAACACCATTGTACCTTCTACATCTACCATTACAGCAGCTGATGCTTGACGAGCAATTTCACCAACTTCTAAAATAACCTTTTGGTTACCATACATAAACTCTTTTCTAGTTGCTTTTAATTCCATAATTCTTACCTTATTTAAGTAATAAAAAATTGTGGTAAAAGTCCTTGATTCCAAGGGAGCTGAAAAAATATTCAAGAGAACTAATTGATGAATACTTTATCAGAACCCTTCAAAACACTTTTACCATTAAATAATGAAAGCCCTTACAGAAATACTGCAAGGGCTATTCACTACATATTCATACGCATAATATTCAATATTAGCGACGTAATTGTAAACGCTCAATCAAAGTTTGATAACGCGCTAAATCTTTACGCTTCAAGTAATCCAACAATTTACGACGTTGGTTTACCATTTGTAACAAACCACGGCGTGAATGATGATCTTTTTTATGAGCATCAAAATGAGCACGCAATGTGTTGATGTTGTTAGTTAAAAGTGCAACTTGAACTTCAGGAGAACCTGTGTCGTTTTCGCCGCGTGCAAATTCAGCAACAATCATTGCTTTTTTTTCTGTTGTTAACATAAAGTATAAAACTCCAATAAAATAATAGTGTGTCAATGGCGATGACAGCATAATTGACGATAATTATACCTATAATTTTAATAAAACAAAAGCTTAATCTGTCTTTTTCAACTGGTCGCCAATTTGAATCCCTAATCGATTTCGTTCGCCTTTTCCTATCTCAAGCACATATTTTCCTGGTGCTTTCGATGGATAAGATGGACAAGGATTTTTCAAGCACGGTTCAGCTTCAGCAAAATCCACCAAAATACCTTCGGCATTAAAATATAAAATATCCAAAGGTACTTTAGTATTTTTCATCCAAAAACTTAATGGCTGAGTTTTCTCAAACACAAATAACATGCCTTGATTTTCTGGCAAGATAAAACGATTCATTAAACCATAAGCTTGTGTTTTTGGCGTTGTCGCCAATTCCACTTGAATCGTTTTATCGTTAATCACAACATCTGCCAATTGTAATTGAGATTGACCATGTAGCTCATTTCGCTCTTGCCAAAATTCGCCTGCAGCTGCAAATGACAACGATAGCGCAAATAGCACCACCGATGTTTGTTTCCAATTAATGATCATGATCGCAATCACTATCGCATTCATGATCGTGATCATCGCCATCAAAGAACGCTAAAATTCCTTGATTCACTAAGTCCACAACGAATTCTGCTGCTACTTCATCTTTCAAAAACTGCAACATTTTCCCTGGGCTATATTGACGATTTTCACACAAAAATTGAACCAATTTAGTATGTTTCTTATCCAAAGCAAAACATTCGCCATTCGCATACATCACAACTTCATCAACCGTTTCACGGAAATATAACGAAACTGTTGGTACACGCTCAATATCAGCGCCATCTTCCAATAAACCCTGAACTTCATCTGTACTGAATTCTTCATCCAATGCTTCTGGCTCTTGACCTTCTTTCGATTCACTCATAAATCGTCCGAACCAATCAGCAACCAAATCACGATTATTGGATAAACCTTCTTGAATTACTTTCATTACACGATCCAAATCATCATCATTTAATTCTGATGAAAACTCTCGTGGTGCTAAATCAGCATCAGAATAACGCTCTTCTGCACCTGTGAACTGAATAATATCTTCCACAAAATCATGAATCATTTCACGATGTTTTGGTGCTCTGAAACCGACAGACCAAGTCATACTTTCACCAATAGCAACGCCAAAATGTCCTATTCTTGGTGGTAAATATAATAAATCGCCAGGTTCTACAATCCATTCTTCACTAACATTGAATTTTTCAATTAAACGAATTGGCAAGCCTTCAACGAAGTCATTTTCAGAAACTTCATCATAACTAATTTGCCATTTCTTTTTGCCCATGCCTTGAATTAAGAACACATCATAATCATCCCAATGCGCACCAACTGTTCCTTGATCAACAGCATAACTCACTTGAAGATCATCCATTCTCCATTCAGGAATGAAATTAAAAGGATCAGATAAAACTCTCATTTGCGGCATGAATTTTTCAACATCATTCACTAATAAAACCCATTTTTTCTCTGGTAAATTAGTAAAATCTTTATCGGCAAAAGGTCCACATTTTAATTCCCAATTGCGTTCTTCAAACACAAAACGAGAAGGCACACCTTCCTCACAACTTAAACCAGCAACTTCATCTGGCGACATTGGGTCAACAAAGTCTTGAAACGCGTTCTTAACAAAGAGAGGTTTTTTCTGCCAATAATCTCTGAAAAACTCTTCAATCGTCAATCCACCCAATACTTTCATAGGTTTATTCGATTTGGTCATAAGAACATATCCTTTTTCGCTTTTTGATCTGAAATATAATTCGCCACTTCTTCCATCGAAGCAAGCGGTAAATAAAAATAGAATGTCGTGCCAACATCTTCCACTGAATCATAGTGGATTGTACCGCCCATTCTTTCAATAAATGCCTTAGAAATACTTAAGCCCAAACCTGTTCCTTTAGAACGATGTTTTGCATCATCAGCTTGAGCAAACTTCATAAAGACTTTATCTTTAAAACTCACTGGAATTCCAACGCCATAATCCTGCACTTCTACGCGCACCTTTTTACCATCTAAAATTACTCGTACATCAATTTTAGTATCTGGCTTAGAGAATTTGGCAGCATTGGATAACAAGTTACTCATAACCTGCGTTAATCGATCAGAATCACCCATCACATAAATAGGATAAGACGGTAATTCACTAAAAATTTTCACACCTAAATTTTGGGCATAGAGCTCATTCACTTCTACAGATTGACGTACAACCATCACAATATCCATCGTTTTCAAATGGAAATCTAATGTGCCCAACTGAATTTTCTGAATATCTAAGATATCATTCACAAGGCTTAATAAGCGTTCACTATTACGTGATGCTAATTCTAAAAGCTTCTGTGCTTTAACAGGAATTTCCCCCGTGATACCGCTACTCATTAATCCTAATGAACCTTTAATAGAAGTAATTGGCGTACGTAATTCATGCGAAACAGTCGCCACAAATTCCTGTGTAATAAATTCAGCACGTTTTTGATCGCTGATATCTCGAATAATGCACGCAAAACTGTTTTGACGATCGGATGTGCTTAATCGTGAGAATAGTAACGCTGTTGGGACGCCATTATAACGAGCATTTTCTGATGAAATCATGCATTCTAATTGGCTAGAATCTCTTGTATTTAATAAAGCTCTGAAAATTTCTTTAGTATTAATTTGTGCTCCGCCATGAGCTAAATCATATCTAAAATAATGCTCTAAGGTTTTCGCTTCTTCAACTGTTTGCAAATTAAAGAAATGCAATGCCGTACTATTTGCCGTGATTAAATGCCCTTCTTCATCGGTTGATACAATCCCAATCTGCAAGCCATCCAATAATACTTTCAACTGTTCTTCACTATCTCGCAAATCTGCCCAAATTTTCTCTTTTTCATTCATTTCTTGGGCTAATCTCAAATTTGAAATCACTAATTTTTTTGTTCGATCTGCAACATTTAAATTCAACGTTCTATTGGCCTCTTTTAAGCTCACATGAATTTGAGCAATCGTATATAAAAATATAACGCTCGTCATGGCAAATGCCAGTGCAATCGGTGAATACCAATAACTTTCAAAATAGAACAGTAAGAATGCACTGCAAGTTAAGAATCCAATATATAGTAATAATAATCCGACTGTGATCAAAGGCGATGAGAAGATCGCAACGACAGCAATCGTTGTGATGGAAATAAACGTCACAACACTATCAAATAATCCACTGGAATATTCTGTCACTGCTTGTTCGCGCAATGCTTCAAAAATTGATGCCTGTACTTCAACGCCTGTTTTAAACGTGCTATTACGTAATGAAGAACTTCTTAACCGTTCACCAATACCTGTTGCACTCACCCCAACAAACACAATCTTATCCTTGAATTCAGAAGGATCGATACGTCCCATCAATACATCTGAAAATGAATATGTTGGGTATGTTCTTTCTGATGAGTAAACATAGCGAATAGGTTCATCTAAATTATCTTGATAAAGTTCACGCGCTGTTTTTTTGGCTGGATCAATGTCTGATAAAGCATTCAATATCGCAAAAGAAAAACTACGCATCCCATCCAAATATGGATCGACTGAACGCACAACTCCATCGCTATCAATATTAACCTCAACATGCCCAAAATGCGCAATATCTTCAAATGGTACTAAACCATCTGAAGAAAAAAACAATGGTTTCGGCAAAACGACTGCACCATGTTTATCAATTGCTTTTGCTAGAATCGCATCACTAGAACTACTTTCTGTGAATAAAATATCATATGCAATGACTTTAACGCCCATGCGCGTTAATTCTGTGATTAATCCTGCATGATATGCTCGTGGCCATGGCCAAATTTTTTCTAACGCGCGAATACTCTTATCATCAATAACAATCATCACAAGATCATTATCTTTGGTCAAAGGCTGAGCTTTTTTTTCTATAAAATAATCATATAACGAATATGAGAGATTTTTAGTCACTGAAGAGGATTTAAAAAACAAATACATGCCCATCATCATGAAAATCAAGATGCAAGCAGTTATTACTAGTCGAAAGCGACCTTTATCTTTATCAAACCAATCTCGCACCAATGAGCTAAACCTCGTTGTTTTGTCGTCCTATTCGTACGACATTCTCTAATTTTTTTAAATGTCGGAACACACTTGCCAGGAAAACTCTATCTGGCACATGAATCAACATCCAAATGTGGCTAAAATCACCATTAATAGATTGCGAACGTAAGTCATTAATGTTGACATCCATTTCTACTAATTCTTTGGTAATCTCAGCAATCACTCCGCGTCGATTCTTAATTATAAAACAAAGTTGGACAGGGAATAATGCTTTTTCTTTATTATGATTCCATGTCAGTGGATAACATCTTTCTAAATGCTTTAATGCTTCGACCGCTATATCGCAATCTGTTCTATGTACAACTAATTTACCTTGTCGCGACTGCCAATATCCCATGATATTATCACCAGGAATTGGGTAACAACAATCACCAAAAAGAATCTCTTTACCCTTAGCACCATCAACTGAGTCATTATTTTGCTCAGTGTAATGCGAATGATTTAATTCTTGTTCAATGTCCACGCCATGCGCTTCTAATCGATTAATAATGAATGATGCATGGCGCTTACCTGAACCGATTCCAGCATACATTTCTTCAACCGACTCAACTTGCAATTCTTTTGCTAAGCGTACTAATACTGCATCTGTTAATTGAGTCAATGCAATATTTTTTTGCTTCATCGCGTTCTCTAATAAGTTACGACCAATCACAACTGCATCGTCATAACTTAATTTACTGAGATAACTACGAATCGCCGATCTTGCTTTCGCTGTTCTCACAAAATCTAACCACATTGGATTAGGCTGTGCACTCTGAGATGTTTGAATCTCAACTGTTTGCCCTGTTACTAAAACTTGCGAAACAGGCGCAAATTTTGCATCCACTTTCGCAGAAATACAGTGATTGCCAATATCCGAATGAATTGCGTAAGCAAAATCAACAGCTGTCGAACCTTTTGGTAATTCAATGATTCGGCCATTTGGCGTAAAAACATAAATTTCAGAAGGAAATAAATCTTCTTTCATCGATGCCATAAACTCTTCTGATGAGAGCATGCTATTTTGCAACTCAGTTACATAATCTAGCCATTCACGGGTTTTATTCTTAGTATAGTTTTGTTCACGATAAGCTTCGCCATAACGCCAATGGGCAGCGGCACCAGCTTCAGCAATAATATGCATCTCTTTTGTACGAATTTGCACTTCAACTGGCAACATATTTGCGCCAAATACAACTGTATGCAAACTTTGATAGCCATTCACTTTCGGAATGGCAATAAAATCTTTAAAACGACCAATAATAGGTTTATTCAAACTATGAACAATGCCTAAAACTCGATAACATTCATCAACACTATTAACAATTACCCTAATCGAGAATATATCTGATAGCTGGCTCAATGAACCACGTTTTTGAAGTTTCTTATACAAACTCCATCCATGCTTTTCTCGAATAGAAATTCGCGCAGAAATCCCAACAACATCCAATTTTTCTTGAATTGATTCACGAATTGCTTGAACTGTTGGTCCTTGAGAAAAACGTTTCTTATTAACGAACTCTCTCAATATACGAGAACGCATTGGATAAATATTCTCAAAGCAGAGATTTTCCAACTCCATCTGCAATGCAAACATACCTAAACGTGCTGCAATTGGTGTATAAATATCTAATGTGTCTTTAGCAATGCGACGTTTTTTATAAGGTGCGAGTGCCCCTAAAGTACGCATATTATGTAATCTATCTGCTAATTTCACCATAATTACGCGAAGATCTTTCGTCATCGCTAAAATCATCTTTCTAAAGTTTTCAGCTTTCGCTTCTAACTTAGAACTGAAACGAATCTTCGTTAACTTGCTCACACCATCAACGATTTCTGCCGTTTCTTTACCAAATTTCCCAGCAATTTCATCAAAGGAAATATCAGTATCTTCAATCACATCATGTAACACAGCGCCCACAATGGAATGAATATCCAATTGAACCAACGTTAAAATCAACGCAACTTCTAGTGGATGGAAAATATACGGCTCACCAGAACTACGAGATTGTCCTTGATGAGCCCAAGCTCCAAAAATACATGCCTCCCGAACCTTAGATGTTTCGGCTTTGGACATATAACGACTGACACGGGATTCTAACTCTGCAACTTTCGCAAAAAATGCTTCGTTCCAGAGTTCCATTTCTTCAGGGAGCTTGATTGGTTCCATAGTGAGATCCAATATGCTAATTAAAATTCAAATGCTGTTTCTGGCTTAAAGCTTTCAACAATCACTGGTTTTGGTTTCACAACCAACTTTTTAATTTCATCAATTGTAATCAACTCTTCTGCGATTTCACGCAATGCCATTACAGTGACTTTTTCACCATTTGGTGTCAATTTTGTATCTGCACCCAATGCCAATTGATGAGCACGACGAGAAGCCAATAATACTAATTGGAAACGGTTATCAACTTTATCTAAACAATCTTCTACGGTTACACGTGCCATAAATAAAACTCCTAAATTCTTACAGTATCTGTATTAATAATAACTAAAATATTGGTTTAGTGTATTGAAATCTTACGATTGCAATAACGACGAGATCAATAATTGATGACGAACCTTTTGGTGATCCGCCTTTAATCGTTCTGCCATGATGATAGAACGTAGATTTGCTAATGCAATATCAAAGTCATCATTCACTACTAAATAATCAAAATCTTTATAGTGCATGATTTGATTGCTCGCATCTCTCATTCTATTTTCTACAACAGCAACGCTATCTTCATTGCGCGCAAATAATCGTGCACGCAATGTTTCTAATGATGGTGGTAAAATAAAAATAGTAATGGCTTCAGGATGGCTAATGCGAACTTGTTCAGCTCCCTGCCAATCAATAACCAAAATTACATCCATGCCATGTCTTAATTTAGACTTCACTTCTTTCCATGAAGTACCATAATGGAAATTAAATACTTGTGCAGTTTCAACAAAGCCGCCGTCTTCTTTCAACGCCACAAAGTCATCTGCTGCCACAAAATGGTAATGCACACCATTTTTCTCATTCGGTCTTGGTGGTCGTGTCGTGTGTGTTACCACTCGGCTAATGTCTGGTGTACATTCAAGTAATTGGCTGACCAGTGTCGTTTTCCCACCACCTGAAGGTGATGAAATGACGTAAAGATTGCCTAAGAACTTTTCGCGCTCACACATTTTTCACTCACTTTCTTTCGTATTTTAAGGAGCCGTTATTATACAAAAATTACCCTCAACTTGTAAGACCACAACAGCAGAAAACTTCTTGAATACAAAGGATTTACCTTGATTTAACAACAAATACGCGTAGAATAATCCAACAATTAACTGTTTTTAACTTCATTTTAATGAGGATATTATGTTTAAAAAAGTAATGGTTGCAACATTAGTTTCATCTGCATTGTTAGCTGGAGCAAATGCTCAACAAGCAAACGATTCAATATATAAAAAGAAACACCAAGATTGGACAGTTGAATGTTTTTCTGCACCTAATAATAAAAAAGAGTGCCAAATGTTCCAACAAACAACAATGGTTGCACCTGCAGATAAAGGTAAGAAAAAAGAAGAACAACGTCATGTTCCTATTTTAAGAACTTCTATTACTTTATTTGATAAAAGTCCTGTAATGGTTTTTGCAGCACCATTAGATGTTCAGTTAAGCGAAGGTTTACAAATTCGTTTAAATAACAATGACGATAAAGGTAAAATTTACATCACTGTAAAAGGTACAGACGACGCTGGTAAAGCAAAAGATATCGATACTGATATTGCGCAAATCAATTTTGAACGTTGTACAAACTTTGGTTGTATCGCAGCATTACCAATGGATGTAGATACTAAAGGGAAATTATTAGATCAATTCCAAAAAGGTAACAACTTATTTGTTAACTTCACTTTTGATTCTAATGCACCAAAGAACAGTGAATTACACATCAAATCACAAGTTCCATTAAAAGGCTTCTCTGCTGCTTATACAGATTTATTGGAACAATCTAAGTAATCAATAATTCATTACTTAATATTAATAAGATTCAAACAAAAACCTGATTTTAAAATCAGGTTTTTTTATTGCTCAAAATCTTTATCCACTTACTTATCCACAATTTTATTCACAACATAGCCTGCCATCATCATGCCCATTGTTGCAGTCATTGTCACAATCGAGCCATAACCTGCACAGTTCAAACCGCCCTTCCCTTTATGTGAACCTTGCATGTTTTCTGTGGAAAAAACTGTGGGTACATTTAACTTTGCACCATCTTTACCTAAGTTATATTTTTTCTTCAATGTCGCTTTTAAACTAGCACATAACGGATCATGATAAGTTTTAGATAAATCATCTAACTTAAATGATTGAGGATCAATCTTTCCACCTGCCGCACCACTCACAATGATTTTAAATTTATGACGTTTTGCCCAAGCAATCAATGCTGCTTTCACACGAACATTATCAATCGCATCCACAATCCAACTATTTTTATGGTCAAAGTGACTCAACAAATCATCTAAATTTTCTTCAGTCAGAAAATCATCAATCAATGTGACTTGGCAATCTTCATTAATTTCTTGAATACGCTTTGCCATCACTTCAATTTTAGATTCGCCTAAAGTCGAAGATAATGCAGGCAATTGACGATTAATATTACTTTCTGCTACGACATCCAGATCAATCAATGTTAAAGATCCGATGCCTGAACGAGCCAGAGCTTCCACGCACCAAGAACCAACTCCACCAACACCTGCAATAATGACATGTGCAGACCGCAATATTTCAGTGGCTTCTTTTTGATATAAACGATTTAAACCTGAAAAACGACGTTCGTAATCCATAAATTTTCCCAATAAAAAAGCACCAATAAACGTGCTATCAGTGCTTTGTTAGCATCACTAAAACAATTAATATTGTTTCAATTTAAATTTAGCTTCACCAGTTAAATCTTCACGAGAAACACCGCGAACATCCCCCATACGAATACGCAAGGAAACGTTGTTTTTAGAATCAGCATTGGCAATCGCTTCTTCTGCAGAAATAATGCCTTGCACATACATTTCATATAATGCCTGATCAAATGTGCGCATACCGGTTGTGCCACCATTTTCCATTGCATCAGGAATAGTATCTAGCTTACCTTTCATAATCAATTCTTGAATATATGGAGTATTCAACATTACCTCAACAGCAGGCACTAATTTTCCATCAACGCCTTTAACTAAACGCTGCGAAACAATGGCTTTAATATTCAATGACAAATCCACCAATAACTGGGCACGCGCTGATTCAGGAAAGAAATTAACTATTCGATCTAAAGCACCGATTGCATTGTTTGCATGCAATGTAGTTAAACATAAATGCCCAGTGATAGAAAAGTTAATCACCGCTTTCATAATATCAGTACTACGAACTTCCCCAACTAAAATCACATCTGGTGCTTCGCGCATTGCAGATTCCAAAGCTCTTTCATAACTGTGCGTATCCAACCCTACTTCACGCTGTCCAATAATTGAGCGCTTATGTTCATAAACAAACTCAATTGGATCTTCTACCGTCAGAATATGCCCAGCTGTATGTGTTGCGCGGTAATCAATCATAGATGCTAGACTTGTAGATTTACCACTACCTGTCGAACCTACAACCAAGATTAAACCACGTTTCTCCATAATGATTTCTTTAAAAATCTCAGGAACACGCAAATCTTCCATGCGAGGAATATTCGCTTTAACATAACGAATAACCATACCGTATTCATTACGTTGTTTGAAGATATTCACTCTAAAACGAGCGCCATCATCTAATTTAATCGCAAAGTTTAACTCAAGTTCACGATTAAATTCTTCTGCCTGAGATTCTGTCAATAAATTAAAAATTGCACTTTGAACAATATCTGCTGATAACGTTTCACGGCTTAATGGATGCACAGTCCCACTTAATTTAATACAAATCGGTGCATTCGGATAGACAAATAAATCCGAACCATTTTTTTCTACCATAAAGCGGAGAAAAGGAGAGATGTCCATTATATTATTCTCAAATGATTAATGACTATTGATAATCTATTCTAACCTTCTTAGCAACCTTATCAAGGACACCATTAATAAATTTATAGCTTTGATCACCACCAAATTTCTTTGCTAAATTTACAGATTCATTGATGATCACTTTATATGGTGTTTCAGGATGAGTTGATAACTCATAACAGCCTAACCATAATACAGCTCTCTCAACAACATCTAATTGCTCAACTGGACGATCCAATAATGGTGCGATCAATTCATTTGCTTCTACTTGTCCACGGATTGATCCGCGTAACATATTAGAAAAAGACTCTCTATTTGCTTTCACAAAATCTGGGTTCTCAGCAAGATGACGTTCGATTTCTTCCACTTGGCTTTGTGCAATCTGCCATTCGTATAAACCTTGTAATGCAAAGCGTCTTGCCCACATCATACGTTCAAATTCGCGTTTATTTGACATCCTATTTTCCTCATAAACAATAAAAGCATCTAAGAATAGATGCTTTTATAATTATATTTACATTTTAGAATTACTCAGCACTGATGAATAATTCTGTACCTTCGTGTTCTTCTTCTCTTTCTTTACGGCGTTCATCATGGTAAGCCAAGCCAGTACCTGCAGGGATTAATCTACCTACAATTACGTTCTCTTTCAAACCACGTAACTCATCACGTAAACCACGAACAGAAGCTTCTGTTAATACGCGTGTTGTTTCTTGGAACGATGCAGCTGAGATGAAGCTTTCTGTTGCCAATGATGCTTTTGTAATACCCAATAAAATTGGTTCATACGTTGCAGGCAATTTACCTTCTTTAACCAAACGTGCATTTTCACGCAACATTTGAGTTTTCTCAACTTGCTCACCTTTGATGTATTCAGAATCATTCGCATCAACGATTTCAACTTTACGTAACATCTGGCGAATGATCACTTCAATATGCTTATCAGAGATTTTTACACCTTGTAAACGATAAACGTCTTGAATTTCTTTCACCAAGTAAGCAGCCAACTCTTTAACACCCAACAAACGTAAGATGTCATGTGAGCTTAATTCACCATCAACGATGATTTCACCCTTCTCAACGCTTTCACCTTCGAATACGTTGATTGTGCGCCATTTTGGAATCAATTCTTCGTAAATATTACCTTCACGATCTGTCAATACCAAACGTTGCTTACCTTTAGTTTCCTTACCAAAGCTAACAACTCCTGAAATTTCAGCCAAGATAGCTGCTTCTTTCGGACGACGAGCTTCAAATAAGTCAGCAACGCGTGGCAAACCACCCGTGATATCACGAGTTTTTGATGATTCTTGTGGAATACGTGCTAATACGTCACCCACAGAAACTGCAGCATTATCAGATAAAGATACAATCGCACCTACTGGCAATGTATAAATTGCAGCAATATCAGTACCTGGTAGGTTCAATGCATCACCATTCGCATCAACAACATGAATTGCTGGACGCTTATCTTTACCCGCACCACGTGATTTAGAATCCAATACGCTCAAGTGAGTTAAGCCAGTGATTTCATCTGTTTGTTTCTGAACGTTGATGCCTTCATCAAAGTCTTCAAACTTCACAAAACCTGTTGCTTCTACAACTACTGGATATGTATGTGGATCCCAAGTTGCAACCACGTCACCAACATTAACTTCTTCGCCTTCATGAACTGCTAATGTTGCACCATAAGGCACTTTATAGCGCTCACGGTTACGACCATATTCATCCGTGATGATGATTTCACCAGAACGTGATGTAGATACCAATTGGTTATCTTTATTCTTAACAGTTTTCATCTTAACAAGTTTCAACAAACCTTTTGTTTTAACTTGTACACTTGAAACTGCAGCAGCTCGTGATGCTGTACCACCGATATGGAACGTACGCATCGTTAACTGTGTACCTGGTTCACCGATTGACTGAGCAGCGATAACACCCACTGACTCACCTGGGTTAACCAAATGACCACGACCCAAGTCACGACCATAACATTTAGCACATAAACCGAATAAGTTATCACATGTGATAGCAGAGCGAACGATCATCTCATCCACACCTTTCTCATCCAATACTTCAGCCAATGCTTCATCAATCAATGTGCCTGCTGGGAACAATACTTCATCAGAACCTGGAATATAAACGTCTTGCGCTGTTACCAAACCTAATACACGTTCACTCAAGCGTTCAATAACGTCACCGCCTTCAACAGTTGGTGTCATTAACAAACCATCTGTTGTACCACAATCATCTGTCACAACAACTAGATCTTGTGCAACGTCAACTAAACGACGAGTCAAGTAACCTGAGTTAGCTGTTTTCAATGCTGTGTCCGCCAAACCTTTACGAGCACCATGCGTTGATACGAAGTACTGAAGAACATCTAGACCTTCACGGAAGTTTGCTGTGATTGGTGTTTCGATGATCGAGCCATCTGGTTTTGCCATCAAACCACGCATACCAGCTAGCTGACGAATCTGCGCCGCACTACCACGAGCACCTGAGTCGGCCATCATAAAGATTGAGTTGAATGAATCTTCTAAAATTTCATTACCATTAGCATCAACATTGCGATCTTTACTCAAGTTTTTCATCATCACTTTGGCAACTTCTTCGTTTGTACGAGACCAAATATCGATAACTTTATTGTAACGCTCACCGTTTGTTACCAAACCTTGTGCGTATTGCTCTTGCACTTCTTTCACTTCCGCTTCTGCTTCATGAATGATGCCAGCTTTTTCTTCTGGGATTACCATATCTTGATAACCAACTGAAGAACCTGAGCGCATTGCGTAATAGAAACCTGTATACATTAAACGGTCAGCAAAAATTACTGTATCTTTCAAACCTAAACGACGATAAGCTTGGTTGATTAAGCCAGAAATTACTTTCTTCGTTAATGCACGATCGATCAATGCAAATGGGAAGTTTTTAGGCAATACATCTGATAACAATACACGACCAACAGTTGTTTCTACACGACGGACTTTTTCACCTTCTTGTGCATCTTCAAACATGTGAATTGGTAAACGCACTTGAATTCTTGCATGTACCGCTACTTGTTTTGATTGATATGCACGCAACACTTCTGCGTAATCAGCGAAGATCATGCCTTCACCTTTTACACGCGCGCGATCACGAGTCATATAGTACAAGCCTAATACAACGTCCTGAGAAGGAACGATGATTGGCTCACCATTTGCAGGTGATAAAATATTGTTTGAAGACATCATCAATGCACGTGCTTCTAACTGTGCTTCAATTGATAATGGAACGTGAACAGCCATCTGGTCACCATCGAAGTCGGCGTTGAACGCTGTACATACTAATGGATGCAACTGAATCGCTTTACCTTCAATCAAGATTGGTTCAAATGCTTGAATACCTAATCTATGCAATGTTGGTGCACGGTTCAATAATACTGGATGTTCAGAGATTACCTCTTCTAAAACGTCCCAAACTTCTGGCGCTTCTTTCTCCACTAATTTCTTAGCTGCTTTAATTTTTACAGCGATACCACGAGAAATCAATTTAGAGAAGATGAATGGTTTAAACAATTCCAAAGCCATTTTCTTCGGTAAACCGCACTGGTGCAAACGCAATGTAGGTCCAACCACGATTACAGAACGGCCTGAATAGTCAACACGTTTACCCAACAAGTTCTGACGGAAACGACCTTGTTTACCTTTGATCATATCAGCCAAAGATTTCAATGGACGTTTGTTAGTACCAGTAATTGCACGACCGCGACGGCCATTGTCTAACAATGAGTCAACAGCTTCTTGCAACATACGCTTTTCGTTACGTACGATGATGTCTGGTGCGCTTAATTCTAATAAACGTTTCAAACGGTTGTTACGGTTGATAACGCGACGATACAAATCATTCAAATCTGATGTAGCAAAACGACCACCATCCAATGCAACCAATGGACGTAAATCTGGTGGTAATACTGGCAATACAGTCAAGATCATCCACTCTGGTTTATTACCAGACTGAATGAATGATTCGATCAACTTCAAACGCTTAGATAAGCGTTTGAATTTCGTTTCTGAACCTGTTTCTTCTAATTCTTCACGTAGACGAGAAACTTCTTGCTCTAAATCTAAAGCTTTTAATAAGTCTAGAATCGCTTCTGCACCCATTTTTGCTTCAAATTCATCACCGTGCTCTTCGATGATGTCTAAGAATTCTTCATCCGTTAAGATTTGACCGTGTTCTAACGGTGTCATACCTGGATCTGTTACAACAAATGATTCGAAATATAAGATTTTCTCGATATCACGTAATGTCATATCCAATAACAAACCGATACGGCTTGGCAATGATTTCAAGTACCAAATATGCGCAACTGGAGAAGCTAAGTCAATATGACCCATTCTTTCACGACGCACTTTAGCAACTGTTACTTCAACACCACATTTTTCACACACAACACCGCGGTGTTTCAAACGCTTGTATTTACCACACAAGCATTCGTAATCTTTTACTGGTCCGAAAATACGAGCACAGAATAGACCATCACGTTCAGGTCTAAATGTACGGTAATTGATCGTTTCTGGCTTTTTAACTTCACCAAATGACCACGAACGGATCATTTCTGGAGAAGATAAACCAATTTTAATCGCATCAAAGTTCTTAACATTGTCCGAACTTTTAAATAAATTCATTAAATCTTTCATTGTTCATTAGTTCCTATGCTTTAAGAGATTACTCGCCGTCTAACTCTATATTGATACCAAGAGA
>JASLHB010000042.1 GCA_030149965.1 Wohlfahrtiimonas sp. | reverse complement strand
CGCGATCTACCGTTCCCAAAATATTTACTGTAACGAATTTCATGTTTTATCCTGACCTTTTTTTGATTTTCTCGTTATTACAATTTATTTAATAATGTAATACACTTACTGTTCAATCTTATGATTATAAACCAATATCTCAAGAAGATGCTACAGAAATAACCATTAGGCTTTATAATCGATCTATAAAAACCATGGCATTCAATCCACTATGAAAATAATATCCCCCATTCATTCGATTTTTACTGGTAAAACCCTCATCGAGGCATCCGCGGGCACAGGCAAAACATATACAATTACTTCTTTAGTGATCCGCTATCTTTTAGGGATCAAACTACCTGAACCATTGAAATTAAGCGATATATTAATAGTAACTTATACGAAAGCTGCCACTGCTGAATTACGCATTAGAATTTATGATCGTATATTAGAAGTGCAAAATGCCTTAAAAACTGAAAGTAGCGACGATGAATTTATTCAGGAAGTCCTTCAATTAATACCAGAAAATGAATACATCAAAGCACGCTCTATATTACATGAAGCAGAAAGATTAATGAGCGATGCCAATATATTTACGATTCACAGTTTCTGCCAACGTTTTTTAAGTCAAAATCCTTTAGATTCACAATTACCTTTTGATTTCCAATTATCTACATCTGATTATGATCTACGAACAGAAACCGTTAAACAATTCTGGCGCGAAGTTTGCTATTACTTTTCAGATCGATTAACACCCATTGCGTATCCTATTTATAAAAATCCGACTTATATACAAAGTACAATCGCCCCTTTTTTCAAAGTTGCAGAATCATTCGATGCGCCTCAATCGATTGAAGAATTAGAAACTGCTATTTTTAACTGCCAAGGCGATGATGGTGAATTGGATCAAAATCAAATCCAAGCAATCTTTTGGGCATTTGCAACACAGCAATTCCACAGAATATTTTTATCCTTGAAACAAAAAAATAATCTGCTCTTTTTTGATGACTTGATCAATGAAACAGAAAAGCTCATTACCAATGCAACGCCAGAACAATTAGAGAAAATTCGAGGCCGTTATAAAATTGCCATGATCGATGAATTCCAAGATACCGATAATATTCAATATAAAATCTTCTCTCAGCTTTTTGGCAATACAAAAGATAGTACATTATTGATGATTGGCGATCCTAAGCAATCTATCTATAAATTCCGTGGCGCTGATGTTAATACTTATCTCAACGCGAAACATTCTGCGGAACATCAATATTCTTTGGGTACAAACTATCGTTCTAGCTCAGCTGTTGTTAAAGGTGTAAACGAACTATTTGAACAAAACAGCAATCCATTCTTAGCAGAAGATATTCCCTTTCAGCCAGTGGCAACGCCAGAAAAATCAGCGCTCAACTATTTAACCATAGATGATATTCAACAAAAAGGCATCGGCATTGCATATTTAGAAGGCGATAACAATAAAGGCAGCTTTCAAAAATCATCGGCTGAATACATCACAAAACGTATTCAACAATTATTAATGAATGGTAAAATTCATCAGAATAATGAATCTCGCGCGATCGTAAATCAAGATATAACAATCTTAGTACGTGGTAAAGGCGATGCGGGAACTTTACTAAAAGCTTTACGAAATGCAAAATTACCTGCTGTTTATTTATCGGATAAAAATAAAGTTTTCAAAAGTAAAGCAGCTGACTTAATACATTTATTACTAACAAGCCTATTAGAAACTCGCAATCAAGAATTAATGAAGCAATCCTTCGCTTCCCTTCTCTATCAACTCTCTTTAAATGAACTTCATCATTTACTAGAAGACCATCAGCAATATGAAGATTTTCTAATAGAGCGCGAACAATGCTTACAAGATTGGGATAAAGTTGGCATCATTCCAATGATGGATCAATTTCTACATCGTCATAATAGAATCCATCGTTTTAGAAATCATAATGAATTTGATCGCATCATGACGGATCTACGTCATCTCTGTGAATTACTACAAGCGCAAAGTTTATTAGCACCAACCAAAGAAGCATTATTAGAATGGTTTACACAACAAATTAATTCACCTGATGATTCAGAAGATGAATTAGGCGGCGGAAGTAATAGCTTACGACTAGAAAGTGAAATGAATGTCATTACTATCATGACCATTCATGGCTCTAAAGGTTTGGAGTTCCCAATCACATTCATTCCTTCTAATTTCGAGGCAAAAGCCAATAAACCACCATTTATTATTGATAAAGATGGGCGAAAAACTTTAGATTATGATAAAAATGAAGAACAAGAATTACTCTCATTGAATAGCGAACAATCTGAAAATTCCCGCTTACTTTATGTTGCCTTAACCCGTGCTAAATATTATTGTGAATTTGCACTTTCTGAAAACTTTTTATCGGGCAATAGTAAAACACCTATCAATGATAAAGTGATTTTCTCCACATTATTCAACACAGAAAAGAATGCACCATTCTCTTTAGAGCGTTTGAAAAAGTTACAGCACGTGCAAATCTTGCCAATGAATGCTCAAGAACAAGTTGAGTATAAGGCTAAAATTGAACGCGATGATGAACTCAGTGCAGCAACATTCACTGGAAAAATTAACCGCGCATGGAATATCTCAAGCTTTACGCAGTTAACCAAAGATGCGCCACATTCTTACTTCGTTCAAGAAAACCAAGATGAAAGTAATATAGAAGAAGTGCTTGTTGAAACAACCTCCGAACCAATCCCTTCTATTTTCACATTTCCAAAAGGTGCTCATACAGGTACATTCATGCATGAGCTGTTTGAAAAACATAAACCACAAGATTTACTCAATAAAGAATATCTCACTAATGTTTTAAGCAGAGCATTCTTCTCTGAAGAAGTGAGCAATAATCTAGAGATTTGGGTAGATGTTGTTTTAAATTGGCTGAAGGATATCTTTCAAAATGAATTACTTCCCAAATTAACATTTGCGGAATCTCTGCAAACCAATGCTTTGCATGAGTTAGAGTTTTTATTTCCTGTGAAAAAGCCATTCACAGCGCCAAAATTCAATCAATATTTACACTCTTATCGCAATGCAGAAACTTTACCTCAACTAAATTTCTTTACATTGCAAGGCATGATGAAAGGGTTCATTGACTTAATCTTTGTGCACAATGGTAAATTCTACATCGTCGATTACAAAACCAACTATTTAGGTGATTCACCTGAAGACTATAATGAAAATAATGTTCACCAAGCAATGTTAGATGCTTATTATGATGTGCAATATCTCATTTATTCCGTGGCTTTGATGCGTTATCTCAAATTTAGAATGCCAAACTTTAATTATGATGAGCATTTTGGTGGAGTTTTCTATCTATTTGTGCGCGGAATGAGCCATTCAGGCAAGCATGGCATTTACTTTAGAAAGCCTAAGAAAGAAGATATCATCGCCTTGGATCAATTAATGGGAGCAGATCATGAGTAAGTTATTGAATTACGCAAAGCAATCAGGCTTTTTCAATAGCATTGATTACCATTTTGCAAAAGTTGCTGCACCCGATAATCCTCAACATCAATTGATCGCACTATTAACTAGCCATGCTTATGGCATGAAACATACGATGATTCCGCGGAGTTTCTTGTATCAATCCAATGAGTGGATTTCTGATATTAATTACGAGAAAGCCATTGAGTGCAGCAATACTTTAAAAACATTGGCTGATATTAATAGCCAAACAGATTGGGATAAAGTTTTGGATGAGATTCAAGACAAAGATAACTTCCCCATCAGCGTCACTGAAGCTGGCATTTATCTCACAAAAAATTTGAATTATGAAAAGATCATTGTGGAGTTCCTTAAAGCCAATCAAGAAAGCACGATTGATCAGCCTTCAGAAAAAACAATCGCCCTGCTACATGAACTTTTTCCTAAAGAGGCAATTTTAAATAAACAGAAATTAGCCGCTGCCAATGCTTTGTTATCACCTATTTCTATTATTTCTGGCGGACCTGGCACAGGAAAAACAACGACTGTCATTAAAGTTTTATTATTGTTATTGAATGAACATCCTGATTTGCATATCTCTTTAGCTGCGCCAACAGGTAAAGCTGCTGCTCGTTTGAGTGAATCGATTGAAAAACAAAAGAGCCAATTCAAAATATCACATCCTGAATTAACCTCATTATTGGATAAAATTCCTAATCACAGTACAACTTTGCATCGTCTGTTGAGTTTTAATCCTAACCAAATTAAACCAAGATTCCATTCATATCATCCATTGCCAACAGATTTAATCATCATAGATGAGGCATCTATGATTGATTTGTATATCTTCAATTTATTAATTCAAGCTTTACCACAAAATATTCGCGTGATTATTTTGGGCGATAAGGACCAATTAGCATCTGTAGAAGCTGGGGCGATCATGGGGGAAATCTGCCAAAACATTGGTTACGATCAATCTCGATTATCTCTGTTAGAATCCATCATTGATCAATCACTAACAGAAGTTTTTCCTCCCAAAAATGTGCCATTGAATAATGTAACATTATTGACAGAAAGCCATCGCTTCTCAAGAGATTCAGGAATCGGGCAATTATCCCAAACAGTAAATGCGCAAAAATACCGTGCATTTTTACCAACCATTGAAAAACATCCTGAAGAATTAACCTTCATTAATTCTCGTGATGAAGATTGGTTACAGCCTATTAATGATTTATTGAAACCTTATATTGAGCTGTGCAAAACTGAAACTTCATCTGAAGAGCTATTCAAAGCATTGCATCAAGTGAGAATTCTATGCGCCACGAATATTTCAGACTTTGGCACGAAATTCATCAATGAATACATCAGCACGCAACTCTTTAAGCCTGAAGATGATCGCCAACTTTATCATGGTCAAGCCATTATGATTCAGCAAAATGATTATGTGAATCAAATCTTCAATGGTGATGTTGGTATTATTGTGCGAGAAGATAATCGCTTAATTGCTTATTTTGAAAGTGACAATGGCGAATTACGTAAAATTGCTGTGCAGCTTTTACCACAATATGAAACAGCTTTTGCCATGACGATTCATAAATCACAAGGCAGTGAATTTGATCATGTCATTATTGTATTACCTGATTTTTCTAGCAAAATTCTAACTAAAGAGCTACTTTATACAGGAATTACACGAGCTAAAAAGAATCTCACAATCATTGGCACGCCATACAATATTCGCCAAACCATTGAACGCAAAACTGAGCGATTCAGTGGGATTAGCTACCAATTGAACCATTAGAAAAAACGCAAATAAAAAAGCCTGCCAATGTAATGATTAGCAGGCTTTCCATTGATTAAAATTTAATGAAATTAAATTACTTTTTGTTCACCATGTGAATTGCTTCTTTATGCACTGCCAAAGCAGCTTCTTTCACAGATTCAGCCAATGTTGGGTGAGCATGCATGATGCGAGCGATATCTTCTGATGAAGAACCAAAGCTCATTGCAACCACAGCTTCATGAATTAATTCAGAAGCATTTGCACCTAAGATATGAACACCTAAAACACGATCATATTTCGCATCAGCGATGATTTTCACTTGACCTTCAGCTGCATCCATCGCACGTGCACGACCTGATGCTGCAAATGGGAATGTACCTACTTTAATCTCTAAACCTTCTTGTTTACAAGCTTGTTCAGTTTTACCAACCCAAGCAATCTCAGGGCTTGTGTAGATAACAAATGGTACTAAATCATAATCAACAAATGCATATTTACCAGCGATACGATCCGCAACCGCAACACCTTCTTCAGAACCTTTATGTGCAAGCATAGGACCACGAACCAAGTCACCGATCGCCCAAACACCAGGAATACTTGTTAAACAGTTACCATCAACGTGAACGCGACTACCATCCATGACTAAATCAACACTTGGATCTACCAAGTTAGCTGTATATGGCGCACGACCAACAGCAACTAACAAGTAATCAAATGTTTCATTGTGCTCGCCTTCAGTGTTTGAATATGTCACTTTCACATCTTTCTTAGATGTTGTTGTAGACAATACACGTGCGCCTAAACGCACATCCAAACCTTGTTTAGTAAAGCTACGCAATGCATCACGTGCGATTGCAGTATCAGCGCCCGCTAAGAATGAATCCATTGCTTCAAAAATAACAACTTCAGCACCTAAACGTGACCAAACACTTGCCATTTCCAAACCAATAACACCACCACCGATCACGCCTAAACGTTTAGGCACTTCAGTCAATGCTAATGCGCCTGCAGAATCAATGATGCGCTTGCCATCTAATGGTGCAGCACCGATATCAATTGGCGTAGAACCTGATGCTAAAATTACGTTATCTGCTTGGTATTCTTCAACTTTACCATCATGATCTTTAACTTTTACAACGCGCTCAGGGAACAAAGTACCTTCGCCTTGTAACCAATCAATCTTATTTGCCTTGAATAATTGCGCGATCCCGCCAGTTAATTGCTTAACGATTTCATCTTTACGATTGATCATTTGTGCAACATCAATACCAACGCCGCCAACTTTAATACCGTGCTGGCTAAAGCCTTCTTTTGCATAAGCAAAGTGATGAGATGACTCCAACAATGCTTTCGAAGGAATACAACCAACATTCAAGCATGTTCCACCCAATGAAGGCGCGCCTTCTGGTGATAACCATTTTTCAACACAAGCTGTTTTCAAGCCTAATTGAGCTGCGCGAATTGCTGCAACATAACCTGCTGGACCACCGCCAATTACAATGACGTCATATTTTTTTGCCATGATGATTTCCTTATAGATTGATTACTAGCCCCGTTTTATCAACGAGGCTTTAATCATTCATAATCAACAACGTGATTATAGTTTAAGAAGATTGTTTCAATTAGATGTCTAACAATAAACGAGTTGGATCTTCGATCGCATCTTTAATTGCAACTAAGAAACCAACAGCTTCTTTACCATCGATGATTCTGTGATCATAAGAATGTGCTAAGTACATCATAGGTGCGATTACAACCTGACCATTTTCAGCGATTGGACGATCATAAGTTTTATGCATGCCCAAGATACCGCTTTGTGGCGGATTGATGATTGGAGTAGACATCATAGAACCGAATACACCACCGTTAGTTACAGTGAATGTACCACCTGTCATATCTTCTAAACCTAACTTGCCTTCTTTCGCACGGATTGCGAAATCCATGATTGTTTTTTCGATTTCAGCCAAAGATTTTTGATCAGCATCACGGATTACAGGCACAACTAAACCACGTGGAGACGATACTGCAACACCGATATCAAAGTAACCATGATAAATCATGTCATTACCATCGATAGATGCATTAACTGCTGGATATTTTTTCAATGCTTCAACAGCTGCTTTTACGAAGAAAGACATGAAGCCCAATTTAATGCCATGACGTTTTTCAAATTCGTCTTTGTGCTTCTTACGCAATTCGATTACGTTTGCCATGTTAACTTCGTTGAAAGTTGTCAACATTGCTGTACTGTTTTTAGCTTCTAATAAACGATCAGCGATTGTTGCACGTAAACGAGTCATAGGAACGCGTTGTTCTGTACGGTTGCCCATTGGAATATTCAATGGTGCAGCGGCTGGAGCAGCTTTTGCCGCCGCAGGTGCAGCTGCCTTAGGTGCTGATTTGCCATTTTCTAAGAATTTCAAGATATCTTCTTTAGTATGACGGCCATCTTTACCTGTTGCAGGAATTACAGATACATCCAATTTATTTTCTTCAACCAATACTTTTACAGCTGGAGATAATTTGTGAGCATCTTCAGACACTTCAGCAACTGGTGCTTCTTCTTTAACAGCTGGCGCAGCTTCGCCTTCAACCAAAACAGCTAAGATTTCGCCTGCAGTTACGTTTGTACCTTCAGGAATTTTGATAGATTGAATTGTTCCGCTCATAGTTGCAGGAACTTCCAACATTACTTTGTCAGTTTCTAAATCAACAAGGTTGTCACCTTCGTTAACGAAATCGCCTTCTTTAACGTGCCATACAGCCAATAATGCGTCTGCTACTGATTCTGGTAATACCGGAACTTTAATTTCAATACTCATGAGATTCTCCTTAAAAATTTTGGTGGTTCTTTATAAATCAATATTAAATACTTGCTGTAACAATTGGTTTTGCTGTTCAACATGAATGCTATTGTAACCAACTGCTGGAGATGCACTTGCCTCTCTCGCTACATAACGAACTGATACTTTCTTAGATTTGTAGATATCGAGATAATCACGAACAAAGAAAGCATAACCTTGATTGATTGGCTCATCCTGAACAAATACAATGTCTTTAACATTAGGATAAGTTGCCACAATTTCAGCTAATTTAGCTGCTGGGAATGGATAAATCTCTTCTAAACGCACTAAAGCAAAATTATTTAAACTTTGTGCTTCACGCATTTCATATAAATCGTAGTAAATTTTACCAACAGATACCACTAATGTTTCAACCTTTTTATTCTCAAGCTCTTTCACTTCAGGAATCATTGGTTGGAATTCGCCATGTGTTAAATCTTCCAAAGTATTCACTGCTAATTTATGACGCAATAAGCTCTTCGGTGAGAAACACACTAATGGTTTACGATATTCTTGTAAAATCTGACGACGGAACAAATGGAATGTTTGCGCTGGTGTTGTTGGTACAACCACAGACATATTGTTTTCAGCACACATTTGTAAGAAACGTTCAGGGCGTGCAGATGAATGCTCAGGACCTTGACCTTCATAACCATGTGGCAATAACAATACTAAACCACATAAACGCATCCATTTCGTTTCACCAGCAGAGATAAACTGATCAATTACAACTTGTGCGCCGTTTGCGAAGTCACCAAATTGGCCTTCCCAAATCACTAATGAATCTGGCTCAGTTGCCGCATAACCATATTCAAAGCCCATTACTGCAGCTTCAGATAAAATTGAGTCGATAACTGTAAAACGAGCACCTTTTTCTAGATGTTGTATTGGAATATAGCTTGAACCATCTACTTGGTTATGGAGCACAGCATGACGATGGAAGAATGTACCACGACCAGAATCCTGACCTGAAATACGAACGCCATGACCTTCATTCACTAATGTTGCATAAGCCATGTTTTCTGCAAAGCCCCAATCTATTGGCTGTGCACCTGAAGCCATTTTAATACGATCTTCATAGATTTTTTGTACACGAGGATGCAATGTAAATCCTTGTGGCAACACACTCATTTGCTCTGCCAATGATTTAATTTCATTTGCTGAGACTGATGTTTTTGTTTCTTTTTGCTTATCTGTACCAAATTTTGGTGAATCTTTTAAGTATTTAGCCCAACGTTTTGTATAAGTATCATTAATCGCGGGAATTGTTGGGTAACCAACTGATTTACCTTCTTCTAAACGCTCTTTATAAGCTTTAGTCATCGCTTTGTATTCAGCATCAGTAATAACACCTTCAGCCACTAAACGGTCGGCATAAACTGCTGCCGGTTTTTTGTGTGCTTTGTTTTTCTTGTACATCATTGGGTGTGTTGCACTTGGCTCATCCGCTTCGTTATGACCTAAACGACGATAAGAAACTAAGTCAATCACCACATCTTTGTTAAAAGTCTGACGATAGTTGATAGCTAATTCAGCGATGAATTTAACTGCTTCAGGATCATCACCATTCACATGGAAAATTGGTGCTTGAATTAATTTAGCAACATCTGAACTGTACGCAGATGAACGAACGTCTAATGGATTCGAAGTTGTGAAACCAATTTGGTTATTCACGATAATGTGAACTGTACCACCACAACGGTAACCGCGAACTTCAGACAACTGTAATGTTTCCATCACAACGCCTTGGCCAGCAAATGCAGCATCACCATGAATTAATACAGGTAAAACCGTATTGAATGGTAATGGAGATAAGTTTACAGCACGGCGCTCTAAACGTGCACGAACCGAACCTTCTGTTACTGGATTAACAATTTCCAAATGTGATGGGTTAAACATCAATGCTAAATGTAAATCACCATGTTTAGTTTGAATACTTGAAGAGAAGCCCATGTGGTATTTAACGTCACCATTACCACGTTCTACTGTGCGCTTACCTTCGAATTCATCAAACAAATCTTTTGGCGCTTTACCTAAAATATTCACAAGCATGTTCAAACGACCACGGTGAGCCATACCGATGATAATTTCTTCAGCACCTTCTTCACTCGATTGATCGATTAATTCATGCATCATTGGGATCAATGCATCACTACCTTCTAAAGAGAAGCGTTTTTGACCAACATAACGTGTATGTAAATAACGTTCTAAACCCTCAGCAGAAATTAACTCTTTTAAAGTTTCAACTTTTTGCTCTTTAGAATATTTAATATTTGTTTTAACGCTTTCTAATTGATTCTGAATCCATGTGCGCTCTTCTGTTTTTGTTATATGCATGTATTCAGCGCCAATAGATTGTGTATATATTCTATTGAGGATCGCAATGATGTCTTTCAATTTCATCTGTGCAACATTAGTCAATGTGCCAGAGTTAAACTCTGTTTCCAGATCATTCATGCTCAAACCATGAAATTCTGGTGACAATTCAGGAATGATTTGGCGCTCTCTAATTTGTACTGGGCATAAATGTGCAGCTTGATGACCACGAATACGATAAGCTTCAATCAAACGAAGAACAGCGGCTTGCTTTTCAGATGCTACAGGATCAATAGTGTACTGTGCAGCTGAATTATTTTTAATTTTTGCCAATTCTTCAAAAGACTTCTTAACAGCTGAATGAGATACGTTGATTGTTTCATCATTTTTAAAGTCTTTAAAAAAAGACACCCACTCTTCTGATACAGAATGTGGGTCCGCTAAATAAGATTCG
>JASLHB010000126.1 GCA_030149965.1 Wohlfahrtiimonas sp. | reverse complement strand
AAATTTATACCATTATCTAACAACTCATCTAGCATTCGGAAAGACTCTTTTTCATCTAAAGTCCATCCAAACACGTTTCCCCCAAATGAAATCGGAGATACAATCAAGTCAGTATTCCCAAATTTTTTATTATTCATCTTTATCATTTTTTTGTTCTAGAATAGCTACTATATTGGCATTTAACTTTTCATAATACAACACAACTTGTTTCATTTGCCCTTCTGAAATCCCTTCAATCACCTGAGATCGAATAGTTTCCAAAACACCTTTAATCTGTGCTTCCATTTCTTCTCCATAAGGAGTCAAACGTATGAGCTTTGCCCGTTTGTCTACCTGGCTCTCAACACGTTGTACAAAACCTCTTTTTGTCAGATTATCAATAAGGCTAGTAATACTTACTTTATCTTTATATAAATTGTTTGCTAAACTTTGTTGATTTTGATTATTCACTTCCCATAATTGATCCAAAACCTGAAGCATCTCTACTGTCAAATCAATACCAATTTCTTTAAATCGACGACGAATAATAATTCGATAAGATGATCCAGCAATACTAGCACTTTCAAAAATCTCTGAAAACGTTCTTCTTCTGCCTTGTTTTTCTTTCATATTGTTTTATTTTTAGGTACTAAAACCAAGTCTTCTCCTCTCCAAATTCTTCTCCATTTTACAGCCTTTCTACGATTTAAATGTGGCGCTTTTACAAGTAGAGTAAATGCAATTAAAAATATACCTGCAATAATTACTCCACCAAAAACATACTGTAAGGCCAACATTGTTGCTTCAGTTTTCAAACTTACATAGAGATTTTGAATAGCCATTTGATTCGCAACCATTTGATCCATACCCTTTGCAACTGCTGTTTGATAAACCGTTTGGTAGGCTTGATTAACTTCCGGATTAGTAAAATCCACTTTTGAACTCAACCGATTCATATAATCAGCCACTTTATTATTTAATACGTTATTGTAAAAAGTACCAAAAAATAAAGGTCCAACTAAAGATCTCACCAAAATTAACCAAAAAACGCCACCTAATCCATCCATTAAATTAGAAAAACCTTTTGCCCCGTAAGTAGAGATCCCAATGTAAGAAATACCGATACCGATACCTCGAAATAATATTGGAACAATCAACTGGTAACGATCTACGTGTGGATTAATTAAAAAATAGAATTGAATATGAGATATTAAATAGGCAGATACTGCAAGAAGATATATCCCTTTAAAATTATTACCAAACTTAAACCACCAATACGAAATACCAGCTCCTAAGATAATCCCAGGCATCAAGAGTAAATTTAATTCAGCTTGCGTCTGTACATTATATTTCAAAAAAGTAGCATAAAAAGTACTTTGTAAACCTGCACTAGAATAAAACATACAAATCAAAAACATGAATAAGATAGAATACAAAAAATGTTTGTTCCAGAAGATGTCAATACGTATAAACGGACGCTTCATTCTGCGCAATCGATGATACAACAAAAAAGCAATAAGTGGAGTTACTCCAACACCAGCGATAATCTCTTTAGAATCAAACCAATCTTTTACCTTTCCAAAAGCAGCGACATAAACAATTATGATCATTAAAAGTGCCGAAAGAATAAAACTAAACCAATCGAACATATGTACCTTAATACTCTTGGTTACTTTCTTGTTATGTACAAAAATCAAAACAAGCAAAATTGGTATTAATTGCAAAGCCATAATGGCATAATATCCAAAGCGCCATTCGTATCTAAAAGCCAAAACACTCACTACATAATTTCCCAACTGTCCCAAAGCCAACATTTGAGGATAGAAAAATGTATACTTCACATAATCCTCGCGATTGGGAGAAAGTATCGGCATAATAATTACAACTAATTCAAAACCACCGACCATTCGAATGGCTCCACACAAAAAGCCAATTAAAATAATAAGCGTCGGCGAATCGGTAATAGTAGCCACATAAAGTAATACCATTATGCTAATGTAAGCAGTTAACAAAACCGTACGAGGTTTAAACATCCGTTTCAACCCTAAAAAAACAGGAAATGCCACGGCCATTCCTCCAAAAGAGGCATAATTAGCAGCAGTAAAAACTTCCTGTATATTTCCTGTTTCTCCTACCAATATGGGCATAATTCCGATATATGTACCCATAACCATCGAAATAGGGATATTCATAGCAAACACCAAAACAACGCGTAGCCAATTGGGTACCCAATCTTCAAAAATTCCTGTTTTATATGCTGTACCCATTAATTTTCGAGCTTTAACTCTACATTCATTCCTGCGCGTAAAAAATCAATAAGATGTTCTTCTTCTACATCTTGAGGCATAAAATCAATTCGAACGGGGATTCGCTGTTCTACTTTTACAAAATTACCCGCTGAGTTATCTACAGGAATATTAGAATATTTTGCACCAGTTGCAGCAGAAACCGAAGTAATAACACCGTGCAACACTTTGCCATCTAGAGCATCTACTTGTATTAAAACCTTCTTACCTTCTTTTAAAAGACTTGCTCGCGTTTCTTTATAATTCCCTACAATCCATTTTTCACCCCTTTTAACAATCGATCCTATTGTCTGCGAGGCTTGAAGTAATTGTCCTTCTTGCAATAATCGTCGCCCCATAATTCCATCATATGGAGCAACAATCACTGTATAAGATAGATTTAATTTCGCCAAATCCACCGCTGCCTCTGCACGTGAAATATTTGCTGCTGTAGCTAATAATTTTTGCTGAACTTCGGAGGTAGTTAGTGACACCGATTTGGATTGACTTTTTAAAGCATTCCAACGAGCTTTAATAGCATCATACTCAGTTTTAATCTGATCAAACTGAAACTTGGTAACCGCATCTTTTTCCAATAGGTTACGGTATCGATTTAGATTTTCACGCGCATTATTTAAACGCGCATCTAACTCTTGAATATTTGCTTCTGAAACAGCAACATTATTTTCTGCTGTAGATAAACTAGCTGACGCTACACTTTTACCCGATTTAGCATCTAATAAATTACTTTCCGCTTGTTTTAATTGTATTTTATATTCCCTATTATCTATCACTACCAATGTATCTCCCTTTCGAACACGCTCATGCTCTTGAAAACGGATTTCCTGAACATATCCAGGTATACGTGTGTTAATTGGATTGATGTATTCCTCTACCTGAGCATCATTTGTATATCCCTTTTTACCCACTTTAAAAAAAGCTAATAAAGCCCATATAATAACAGACAAGACAATTAAGATACTCAACGCGTTGATCAATAATCTAATACTTTTATTATTTAATATTTTTCCCATTTTATATAGTTCCTGCAGTTCGTTTTAATTTATAATAGGTGTATACCCTTTTTGCTTCGGCATTTTTCAACTCCAATTCGGCTTGCAATCGTGCATTGCTAGCATCGAGCATATCTACCATCAAAGCCAATTGATTAAAATATTTTGTTTCAATTTGCTCATAGTTTTCAATAGCCAATCCTACATTGTCCCGAAAGGTTTGAATTTGAGAACCTGCTTGCTGATACAGAATATAAGCTGCATAAATTTGTTGTTCCATATTTTGATCCTGAATCACAACATCTTGTTGAGATAACGCCCATTCCTGTTGCGCTACTTTAATTTTCTTTCGTGCACGATATAAGGATGAAAGGTTGTACTGAAGCTTAACACCAACTTGATAGGCATTTAAATATAAGTCTTCAATTGGGCTTGTAGTCATAACGGGACGTTGCAGTTCATTTCCTGCAAACAAAGCTATTGTGGGTAATTGCGCTCCTTTTTGAATGTCAATTTCACGAAGAAAACGCTCTTCGTTTAATCTAACAATCTTGTTTTCTGGAAGTTTCTCTTGTCCTAGGGCTAACCAACTTTGATAATTCAAATTGGGATTATCTTCCGCTATTACAATATTTTCAATACTTAGTTGTGTACTTAAATCTAGTCCTAAAACCAAACATAAATCATGGTTTTCAATAGCTATTAAACTTTCTATTTCTTCCAAATTCAACTGCAACCTCGACAACTGTAATTGACTACGCGTAATATCGTTATGCGTTACCATTCCTTCTTCATATAATGCTTGAATATTTTGCAAACGCAATTTTGAAAGTTTTATATTTTTAATAAATACAGCTTTTTGTTCTTGAAGTTTATATAAATCTAAATATTTACCGATTAGCAATAATTTGATATCAGACCAATGTTTATCAAAATTAAGGCCTGCAAGCTGCGTACTTAGATCTGCTTTTACAATGTTGCTTTGTATGATTCCTCCAGCGTAAACGATCTGACTTGCATCTAATCCGAATTTAATTCCTTGGTGGGGTATAGATGCCGTTGTTTTATTTTCAAAATGAGCATCCCAAATTGTAGCATCTCCTAAATAGGAATAAGAAACATGAGTTCCAATTTCTGGAAACTGAGCTGATTTCGCAACACTTTTAACACCTTCTGCAAGAGTTATTGCATTTTTTGATTTTTTTAATTCCTCACTATTTTTTAAAGCCAATTCAAACAATTCTTCGACAGATAGTTTTTTTTGTTGACCATAAATAGTTGGAAATATAAAAAATATTAAGGCCGTAAAAAGCATTTTAATTGCCTTTGTTAGTCGTAGTTTATAGATCATTTAAAATGTTTTTTCTTTTCACTTACAAAGTTAAACCTTTAACTATATTACCTACAACATTTGGTTATATATTTAACTATTATTTTAGACAAAAAAAAACCGTCTCAATATTGAGACGGTTTTTAAAATATATTAAATTAGAAGATTAGAATTAGAATTCGAAACGTAAAGTAAAGTTCCAAGTTCTACCAGCACCAAAGAAAACTTGGTTTCTAGTATCAATCCCTTTATAAATACCATTTTCTAAATAAGAATCATAAGAAGCAAAATCTTTCTTAATTCCTACAGC
>JASLHB010000099.1 GCA_030149965.1 Wohlfahrtiimonas sp. | reverse complement strand
CCTGTTATTTGCTCGCCTTAATTTTTTTAGGATTAATCGACATTTATCCAATTTACATAATATCTATCATATGTGCGCTCGTAATATTTTTATCTTTAATTAAAAACAAACCGTTATAGATAACCTATATCCAAAATTGATAAAACTCATAACTTACATTGCAACCACTTTTAGTCAAAAAATATACAAAAATTTTCATAAAATTACCATGCAAATAACATACAATCTTAAATAGTAAAGTTTTTGCATTGAGTCTTTTGGAAGGTGCCCATTATGGTTAAATATATATTATCAGTCATGATTGTTATCATGTCTTCCATAGCACTGGCATACAATGTCGATGATCCTAATTTTTGGGATGGATGGAAGCGTGATACATCAGTGGAAACACATGTTTTCACTGTCATCAATAACAACCGTTTCTCTGCTAAAGAACTCGTTGATTATGCAACGGAAGCTCATCCTGAACATGCATTTTATGTTGGTCTATTATATTACTTAGGCTACCATAATCATACAGGTGTGCCTTTTCAAAGAGATCATAAAAAAGCCTTCCAATATTTTCAAAAAGTTGGGGCTTATGGTTATCTTGCACCCTACGTGGATTATTACATGGGCATGATTCTATGGAATGGTTATGATGGTGCACCATTGAATAAAATGCGTGCCAAAACATTATTAGCACGTGCAGGCACGCCAGAATCATTCTTAATGCTGGCTGCCATTAATTTTGATAATCCTAATGAGCAATTAATTTGGTATAAAAAACTCGCTTATACAGATGATTGGCGGGCCGTTTTAACCGTTGCTCATTGGTATAACATTGGCCGTGGTACATCAAAAAATAGTGGCGAATCCTATTATTGGTATGATAAAGCCTGCGCACAACGAATTGCTTTTGCCTGCGCTAAATTAAATACTTTACGACCATAATTTCATTTCGCTTGAACAGTTTAAAGCTATAAACATTACATCAATAAAATGATCTCAAAATATATCTAAAAAATTGAGACAACTATAAATTATCAATGTTCAAAATAAAAAAATGTAGCCAAATGAAAAAAATACTGTAAAATCCCCTGATTCCTCATCTAGTTATGAGGAATTTTTTTTAGAGTTAAATTTATATTGGGTATCTAACTCGCACACAAGGGGGCAATAATTCTTTTGAATTAACGCGCATATTTATCTCTCTTTCAACATGCCACGGAAAGGCTGGGGGAAATAAACTTATGTTATCAAACAAACAAACGTTATCTCCTAACGTTACCAATAACGGTTCAGCAAGCTTACAAAAAACATTAGTTCTTTGGCAACTTGTTATGATCGGTTTAGCATATATGCAACCTATGACTGTATTCGATACTTTTGGTATCGTAAGTCAGGACACAGGAGGACATGTTCCAACTGCATATATCATCACATTAGTCGCTATGATGTTCACTGCATTAAGTTACGGCAAGATGGTTCGTCGTTATCCTTCTGCGGGTTCAGCTTATACATATACACAAAAGTCAATTGATCCTAAAGTAGGTTTCGTTGTCGGCTGGTGTACATTGTTAGACTATTTGTTCAATCCAATGATCAACATTTTATTAGCAACCATTTATTTGAAATCACAATTTGGTGATATCAATATTTGGTACTACGTTGTTCCATTGGCAGCATTGATGACTTACATTAACTATCGCGGTGTAGAAATGGTGGCTAGCTTTAACAGCATCATCGTGTTCTTCCAGCTATTATTAATGATCATCTTTGTTGTTCTCGTTTTAAAAGGTCTGTATTTTGATGGCGTTGGTGCTGCAACATTAGTGAGTGAAAAACCTTTTGTTAGCCCCGAAATGTCAATCAGTGCTGTAGCAGCAGGTTCTGCGATTCTTTGCTTCTCTTTCTTAGGTTTTGATGGTTTAAGTTCATTATCAGAAGAAGCTAAAGATGCTGCTAAGGCTGTACCAAAAGCAATCTTTTTAACAACATTAATTGGTGGTGTGATATTCATCTTCGTCACATATTTTATGCAGTTATTCTTTGAAGGCTATGAATTCAAGATTCCTGATGAAAGCCAACCAGAAGTATTGTTATATGCAGCAGAAAAATCTATGAGCAGCTATATGATCATGGGTAAATTCTTAGCATCAACCTTCTTCCAATCTATTGGTTTATGGTTAGCAATCTTTGCGGTATTTGCATCAGGCTTGGCAGCTCATACAGGTGTTTCTCGCATGATGTATGTTATGGGTCGTGATGGTATTTTCCCGAAAAAAGCATTTGGATATATTAATCCTAAATACAAAACACCTTCAATTAACATTGTAATCGTTGGGATTGTATCTTTAAGCGCTGGCTTTTTTGATTTAGACTTTGCACTACATTTGGTTAACTTTGGTGCATTGACTGCTTTCTTTATTGTTAACGTGTGCGTTATTGTGCAATGTTACTTCAGAGATGGTCAAAAAGATGGCTTTAAAAATACTATGAATCATCTAATCCTTCCTTTCTTTGGCATGCTTTTCATTGGTTACTTATGGTACAACCTAGAAGAAATGGCATTGAAAATTGGTTTAGTATGGGGTGGAATTGGTATTGTCTACTTGGCAATTGTAACAAAAGGTTTTAGAAAATATCCTAAAGCATTTTTAGATCGTCAAAATAATGTAGATTAATAACATAAACTCCCCCAAAGAAAACACCCGCGCCCAATAGCGGGTGTTTTTGTGTTAGAGTTTCCATACTTTTATTCATTCGTGAGAATTCATCCATGCTTAACTTAAAACGCATTGGCAGTATATTCACAATCATTGCGATTACAGCAGGTTGTGCTACCAATATTCCTGATCCCGATAAACCTTTGGAAAAATATACAGCCATTGGGCGCGCAGCATTAAAAGCACCTGAGAACAGTGGTCAAGCGAGTTTTAATTGGGAACAAAAAACACCTGAAGAATTAAAATTAATTATTCAAGGCCCTTTAGGCAGTGGCAGAATTGACTTAGCTGTTTCTCCAAATGAAAGCATCCTTAAAACAGATGAAAAAACTTATGTTGGTCAATCACCAGATGAATTATTCACAGAAATCACTGGCTTTGATTGGCCAATTTCTGGCATGCAAAATTGGTTAGTTGGTATTCCAAATACCAAAGCTACAAATATTCAGCGAGATGATAAAAAGAGAATCATCGCTTTTAAAGAAGATGGCTGGAATATTCAATATAAGAAATGGATGAACTATAAAAAACGTGATATCCCACAAAGCATCGAATTAACACGGGGAGATGTACGTTTACGTTTATTAGTTGAACATTGGTTATATTAAAATGCAATTTTTCAAGTCTCCTGCGAAGATTAATCTTTTTCTTCGCATTGTTCGCCAAGAACCTAATGGCTATCACTATTTACAGACGCTATTTCAATTCATTTCATTGCAGGATGAAATAGGCTTTGAATTACGTAATGATGATCAAATCATTGCTGATTATCATAATGAATTCATCACTGAGGAGAATGACCTCATTGTCAAAGCCATTCGTTTACTCCAAAAAGAAAGTGGTATCACAACTGGCTTAAACATCACGCTAAATAAAAGCATCCCAATGGGTGCTGGTTTAGGTGGCGGTAGTTCCAATGCTGCGACAACATTAATGGCTGTGAATGAGTTATATCAACTCAATTACAGTTCAGAAAAACTACAAGCTTTAGGCCGTACTTTAGGTGCCGATGTACCTATATTTATCTATGGTCAAAGTGCTTGGGCTGAAGGTATTGGTGATTTATTCATCCCAATGCTACCAAAAGAAAAAACCTATGGTTTGATCATTCCTAATATTTCCATCAGTACGCAAAAAGTTTTTCAATATCCCGAATTATCTCGCACCAATCCAATATTAGAAAAAACTGTAGAGCCTGATTATTTGAACGATTGCACATCTGCAATTTATGCACTTTACCCTAAAATGCTTGGTTATATGACAACATTAACGGATTTAGGTTTATCACCAAAAATTACAGGCACAGGTTCATGTATTTATATTGATGAACCTACAATTGAACAGCAAGTACAGCTTGATCAATTTTTACAAAATGAAGAACTTCAATATCGTAAATTTAGCACTCTAAATCAATCGCCCTACCACTGTTAAGCATTCATTTAATGCGCTCTTTTATGGTATGATTCGATTCGATCATTACCACCAATTCACTAAAGGAGCGCATAGTGGCCATCATCAAACGTGAAGATCTTGTTCAATCTATCCACGATAGTTTGCAATTCATCTCCTATTATCATCCTGAAGATTATATTAAAAATCTGACAGCAGCTTACGAACGTGAAGAATCTAAAGCCGCTAAAGATGCAATGGCACAAATCCTGATTAACTCTAGAATGTGTGCAGAAGGCCGTCGTCCAATCTGCCAAGATACAGGGATTGTGACAGTATTTGTAGAAATTGGTACATCTGTACAATTTGAAGATGGCTTTGATGTTACGAAAGCGATCAATGAAGGCGTTGCTAAAGCTTATACTGATCCTGATAACATTTTACGTGCATCTGTATTGGCCGATCCTATGGGAAAACGCATCAATACTAAAGATAATACACCTGCTGTTATTCACTATGATTTAGTACCAGGCGATAAAATAGAAGTACATGTTGCAGCTAAAGGTGGCGGTAGCGAAGCAAAAAGTAAATTTGCAATGCTAAATCCTTCTGATTCTGTTGTAGATTGGGTTTTAAAAATGGTGCCTGAAATGGGTGCGGGCTGGTGTCCACCTGGAATTTTAGGCATTGGTATCGGCGGTACTGCTGAAGAAGCAATGTTAATGGCTAAAAAGTCATTAATGGAGCCTATCGACATTCAAGACTTAATTGCAAAAGGCGCTGAAACTCGTGCGGAAGAAGTTCGTTTAGAACTATATGACAAAGTGAATGCATTAGGCATTGGCGCACAAGGCTTGGGCGGTTTAACCACTGTATTAGATATTAAAATTCTAGAATGTCCAACGCATGCCGCAAACTTACCTGTTGCCATGATTCCTAACTGCGCAGCAACTCGCCATGTTCATTTCACTTTAGATGGTAACGGCCCTGCTGTATTAACGCCACCGAACTTGGATATTTGGCCAAAAATCACAAATGATAGTTCTGCTGGTAAAAAAGTTAACCTAGACAACATCACTAAAGAAGAGATTGCGACATGGCAACCTGGTGATACTTTATTGCTATCAGGTAAGATCTTAACTGGCCGTGATGCTGCACATAAACGTATGATTGATATGTTGAATAAAGGTGAGCAATTACCTGTAGATTTCACAAATCGTTTCATCTACTACGTTGGTCCTGTTGATCCTATCAATGATGAAGTTGTTGGTCCTGCCGGCCCAACGACAGCAACACGCATGGATAAATTTACTCGCCAAATCTTAGAAACTACAGGTTTAATCGGCATGATTGGTAAATCTGAACGTGGCGATATTGCGATTGAAGCAATCAAAGATCACAAAGCTGTTTATCTCATGGCTGTTGGCGGTGCTGCTTACTTAGTTTCTAAAGCAATCAAAGCATCTAAAGTCTTGGCTTTTGAAGATTTAGGCATGGAAGCAATTTATGAGTTTACTGTAGAAGATATGCCAGTTACAGTTGCAGTGGATACATTAGGACAATCAGTTCATAAAACTGAACCTGTTAAATGGCAAGCTAAAATTGGTAAAATCCCAGTAATAACTGTATAACTCAAAATTGAAATCAAATTATAAAAAACCCAGCAATTAGCTGGGATTTTTTTATTGTTTTTTAAGCAATCATTATTTTTCAGCTTGTTTAGCTAATAAATCACGAATTTCTTTCAAATAATCTTCAGTTGTTGGTGCTGCAGGAGCTGCTGCCGCTGCTTCTTGTTCTTCTTTATGTGTTGCAGCCATTACTTTGTTTACAGTTTTCATAATTGCAAATAAAACAATTGCAGTAATTAAGAAAGTAATCAACGCACTTAACACAGAACCTACGTTAAACGTTACGCCTTGTACTTGAAAAACCATGTTACCCAATGCATCATCCGCTGATTTACTACCTGTTGTTAATACAAAAATCAAACTGATGATTGGTGTTAATAAACCTTCTACAATTTTATTCACAATCGCAGTAAATGCTGTACCGATCACAACACCCACAGATAAATCGAGGATATTACCGCGCAATAAAAACTTTTTGAATTCTTTTAACATAATTGTCTCACTTAATATGGTTATAAAATTGAAGAGTAATCAGAATAGTACAAAAATAGTGATATTGAGCTACTTTATATAATATTTTATGATATTAAAAAGTGCCTGGATATGCACCACCATCAATTAAAAAATTTTGCCCTGTAATATAAGCAGATTGTGCACTGCACAAATAAGCACACAATGCGCCAAACTCATCTGGTTCACCAAATCGTTTTGCAGGAATTTTTTGCAATCGTGCATCCACTGCTGCTTCTTGTGAGATACCATTTTTATCAGCTTCTGCTGCAATTGTTTGAATCAAGCGATCGGTTGCAAATGCTCCGGGTAAAATATTGTTAATCGTGACATTATTCTGCACCGTTGTACGTGCAATACCAGCAACAAATCCTGTCAATCCCGCACGCGCACCATTGGATAAACCCAAAACAGCAATCGGGGCTTTCACTGCGCTCGATGTAATATTTACAATGCGTCCAAAGTTTTGAGCTTGCATTTTTGGTGTAACAGCTTTGATTAATTCAATGGCTGTGAGCATATTATTATTCAATGCTTTCATCCAATCTTCGATCGTCCACTCTAAATAGTTGCCCGGCGGTGGGCCACCTGCATTATTGATTAAAATATCAATTTGAGGTGATGCTGCTAATACTTTTTCACGGCCTTCTGGCGTTGTAATATCTGCTACTACAATGATGACTTTACCTGCATTGGGTAAAGATTCTAGCTCTTTTTGAGTCGCCAATAATGTTGCTTCAGTGCGACCATTAATCACAATATTCACACCTTCACTCACCAAAGCCTTTGCACAAGCTTTCCCTAAACCTTTACTGCCCGCACATACAATCGCCCAACGATCTTTGATTCCTAAATCCATGCTATCTCCTTTGATTACTATCATAATCCAATGCTAATATTCATCATAGCGGAAAACTAGAATATACGACCGTCTAATGTTGATTAGTAATTAGTCTTAAATAATAATTTCTAATTATGCTTCTAACATAGATAAAAAAATTCTAATAACTTAGAATAATTCGATATTTACTCTGATATTTCACTTTAATAAACACATGAAAGAAAAATTAAAACTAATTTGGGCTGAAATTAAGCGCTGTTATTTAAATATTCGCAAAGTTACTAAAGCTACAGAACCAAATAGCTCTAGCCAGTACCTACCATTAACGCCATCCCCTGAGGCAGATGAAAATAATGCTTATTCCAACATGTTGAAATTTGCATTATCACATGAGCAAATTAATAATATCGCAGTAACTGGCCCTTATGGTTCTGGAAAAAGTAGTGTTTTATTAACATTTCAGTCCCAGAATACTCAATGGGAATATCTAAATATTTCACTTGCTACTTTTAAAGATCATACACCTCGGTCTAATACCCAAGATCCAGAAGGTGATGAAATTCAAATTGAAGCAATTGAAAAAAGCATCTTACAACAACTTTTTTATTCAGCTGATCACAAAACCTTGCCAAGATCTAGGCTCAAAAGAATCACATCAATAAAGCCGCGTGAAATACTAGCCAATACATTATTTATCACTATTCTAATATTTCTTTCATTATTTATATTTTTTCCACAAAATATACTATTTAATGCATTAAATATCATTCCAAACCTGTATCCTATCGCTAGTATCGGTTTTCCAATTCTATTCATTACATACAGTTTCATGATTTGTTATGTTAGTTTTAAATACATAGAAAAACTAAAAGAGCTAAAGTTAAAATTTCAAGATACTGAAATTACATTAAATAATGAGAATCAAGAATCTATATTAAATAAACATCTTGATGAGATTTTATATTTTTTCGAACGTACAAAATTTAATGTGATCGTTATTGAAGATTTAGATCGATTTGAAAATACAGAAATATTCATCAGATTACGAGAATTAAATACTCTGATTAACAATTCAAAACAAGTAAAACACCCTATCACTTTCTTATACGCCATAAGAGATAATATGTTTCAGGATAAAGATAGATCAAAGTTTTTTGACTTTATTGTTCCTATTATCCCTGTTATAAACCCAACTAATGCCTATGATTTAATTAGAAAAAACTATATAAATGATAATATTAATCAAGAATTAAATAAGGAAATTGATGATATTTTTCTCAATCAAGTATCTTTATACTTTGATGATATGCGATTAGTAAAAAATATTTTTAATGAGTTTAATTTATATAACAATAAACTAAATAACTCACATTTAAACCGAAATAAGCTCTTAGCACTAATCATTTATAAAAACTACTATCCCAAAGATTTTGCAAATCTCCATTCAAATTCAGGAAATATCTATGATATTTTCACATCCCTAAAACAACAATTTATAGCTAATTCTCTAAATGAATTAAATACTAGGATACAGGAGGTTGAACAAACAATTGACGATTCTAATGCTGAATTTCATACATCCATTTTAGAACTCAGAAAAATCTATATATATGAAATCCTAAAAAGAAAACCTATTATTTCTAAAATATCAACACGATATTACAGTTTTAATGATATTCAACATCGCTTTAAGTTTTTAATCGATAATCAAGAAACAAATGTAAATGATCTTATAAATGATGATATTTTTAATAATTTAAGTATTAGCTCTAAGCTTAAATGGCAGGTTGAAATTATAGATCGAGATCCAACATATTTTACTATAAATATTGACAACGAAGATGATCTGATATTTTCATTTCAAGATATCGAAAAAATTATTGATATTAATTTATCATATGAAGAAAGAGCATTGCGCATTTATAATAAACAGAGGGATGCTAGGTATATATTACATAAAGAGAAACATGAATTTCTCCATAAATTTGAAAGTATTAAACAGAATACATTACAAGAAACTCTACAATATAACCTACATGACAATTTTTTTACGCCTGATCACCCTGAATTATTAAAATTTTTGGTACGAGAAGGATACATTGATGAAAGATATTCTGATTATATTTCATTCTTTTTTGATAGCGTTATAACACTGCAAGAAAGAGATTTTGCTCAACGAGTTTTAAACCAACAAGATTCAGAGTTTACAGTTCCATTGCCTAATGCCGAACAAGTAATTTCC
>JASLHB010000082.1 GCA_030149965.1 Wohlfahrtiimonas sp. | reverse complement strand
CCATTAAAAAACCTTACCCCGTAAACACGGAATAAGGCTCATGACAATTCGTTCAAGGTTACTTCCCTACGCTGGTATGAGCCAGATCAGGTCCAAAGGGTTTAAAAGCACATTTGCTCTAGTCTCAGCCCACAGCGTGGACACCCCCAGTGAAATCAGTGTTCTTTATAGCTTTTCTTAATGATAAAAGCAAATGATGAATCTATTCCCTAGATACAATAATGATTTATATAAACTAATAAATATTCTATTCATTAAAAATAATTTATAAAAAAGCCCAATCGGGGAGATTGGGCAAGATTCGAGAGAAAAAAGAGATATTATTATTTTTATTCTTGAGTAAGGTTGCTTGCATCAATCACGATGTTATCTGGATTGATGTTGTCCCCATAAAATGACTTCATTGATTTATCGTATGCTTTGTGGAAAAACTCTTGGCTTTGTAATGTTGTGATTTCAGTATTCAACCAATCCAACAATGCTTTATTACCTTTTTTAACAGCTGGTGCGATCACATCTTTGGGACCAATCACTTGCACAGATACATCAAATTCAGGATTGTTCTTCGCCCATGCATATAACATTGTATTGTCATGCGCCAATGCTGCTGCTCGGCCATCTTTCAATGCTGCAAATGCTTCTGAGTTATGATCATATTTTTGTAACTGCACATTCGGGTGATTCTTTTCAAAATAAGTTTCAGCCGTTGTACCTTTGTTCACGATCAATACTTTGCCATCCAAATCTTTTACATCCGTAATCGATGCTTTATTAGGTGAAACTAAGCCGATCGCAACTTTCATGTATGGTTTTGCAAAATCCACTTGTTCAATGCGCTCTGGCGTTACTGTGAAGTTTGCCAATGTAACATCCACTTTATTCGCGTTCAAAACGTTGATGCGGTTTTGTGCTTCTGTTAATACAAATGTTACTTTGTTTTCATCACCAAATAGTGCTTTACCTAAGTGTTTTGCTAATTCGATGTCATAGCCTTGGCTCTTGCCTTCTCTATCCACATAACCAAATGGTGGTTTATCGCTGAATACTGCAATGCGTAATTCTCCACGATCTTTTACTTCTTGTAAGCTGTTATCCACTTCTTGCGCTAGCGCTGATGAAGAAAATAGTGCTGATAAACCCAACAATGCAACCGATGCTGATTTCTTAAAACTAAACATGACAATCCTTCCTTTTTTATAATGGTTTACTTAAGACTGATTTATATCTCTGCCACAGAGCAAGAGATGGTTAGACAAAAAATTTTGGAATAATTAAAAATCAAAAACTGTTAAAAATTGCTGTGCACGCTCTGTTTTTGGCGCTGTAAAAAACATCTCTGGCGAAGCCATTTCAACAATATTACCTCGATCCATGAATATAATTCTGTCTGCAACTCTGCGGGCAAAACTCAGTTCATGCGTGACAATCAACATTGTCATACCTTGCTTTGCTAAGCCTTGAATCACCTCAAGAACTTCTCTCACCATTTCAGGATCTAAGGATGCTGTCACTTCATCAAAGAGCATAATCTCAGGATTCATGCACAATGCTCTTACGATCGCGATGCGCTGTTTTTGCCCGCCTGATAACTCTCTTGAATAAGCATTTTTACGATCCAGCAAGCCAACTCGCGTTAATAGCTCATCCACTTGCTTCATCACTTCTGCTTTATCACGCTTTTGAACCTTCAAAGGGCCAAGCAAAATGTTGTCTAAAATTGTCATATTTGGGAAGAGATCATAACTCTGAAACACCATCCCAATTTTTTGTCGCACACTAATCCAATTCGTTTTTGGCTGATTTAACTCTTCATTATCCAATTGAATTGAGCCACTATCTATTCGCTCTAAACCATTTAAACAGCGCAAAAATGTAGATTTACCGCAACCAGAAGGCCCAAGAATCACAACCACTTCACCTTTCTTCACAGCCAAATCAATGCCATTTAAAATGGTGCGTTCCGAGAAAGTTTTAGTGAGCTTGCCAACATTTAATAAAACATCTGACATTTTGTATCCTTATTGACCTGATTTGCGTGTTAAAAAGGTTGCTAATTTTGAGAGCGGATAACAGATCAAGAAAAAGATCAATAAAATCACGCCATAAATCCAGAATGGTGCCATTGGGTTATTCATCATCGTTGCATATTCAATGATCTCTTTGCCCACTTTCGTAATATCTTGGACACCGATTAAAACTAATAACGATGTTGTCATTACGATGCGGGAAGAAAGATTTAATGTCGCAGGTAATGCACGCTGAAAAGCTTGAGGTAACAAAACATATCTAAAAAGTTGAACGTGATTTAATCCTATAGCTTGTGCCGATTCTTTCTGATGTTTCGGTATCGAAATGATTGCACCACGAATGATATCGCTCATTTCTGCAGCGCCCCAGAATGTGAATGCAATAATGCCAACAGCCCGCCCACTAATATTGATCTTTAAATCTGTGGGGAAAATGTAATACAACAAATAGAGTAAAACTAATGTTGGTAATACACGCACAATCTCAAGATAAATCCTAAATACTGTACGAATAAACCAATTATTAGAAGTACGAAGTACACCAAAAATCGTTCCCAATATCACACTTAAAACAATTGAGATCAATGCGATTTCTAATGTGAAATATAGTCCGCTTGCTAAACGTTTTACGGTGATCCAATCTAAGATATCAAGACCCAAATTCTGCATGGCGCACCCTCTTTTCCACATAAGATAAGATCATCGTAAATGGTAAAATCACAATTACATACGCAAGTACTAATAACAGTAAATTTTCATTTGTATGGCCAACATTGCTGATGTAATTCACCACAACGGTTGTAATATCTGTGCCTGCAATTGCTGTAAATACTGATGTTTCTTTGAATAAAAAAATGCAGTTCGCACCGAGCGCTGGAATACAATATGAAAATGCTTGAGGTAATATGATGTAACGAATCATTTGTAGTCGATTCAGGCCAATGGCTTTACCAGAATCAAACTGTGATGTTGCAACCGATTCAATCCCACCTTTAAATGCTTCCGCCATATAAGCACTGCCCAAAAGTGATAAACCTAATAATGCGGTTGTTTCAAAACTTAAAACGATGCCAAAAGCGCGAGGTAAACCAAAATACAGAAAGAAAAGATGCAGTAATAATGGCGTATTTCTAAAAAATGCCACATAGCCTTGCGCAATTCTGGCGATAATCGGCAAGCGATAGAAAATCACTAAACTCAATATCACGCCTAAAATGATTGCGCTGATGATCCCAAAAAATGAAATCTTTAATGTGAGCCATAGAGCTTTCTCTAAGGTTGGCAATACTTGAATAATATATAAATAGTCCATGGCTCTACTTCATCTTTTAATTGTTATTATCTTTTTTCAAATAATGGCGTTGATAAATATTTCTCACCGCTATCTGGCAAAATTACTACGATATTTTTACCTTTATTTTCTGGGCGTTTTGCTAAATCTACGGCTGCTTTCGCTGCTGCACTTGAAGAAATTCCGATTAATAAGCCTTCAGTTGCAGCAACAACTGGTGCATATAAAAATGAATCACTGTCTGAAACTGTAATGATTTCATCATAAACGTTTGTATCTAATGTTTCTGGTACAAAACCTGCGCCAATACCTTGAATCTTATGAGGGCCCGCTGTGCCTTTCGATAAAATTGGAGAAGATTCAGGTTCTACAGCAATCACTTGAATATTTGGATTTTGTTTTTTCAAATATGCACCTGTTCCGCTGATTGTTCCGCCTGTGCCAATACCTGAAACTAAAATATCAACTTTACCATCTGTATCTTTCCAGATTTCTGGACCTGTTGTTGCTTCATGCGCAGCAGGATTTGCAGGATTAACAAATTGTCCTAGAACAACGCTATTTTCAATTTCTTGAGATAATTCTTCCGCTTTAGCAATAGCACCTTTCATGCCTTTTGCTCCTTCCGTCAAAATCAATTCTGCGCCATAAGCTTGTAATAAATTACGACGCTCAATGCTCATTGTTTCTGGCATTGTTAAAATGATGCGATAACCTTTTGCAGATGCAACAGAAGCCAAACCAATGCCAGTATTACCGCTGGTTGGCTCAATAATCACAGAACCTTCTTTTAAAATACCAGCTTTCTCTGCCGTATCAATCATGGCAAAAGCAACACGATCTTTCACGCTACCTGCTGGATTCAAATATTCTAATTTGGCGATAATGGAAGCTTCTAATTTTTCATGTTGAGCAAAACGATTCAATTTTAATAGTGGCGTGTTACCAATTAAATCAGTTAAACTCTCGTAAATTTTTGTCATTGTTTTTCCTTTTAATATTATAAGCCAACTATTAATTAACATACCTTTAATATATGTTTTGTACGCAATATAAATTATCAGAAACTTTGATAAACTGTCAATCAATTTTTATACAGACGTAGAAAGGTAAAAATGAAACTATCGGCAAAATCACGTTATGCACTCGCTTCTGTTACGAAGATGGCAATGGCATACGATTCAAAAGTTACTATGACAATCTTAGAAATAGCGACTGATCTCAAAATTTCTAAAATTTATCTCGAACGAGTATTTTCTCAACTCAAACAAGGCAATGTAGTTTCTGCCATCAAAGGCGCACAAGGTGGTTATTTCTTAACTAAAACTCCTGATCAAATTACCATCTATGAAATATTAGCTAGCGTAGAACCCGCTCTTTTTGCAGAAAATGATAAAACAGTGGAAGAAATCGCCCCAAAAATCGAACAAGCTCTGCAAAAACAAGTTTATGCTCGTTTAGATGAAGCCTTAAAAGAAAGTTTAAGCACCATCACTTTGGCAAATTTGGCTGAAGATGCAAAAAAAGATAATGATAATTACATGTATTATCTATAAATATATATTTAATATTTTATGTAATAGCTTTGTTTTATGGATGACAATATAATTAAACGCATTACAATGAGGATTAGTCTCATACTTTTATAAACAATAATTGTGACATCAAGAGGATTAAATGCGTAAAGAAGTTGACCTACTCGGCAGTAAAGAGATTTCCAACGATTGCTACTACGGTATTCATACACAACGAGCAATTGATAATTTTAAAATTTCATCTCAAACCATCAATGATATGCCTGAAATTATTCGCGGTATGGCATTGACGAAAAAGGCAGTAGCTTTAGCAAATAAATCGTTACGCATTTTAGATCCAAATGTTGCAGATGCAATCGCAAAAGCATGTGATTTAATCTTAAAAGATGATCGTTGTTTAGATCAATTCCCTATTGATGCTTTCCAAGGTGGCGCAGGCACTTCTGTTAACATGAACAGTAACGAAGTGATTGCTAATCTTGCATTAGAAACTTTGGGACATGAAAAAGGTCAATACGACATCATCAATCCAAATAACCATGTAAATATGTCGCAATCCACAAACGATGCTTATCCTTCAGGTTTGCGCTTAGCATTCTATGAAAAAATGCATACATTGATTGCAGGCTTAATTTATTTAAAAGCTGGCATTGATGCAAAAGCAACAGAGTTTGATGGCGTATTAAAAATGGGTCGTACACAATTGCAAGATGCTGTACCAATGAGCATGGGACAAGAGTTCAATGCATTCTCAGCAATGCTTGGCAATGAAATCACAGCATTGAAACAATCTACAGATGCATTATTAACATTCAATTTAGGTGCAACCGCAATTGGTTCTGGCATCAATACACCAGAAAATTACCCTGAAACAGTTGCAAAACATCTGTCTGAATTGATGGCTAAAGAATGCAAGTCAGCACCTGATCTATTCTCAGCAACTTATGATTGCTCTGATTTTGTAACATTGCATGCAGGTTTGAAGCGCTGCGCTATTCGTTTAGGCAAAATCTGTAACGATCTTCGTTTATTAGCATCTGGCCCACGTACTGCATTGAAAGAGTTAAATTTGCCGGAATTACAAGCAGGTAGTTCAATCATGCCAGCTAAAGTGAATCCTGTGATTCCTGAAGTTGTGAATCAAGTTTGCTTTAAAGTAATGGGCAATGATGTAACTGTTTCTATGGCTGCCGATGCTGCACAATTACAGTTAAACGTAATGGAACCAGTATTAGTACAAGCATTGTATGAATCTATTTCTTTATTAAATAACAGTTGCTATAACTTACGTGATCGTTGTATTGATGACATCACTGTGAATGCTGATCGTTGCCGTGAACACGTTTTAAATTCTATCGGCATCATTACTTATTTAACGCCTGTGATCGGCCATGCTGAAGGCGATATCATTGGTAAGATTTGTGCTGAAACAGGCAAAAGCATCAAGGAAGTTGTGTTAGAACGCAACTTGATGACTGAAGCTGAATTAGACGATTTATTATCTGAAGAAAATTTATTGCATCCTCATCATGTGAAGCCTAAATTTTAAGATTAATTTTCTCTTAAAAATCCCTATATAAGAAAAGCCTCAAAATAATATTTTGAGGCTTTTTACTTAATATTTTCAATAACAATAATCATTAAAATTTAAATATACTTTTATAATAAAAATATGAATAATGAGATGTCTTCTTTTTGATCACATCCGCCATTAATTCCATTATTTTAGAGATCTCATTATGCTTATCTCAATGTTTTTATTTGCCATTGCAATGTCTATCACGCCCGGTCCTGTTAATACTGTTATTTTATCCATAGGCATTAATTATGGTTTAAAAAATACATTGCCTTATACAACTGGTGCAACATTTGCCTTACTAGCTTTATTACTGCTGATAGGTTTTGGATTACACGATATTTTTCTACTCTATCCTGTGTTATTAAAAATATTAGCAATATTAGGTTCAATTTTTATCTGCTATATCGCTTTCAAAATCATGTCATCGACCGCAAAAATTGCCATCAAAGATAAAGAAGGGTTAGCTGTTCCAAAGTTTAAAGATGGTTTATTAATGCAATGGCTAAATCCTAAAGCATGGTTAGCATGTATTTCTGGGACAACAATGTTTTCGTCGCTCGATAGCCACAACACTTTAATCACATTCATCTGTGTATATTTTGTCATGTGTTATTTATGCTTATTCTTATGGGGATTTTGTGGTGATAGCTTTTCATCTATCCTTAAAGTCGGCAATAGAATGAAGTATTTCAATATAATTATGGGATCATTCTTGATCATCTCCGCAATTTCAATCTTAATTGATTTCTTGTAAACCTTCATCACTTACCCACAATTTTTGTGATTAAGCATGTGGATAACTTTGTGGGTAAGATTTGAAGAAAACATTCAAGATTCTTGATACAATTTCACGCTTATTAATCCATGGAAATGAGCATTATGAGCACCCAAATTGATGAAATATTAGTGGTATATTCGAATCTGCAAGATGCACAAACAGTTGCACAGATGGTTCGTTCATTGAACTTCTATTCTGCATTAACACCAGCATTCAAAGTGACTGAAGAGCTTGTTAACCAAGCACCTGCGATTATTGATTTATCTGAACAAGGCAATTTCCCACAAGAAAAAACTTTCACTGTGGCAAAAGAAGCATTGGCAGATATTCAGTTAAAAGCTCATATTGCTGAATTCTTAAAAGAAAAATGCCAATTAAAACCAACATGGACTGTTGAAGCTTTCGCTGAATTAGAAACAGCTCGCATTAAAGAAATCGTTGGCGAAGATGAAGTTATCTTAGCTTTATCTGGCGGTGTAGATTCATCAGTTGTGGCAGCTTTATTGCATAAAGCCATCGGCAAAAAATTAACATGTATTTTCGTGGATACTGGCTTAATGCGCTTGAATGAAGGCGATCAAGTGATGCAAATTTTTGCTGATAACATGGGCGTTAATGTGATTCGTGTGAATGCAGAAGATCGTTATTTGGCAGCATTGGCTGGTGAAAATGATCCTGAACGTAAGCGTAAAATCATTGGTGAATTGTTCATCAAAATCTTTGAAGAAGAAGCTCAAAAACTATCTCATGCAAAATGGCTAGCACAAGGCACAATTTATCCTGACATTTTAGAATCTGGCGATCATCATGGTGCTGCAAATGTGATCAAATCGCATCACAACGTTGGCGGTTTACCTGAAGATATGCAGTTTGAATTGATTGAACCTTTAAAATATCTATTCAAAAATGAAGTGCGTGAATTAGGTGTTTCATTAGGTTTACCACCAGAAATGTTGTATCGCCATCCATTCCCAGGACCAGGTTTAGGCGTTCGCATCTTGGGTGAAATTAAGAAAGAATATGCTGATATTTTACGTTTAGCAGATGATATTTTCGTTCAAGGTTTACGTGAACATGGTTTATATAGCAAAACATCACAAGCTTTTGCAGTGTTTTTACCTGTAAAATCTGTAGGCATTAAAGATCACAAAAGAACTTACGAATACACAATTGCCCTTCGCGCTATTGAAACTGTTGACTTTATGACAGCTCGTGCAGCTCGCCTACCTTATGAATTCATTGAAGAGATTTCGGACAAGATCATTTTATCGATTCCTAAAGTGACAAGAGTTGTTTATGATGTATCGAATAAGCCACCTGCAACAATTGAGTGGGAATAACAAAATAGTGTAATATTACAGAGATGTATTAACACATATCGATTTAGGAGAATGACATGCGTATCGTATTATTGGGTGCACCTGGCTCAGGCAAAGGAACTCAAGCAGCCAATTTGGTCGAAAAATATGGGATTACTCACCTTTCAACAGGTGATATGTTGCGTGCTGAAGTTAGCGCGGGTACAGAACTTGGCGTAGAAGCTAAGAAAATCATGGAAGCTGGCCAATTGGTTTCAGATGATATCGTATTAGGTATGATCAAAAACAACATCGAATCTATCGATGGTGGTTTTTTATTAGATGGTTT
>JASLHB010000123.1 GCA_030149965.1 Wohlfahrtiimonas sp. | reverse complement strand
ACATAAGAAAATCATGGCTGATTATTCTACAAAATAATCTGTTCTTTTTAGTTTTTAAATGGGCATGCTAGAATATGCCCATTTCGTCAACTCTAGGAGCTGAGTTTTGAACCCTAATTTTTTAAGTTTTGAAGCACCAATTTTAGAACTAGATGCTAAAATTGAAGCATTAGAAAGCGCAGCATCACAAGCAGGTGCGGACGTTACTGAAGCGTTATCACAATTGCAAAAACAAAGAAAAAATGAGATTAAATCTATTTTCTCTAAGTTGACGCCATCACAGATTTCGCAAGTTTCTCGTCATCCATTGCGTCCTTATACATTCGATTACATCAAGTATTTAGCATCTGATTTCCAAGAATTGCATGGCGATCGTGCTTATGCAGATGATAAATCAATCGTGGGCGGCTTAGCACGAATTGATGGTCATCCTGTCATGATCATTGGCCATCAACAAGGCCGTGATACAAAAGAAAAAATTGCACGTAATTTTGGTATGCCACGTCCTGAAGGCTATCGTAAAGCATTGCGCCTTATGAAATTGGCGGAACGTTTCAATGTACCAATCGTAACATTTGTTGATACGCCGGGTGCTTATCCTGGTATTGGTGCAGAAGAGCGCGGACAAAGTGAAGCTATTGCTCGTAACTTATTAGAAATGAGCAAGTTGAAAGTTCCAACCATTTGTACAATTATTGGCCAAGGTGGTTCTGGTGGTGCATTGGCAATCGCTGTTGGTGATCGTGTGATGATGCTTCAATATTCAACATATTCTGTAATTTCTCCTGAAGGTTGCGCATCTATTCTTTGGAAAAGTGCTGATAAATCTATGGAAGCAGCGAATGCAATGGGTATCACAGCTGATCGTTTATCAGAACTAGAATTAATTGATGCAATCATTCCTGAACCTGAAGGTGGCGCTCATAGAGATCATGAAACAGTTGCTTTATCTATCAAAGCACAAATCGTGAAATATCTAAACGAGCTTGAAAAATTACCTGCGGATGAACGTTTAGAACAACGTTATGATCGCATTATGAAATTTGGACGATTCAAAGGTTAATCCCTTATGAATGACAACTCTATACTAACTGAGCGACTTTTGTCGCTCATTGAGCGTATTGAACCGCTTATTCCACAAATAGCGACTGCTATTGATTTTGAAAAACATTCAGCATTTCGTTGGATGCCCGATCAAAAATGGCGCCCTGCTCATTTAATGCCTATTCAACAATTCGCTGCTGTTCAATTTTCTGAACTGGTTGGCGTTGATGAAAAAATCGCTGTTCTTAAACAAAATACGGAGCAATTTTTACATCAATTACCTGCGAATAATGTTTTATTAACTGGTTCTCGAGGCACTGGAAAATCATCTTTAATCAAAGCAACGCTTACAGAATTTGCAAGCAATGGGCTTAAAATGATAGAGATTGATCGCGATGCACTCGCTGACCTTAATCAACTCATCTCTCTATTAAGCAAAGCGCCTTACCAATTCATTATTTTCTGTGATGATCTATCGTTTGAATCAGATGATTCTTCTTACAAATCACTCAAAGCATTATTAGATGGTTCATTGATGAATCCTCCAGAAAACATTCTATTTTATGCAACATCTAATCGCCGCCATTTATTACCTGAATACATGAGTGATAATCAAGGTGCAAAATTAGATGAAAATGGAGAAGTGCATTTAGGTGAAGCCATCGAAGAAAAAATTTCACTCTCTGAACGTTTTGGTATTTGGCTAACATTCTATAGCTTCTCACAAAACGAATATCTCAATGTCGTTGAAAACTGGATTACAGTTTTAGAGCCTAAAATACAATACACACAAATTATTGAACACGAAGCATTACGCTTTGCCCTTTTACGCGGTTCTAGAAGTGGTCGAGTAGCAATGCAATTTGCAAAAAGCTATGTTGGCTCGTATCAATTAAAAAATTTAAACAAGGAATAAACCATGTCAACTTATATGGCAAAGGAAATTAAAGAAATCCCAGAAGTCATTGCCAAGCAAGGCGAAAGCAATGCGCCTATGTTAATTAAATTGGCTGAATTTTTACGTAAAACTCCGCCAACTGGCATTACATTATTAGGTCGTGGCAGCTCCAAAAATGCGTGCTACTACGCAAAATATATTTTTGAAACAGCATTAAACATTCCTGTTTCAATGGCTTCACCATCCATTGCATCGGTTTATGATCGCACCTTAAATTTTGAAAATCAGTTATTATTTGTGTGCTCACAATCTGGTGCTAGCCCAGATTTAATCAAATATACAGAAAATGCAAAAGCTGGTGGCGCTACAATTATCGGCTTAGTAAATGAAGAATCTTCGCCAATTGCTAAACTATCTGATTTTTTCTTTGGCTTAAAAGCTGGTAAAGAACACAGCGTTGCTGCAACTAAATCTTACATTGCTACTTTGTATGCTTTTGCCTCTATTTACGCGATGTTTTGTGGTAAAAATGACTTGGCTGATGAGCTATATCACCTACCTGAAGTAATGGATCAAGTTGTCAACTCAACTTGGGATGATTTCACAGATGCAATGCTCACAACAGATAATTTGTTTTGTTTAGGCCGTAGTTATAATTACAGCACAGCCCGTGAAATCTCATTAAAATTTAATGAAACTTGCCAAGTATTCTCAAAAGACTATTCGTCATCAGAATTCTTCCATGGCCCTTTGGCGTTAATCGAAAAAGGCATTCCTATTCTTCACTTCTTAATGAATGATGAAACTCATAAAGTTTCTTTAGAAACTAATGAAAAATTAATTGATTTAGGTGCAAACGTTTATACAGTGGACAGCAAAGCATTTGATAAAAAAACTTTGATTGTTCCAACATCTTGCCCAATCATCCAACCTTTAATCCAAACAACAGTTATGTACAGCATTATCGAACAGATCTCTGTGAAAAAAGGATTGAATCCTGATACACCACCATTTTTAAACAAAGTAACTAAGACTGTTTAATCATACATCTAACAAAAGCTCACTCCTTTCAGGAGTGAGCTTAAAATTAATAAAACAATGAAATCAATCTATGCGCCTAATCTTTATGATGGTGAACAATACCATCATAATGCTTGGTTAAATATTCAAAATAATACCGTCTTTAGCATCACTGATACTGCTCTTTTTGCTGATCAATTAGTTTATGAATCTGGGACATTAGTGCCAGGTTTTATTGATTTACAAGTCAATGGCGGTGGCGGTGTTTTATTGAATAATGATCCTACTGTACAAGGATTGAAAACTATCATTCAAGCACATAGAATTTTAGGTACACATGAACTATTGGCAACATTGATTACAAGTGATGATGCAACAATTGCCAAAGCATTGGATGCTGTTGAATCAGCCACAGAGCAAAAGACACAAGGATTGTTGGGACTTCATTTAGAGGGCCCAATGATCAATAGCTTAAAACGTGGTATTCATTTTGATAAAGATATTCACACTCTCAACGACCAATTATTAAAAGAAATCCAATCCAGAAATTTAGGGAAAGTTTTAATCACATTGGCACCTGAAACTGTTGAACCTCATATCATTACTGAACTCAAAGATGCAGGCATTACAATATTTGCCGGCCATAGCAATGCAACTGCAGAAGAGGCACAAATAGGCTTACAAGCAGGCATTTCTGGATTTACGCATATGTTTAATGCTATGCCACCGATGTTATCAAGAGAACCATCTATTTTAGGCGTTGCAATTGCAGATCGAAACAGCTTTGGAACAATTATTCATGATGGTATTCACGTGGATCCTATTATGGTGAAAATTGCTATAGAAGCCAAGCATATTGACAATATGATCTTAGTAACAGATGCAATGGCAACATTGGGCAGTGACATTACTTCATTTGATTTCAATGGTCATACAATTTACAAAAAGCACAACAAGCTTGTGAATCATGAAGGAAAGCTGGCTGGCGCTCATGTAGATTTATTCACGAGCCTTAACAATACAATCAATCTTGGCTATTCTTTTGAACAAGCCTTGCAAATGATCACAAAAAATCCAGCAAAAGCACTTAAATTGCATCCTACTTTAGGTTCTTTAAAAAATGGTGCGAAAGCTAATATCAATTGGATAAATGGTGCTATCATCAAACCTATCATATAACTTTTGGTAGCAAATCATGAGCGGTTTAATTTTTATCTTTGTCTGTATTACAGTTGGTAAAATTCTCTCTAAATTAACCAACCCCCAAGAACTGATCCGCTCTCTCAATTTATTAGTGGTTCGCGTTGCACTACCATCACTCATCTTAGATAAAATTCATACCATTAATTTAGCAGGCGATGCTTTCTTTCCAATCATAACACCCTGGATTGGCTTCATTGTCGCCGTTGCCGCAATCTACTTCATTAAATTATTCGTGCCGATGTCAAAAATCACGACAGGCTGTTTAATTCTATTGTGTAGCACCAGCAACACTTCATTTGTAGGCTTTCCTTTAATTCAAGCATTATTGGGCGATGAAGCATTAAATACTGCCATTATTGTGGATCAATCTAATCTCATTGTTTTATTCACATTAGGGATTTTGGTGGCAAATTTATATGCTGGAAAAAGCGTCAATATAAAACAAATGGTCATCCGTATTTTAATCTATCCGCCTGTCGTTGCACTCATTCTTGGAGTATTACTACGCCCATTTGCTTATCCTGAAGCCTTGCAATATACATTATCAACTTTTGGCTCATTATTAACCCCATTAACAATGCTTGCCATTGGTTGTAGCCTTACATTGCCTAGAGATAAAAGTATGATCAAGCTCATTTCATTAGGGTTAACTGTGAAACTCATTATCATGCCAGCTGTTATTGCTTTGTTGACAATGTATGTGTTTACAAATTTATCGCCATTAACAGCATCAGTATCCATTATGCAAATAGGAATGGCACCAATGGTAATGGCGGTTATTATCGCTGCTGATAAAGATTTAAATCCTGAACTGGCGAATTTTTTAACCAGTATAGGGATTCCAATTTCATTCATTACAGTTGTTTTATGGAATATCTTGCTACCAATTATTCAATCAATTGGCCATTAAATCATTTTAGCTATTGACAGCTTTGTTATAATCGAAAGATCACATCTAAATCTAAAAGTGGTTATAAAACAATGCTTATTGATTGGCTAACGCTCTACTACACAAAAAACATTGGCTCAAAGCGCTTAATGCAACTGGTTTCTCATTTTGATTCTGCAACCAATGCTGTCAATGCATCCAATAGCGACTGGAAAAAAGCAGGCATGACCGAGTTAGTCATTGCTTCTCGTGAAGAAGTCGCAAGAAAAAAAGCAGAGGCGGCATTAAATTGGATGGAAAGCAGTGAACATCATCACATTATTGTGGTGACGGATGATTTATATCCTGAGTTATTACGTATATCAGATGATCCTCCTGCGTTATTCTTTGTAAAAGGTGATCCGACAATATTATCTCGTCCACAACTAGGCATCGTGGGTACACGCCATCCCACAAAAGAAGGCGAGCAAAATGCTTATCATTTTGCTAAAGAGTTGGGTGATTATGGCTTTGTGATCACAAGTGGATTAGCAATGGGGATTGATAAATATGCACATGAAGGTACATTAATCAGCCAATCGCCAACCATCGCTGTTTTGGGCACAGGATTAAATGAAATCTATCCTAAAAATCATGTGCAATTGGCAGATAAAATCATTGCGCATGGTGGCTGCATAGTGAGCGAATTTCCATTGCATACACCTGCAATCCCTAATAACTTCCCTAAAAGAAATCGTATCATTGCTGGCTTATCTTTAGGTGTTTTAGTGGTGGAAGCTGCAGATAAATCTGGCTCCTTAATCACAGCCAGATTAGCCAATGAATCCAGCCGTGAAGTTTTTGCAATTCCAAGCTCAATTCATAACCCTCAATCCAAAGGTTGTCATAAATTAATCCGAGAAGGCGCAAAACTCGTAGAATCCACCTTTGATATTTTCTCTGAACTCAAGCATTGGCTACCGAATGACAATCAATCCACTCCGCAACCTTTACCATCTTCAAAAAAATCTCCAACAATGATCGCCGTTGATCCACCTGAAGATCCTATAGACAGACAAATCTTCGACCAGCTGACTCAACCTTTATCCATTGATGAAATTGCGATACAAACTGGCA
>JASLHB010000112.1 GCA_030149965.1 Wohlfahrtiimonas sp. | reverse complement strand
CACTGTAAATACTTGGCAGTGATAAACAACCTTCTTCTGCATCCGCAAGATCGTCAGATTCCCAAATGATCTCAGGATTGATATAGATCATAGGATCGCTCTTATCTTCGCTACAATCCGTAACAAATACACGCCTTAAATCATTGACCTGATTTGCAGCTAAACCAATACCTTTATGCTCGTACATTGTTTCTAACATACCATTAGCAAATGTATACAGATCGTTATCAAAAGTCGTCACAGCACTCGCTGTTTTGCGTAGTGTTTCATGCGGCACATAAATTACATCAAGTTTAGACATTAATAAGAATTACCTATTGTTTACAAAGAAAATACATTTAAAACCACTTATTTCTTGCGTCAGCTTTATTTAATTTAGTATTGTAACTTGCTAAACGCTCAAAAAATTCAGATAATCTTACCAAATTTTTGTTTGCATTAATATTAATAAGGATAATTTATGAATATAAAGCGCCTACTCATTGCAACAAGCTTGTTATGTGCGTCAATCTCAATGGCTGCAACGCTTAAACCTGATGCTCCACAGCACTATGTTGTACAACCAGGCGATTCATTGTGGAATATCGCAAAACAATACACAGATGATCCATGGGAATGGCGCCAACTTTGGAAAGGTAATCCACAGATTTCCAATCCAAATCGTATTTATCCAGGCGATGAATTGTCTGTAGTGAATGGTAAAATTGTTTACAAAAGAAACTTTAAAAGTGGATCTAAGCAAAAACAAGGCGGCATGCGCACTGTTAAATTAACACCACAAATGAAAGAAGTTCCTATCGAATTAGGCTTACCTGTCATTTCTTATGATTATTTACGTGGCAAGTTCGTTGATATGGAAATCGTGAGTTCTGAGGAACTTAAAACATTGCCATACATCGTTGGCTTTGAAGATAACCGTTTAACGGGTTACACAAATTTAAAAGCTTTCATTAAAGGTGAATTAACGCCTGGTAAAACTTACATTGTTTATGAGCGCGGTACAACTCATAAAGGCATGAAGCTAGATGACATCAGAAAAGGTAATAAAAAGAAAAATACTGAAATTGGCACAGAATTGGTTAAAACAGGCGAAGTAGTTGTAGAAAGCACTAAAGATGGCATTTCTACTGTTTATATCAGCAGCGTCACCAATAAAGGCTTATCACCTGCTCAATTATTGCTTGAGAAATCTCCTGTCAGCACAATTGGTAATTTATACTTTGAACCGAAATCTGCACCACAAAAAACTGAAGCAGAAGTTGTTGCAACACCTGGCATGCTCAAAAGTGTTGCTGTTGGCGGAAACGTAGTATTGGATCAAGGCTTAGATGCTGGATTATCACCCGGTGATTTATTATTAGCTCAGCAAGCTGATATTTTCAAAAATGATCCGATGAATCCAAGCAAACGTCTTCGTATTCCAGGGCAAGCAGCTGGCATGATCATGATCTACAAGGTATTTGATCGCATGAGTTTAGGCATTGTGATTGAAAGTGCTAAACCAATCCAAAAAGACATGATGGCAGTAACACCTTATTCTGATTATCTATCAAAATAAAATTAACAATCATATTCAATACTATAAAGCCTGCAAATGCAGGCTTTTATTTTGCGACAATATTTAGCATAAAAAAATCCCGCCATAATAGCGGGATAAATTTATGAATATAAAACTTAATGAAAATATCACTTAGAGTAAAAAGAAATATGCCCATAAGCTGATGATGATAACACAGAAGATATTTAATATTAATCCAACATTAATCATCTCTCTTTGTTTAATCAAACCTGAGCCAAATACGATTGCATTTGGCGGCGTTGCAACTGGCAACATAAATGCACATGAAGCACCAACACCAATCACTAATACCAATACTTCTTTTGGCATGCCCATTTGCGCAGCGATGCTTGCAAATACTGGCACCAACAATGCTGCTGATGCAGTATTACTTGTAAACTCAGTCAATGCAACAATAAAGACAGTGACAATCACAATGATCACAAATGGATGAGATTCACCAAAAGTATTCGCAACTTGTTGCCCTAATACTAAAGATGCACCTGAATCTTTCAATAATGCGCTTAATGTTAAACCACCACCAAATAACAATAAAACACCCCAATCTGTGCCATCTGATACTTGCTTCCAAGTCGCTGAACCAAATAAAATGACTGCAACTGCTGCCAATACCGCAACCCAAGTATCAGGGCTACTGATGCCGAATTTCTCGCCAATATATCCACCACCAATCCATGCAATTGCAGTTGATAAGAAGATCACTAACGTAATCGCGCGTGGCAATGTCCAAGGAATAGATTCTGTTGTTACACTCACTTTTTGATTCAAACGTGGGCGCAATACGATGAACATAGATAACAACATCACTGGCAATAATACCAACATCATTGGTAAACCGTATTCCATCCAACCTGTGAAATCTAATCCCAATGCAGCAGAAGCAATTGCATTTGGTGGTGAACCCACCATCGTACCCAATCCACCGATACTTGCAGAATAAGCAATACCCAATAAAATGAACACAAATGTATTACGATCTTTACTTTGATCTAAATGTTGCATCATACCCAATGCTAATGGCAGCATCATTGCAGCCGTTGCTGTATTACTGATCCACATTGATAAGAACGCTGTTACACCAAAAATAGACATAGTTGCAACGCCTAAATGAGATCCAGACAATGAAATCAACCAGAATGCAATTTTCTTATCCAATTGCTGAATATGTAATGCTGTTGCTAATGCAAAACCACCAAAAAATAGGAAGATAATTGGATCTGCAAATGTGCTCAATGCTTTTTTTGTTGACAATTCTGGGATGCCAATTGCTACACCCAATACTGGAATCATCAAGGCTGTCACAGTGATATGGACAGCTTCAGTAAACCATAAGATCGCAATGAATAATAAAAGTGCGATGCCTTTATTCGCATTAATATCATAAGGCAAAATTTTATATAAAATAATCGATAAAATCGCCGCTACAACTGTAATCATAACGCCTTTGATGACCTTCTTGTGCGGCATCATATCCGACAATGTAGGTTGTTCATCAGACATATACTCCTCCCTCGTGTAGTTTGTCTGTAATTAAAGAAAGGGCGTATGATAGTGCATAAAAAATTTTTATGCACTTAAATTTATTATTTTATTCTGAATCCATTAATATGTACTGTCATTGTCATTCTTAAATGTAAAAAGCATCTAAAATATTGACAATTCTCATCATATTTTAAATGCTTTGATTCATAAATAAATTAGATCAATCAACTAAAATCTAGCTTCCAATGAAATTGAGAAGTTTCTCTTAGGTGCTGAGAATCGATTCAATCCTTTACCAGCTCTATCAATGCGATTCGTTGTACCGTAAGTTGGCAAATCACGCAAGCTGTCCCAAGTTGTATAGTTTCTATTAAACAAGTTAAATACACCAAGATTCAAAGTGATATCTTTATCTAAATGTATTTGGCTCGTTAAATCTACAACAACATAAGAGGAACTTAACCATTGCCATTCTTTATCTTCTTTACCACGCCATGAATACATTGTTTCTTTAGTATCTTTACCTTTTTTCGCAGCTGTATAACGTGCAGTTAAAGATGTATTCCATCGTTTAGATGGTGCTTCATATTCTGCACCTAATAATACTGTCCATGGCTGAATAGATTTAAGCCCATCACCATCTTGGTTACGTCCGCGACTATATTGGCCTTTGAAATTAAAATTAAAATTTTCTGATAATCCAATTAGTTGACCATTCATCGCACCATGAACTTCTAATCCTGAAATACTTGCTCTTGCCACATTCACAAACTGAATTTGGTTCACATACAAATAAGGCCCACCGCCCCACGAGTAATTTGGATCATACCAAGGATTGGGTTGTCTCCCTTCTGAAACACGTTCATCAATAAAGTTACGGTATTTACTATGAAAAGCACCTAATCCAAACTCACTATATTCATTTTTAAATAAATATGTAATTTCTTGATTCAATGCTGTTTCAGGCTTTAAATCTGTATTTGGCATAAAGTGATTCGCGCCACCTTTACCAAATTCAAAGAATATTTCTTCCACTTTAGGTGCTCTAAAACCTGTACCAATTTTATAGCCAATTTGATGTTGGTCTGTTAAATCATACTGCATTGCAACTTGCCATGATGGATGAGCAAAAGTTTTTTTACTCGCATCATAACTAACGGGGAATTTATTCGTACCATCAAGCTCAGGAGTATATTGATAACTATCATAACGAAGACCAACAGATGCTAAAAATTGCGGTGTAATACGAATATCATCCTGAATTGACAACGCAAAAATGCGGGATTTAACTGGCGTCATAATGCTATATTTTGAGGCATGAGCACCACTACTCAAATAATCAACATCGTGATTACTATTTTTCAAATGCGCGTCACGATACTCTAGTTTTGCTTGCAATGTATGTTCTTGTCCACCAAAGTTAAATGGCTGTGCGAATAATTGCGCTTTAACCATCTTCTGTGTTTGTTCAAATTCACGAAAATAATTTTGACTAATTTTATTAGGCTCATATTTGCTGACATTATATGTATCAGACTTCATATTAATCTTCTGTTCAGCCAATACAATATTTATTGCATCTAACCATGAATCAGCATCTGCCACATAATCATATTCCAATCCATAACGTTGATATGGTGCTGTATCATCTGCAAATCGATACGTTCCCCAACTATCAAAACTCTTTTCTTCAGTATTTTGTTTTTGATGACGATCTTCATAAAATGCTGTGATCTTATGTTGATTATTCAATTGATAACCCAATTTTGTGAGCAATGATCTGGAACGATGCGTTTGTGGATCAGGTTTACCTCTCGCTGAACCATAAATATTTTCACCACGGCCATTATTAACTGTTTCATGCCCATGTCGGTGTGTTAATTGTGCAAAACCAAAGAAATCATTCACTTTAAAACCTGCACCAATCGTGCGGCGGCCTTCATAGTTTTTAGATGAATAACCTGCTTTTAAAAACAAACCTAATTTTTCATTTGGCTTAACAAAATCATCAATGCTTTTTGTTGTGAAACGCACAGAACCACCTACTGCACCACTGCCATCTTGCACCGAGTTAGCACCTTTATTGACTTGTACTTCACTAATATTTTCATATTCGGTATTATTAATACTGCCATTAAAATATCCATAACCTTTGTAGATCGAAGGCATAAATGTTTCGGCCTGTGGCAAACCATCCACAATCACAGCTACTCGATCTTTATCAACGCCTCGAATTGCAAAGCCATTGCTACCTGATCTTCCGCTTTCTGTTACACCAATACCAACTTCATGGCGAAATAGATCTTGCTCGCTTTGCACCATATTTTTACTAATATCCTGCGCGGTTTGTTCTACTTTAAAAACTTTAGAATCTTGCTGTGTACCCATAACAATTACTTTACCAAGCTCGATAGGCTCTTCTGTAACGTTATTCTTCACTTCATCTGCTAATGAAAATGAAGGCACAATGATTAATGAACCAATGATAATGTGTTTAATATGATATTTCTTAGGCATAATTTATGTCAACTCAAATAGGAATTATTCGCGAACAGAAATATACATGACTTGTAAATGATAATCAATATTAAATATAAATGATAATCAATTCTTTCTTGTGTAATAAGAAATTAATTAATATGAATAATTAATAAATATTTATGACGACATAGATGATTGCCCTTGAATGCTTAATTCAATTGCTTTAATTATTCACTTGGCGTATTTCATGCTTCAAGTACCAATTGGGCTATCTATTGGCAACAAAAAATCTATTTATTAAAAAATTAAAAGTCTTAAAATTTAAATAATTTTTTTACATACTCAATCCAGCCTGATGATTGCACATTCTTAGGCAAAAGATAATCTGGATATTTATCGCTGCTATTATGATCAATTTTCAACTCTGGATGCCCACATATCAAACATTCTGGTGGGATATCAATTGCATCGCCACTTTCTGTCATCCTCCAGTCACAATTAGGACAACGAACTGTAAAAGGTAGTTTTTGCATAATAGGCATACTGAGCTCCTAAATGTCTTATTAATATGGTTATATCACAAACATCACAGATCTTTATTTAACTAGAACTCTTGATTATTAATCCTTAATAATAATTTTGCAATCATAACTTATCATCCATTTCTATAATTAAAGCTTTAAATATAATAATGTTGAGCCAGATAAGCTTATTTTATATCTCAATTGTATTTATTTTTAGAGCGTTTTAGTATGCATTTCAGCAAAAACATATTAATTGTTGAGGAATGATAAAAATGAAAAAGATCATCATGACAGCTTTATTAGGTGCAACATTCACACTCGCAACAGCCCAATCTGTCTTTTTTGTCCATCCAATGGACTTTGACAACACTGAAGCCCTTCATTACTCCGTTAATTATTTTGTAAAAGAAGAATTAAAAAATACAAATCATGCTGCGCAACTTGCTGCATTCGAAGCTCTGTCGCACGAAACTAATCGCTCTGCCATGGATAATGCCATTCAAAATTTATCCAGCTCTGATTCTGAACAATATAACTACATTTCGATTCAAACAGAATATTTAAAACAAATTTAATCCATTAACAACATAAACTAAAAGCCGCTTTAAATAATTTAAAACGGCTTTATATTTTGATAAGACAATATATAAAAATTAACTTAATTATTTTCTGTCAAAACACGCACAACATATTGCCCATCATCATTTTTATAAACGCCATGAATATCCGTTTCAAAGCCCGGATAATGCGTACCACGTTCACAGAGCATTTCTAAAAAACGTAATACTGGCAAATTTGCTTTCGTGACTTTTTCACCTGGCATAATCAAAGGAACACCCGGTGGATATGGCAAAATCATGTTGGCGCTCACTTTATCCACCATTTCTGACAATAAACATTCTGTAACATTGCCTTTAATCTCTTCTTGGTATGCTTCGTGCGGCGTCATTTCCATTTTTGGTAAATGATCAAAAGCTTCATACATCAGATTTGGTAAATCATATTTGATCATCAATTGATGAATGCCTTGTGCCAAATCTTGGATGCGCATATCCACGTAAAACTCAGGATTTACTGCATATAAATCGGGCATTGCGTCACGAATGGTTAAATTGGCATCATAAATACGTTTAAAATCCATCAAACTGCGTAACAATGTTAATGCCCGAGTTTCATCAATGCCCATACTGAATAAAAACAGCAAAGTATATGGACCTGTTTTTTCGATGATAATGCCGCGCTCATCCAAAAACCTTGCCACAACTAATCCCGGAATCCCCGTTTTATCTAATTTTCCTTGCGCATCCATTCCTGGCATTAAAACCGTGACTTTAATAGGATCTAAATACAAGTGATCTTCATCAGGTTTTGGAAAACCATGCCATTGGCTATTGGGATTCAATGGCCAACATTCAGCTTCATTGATCTTACTTGGCTGCCAAACATCAAAAAACCAATTGGGTGATTCTGATTTCAAGCGGATAATCTCTTTACGGAAATTTATTGCACGATCAATCGCCCGTTGCATCAAATTTTTACCAGATTCACCTTGCATCATTGCTGCTGCTGTTTCACAAGAAGCCACAATGCTATATAACGGCGATGTTGTCGTGTGCATCATGTAACCTTCATTAAAGGTTCGCTCATTGATATTACCTTTAACATGAATCATGGAAGATTGAGAAAATGCTGCCAATAGTTTATGTGTTGATTGTGTTTCATAAATTACTTTATCTTCAATACGCTCACCGCCCATGCCAGACTTACCTTCATAAATCGGATGAAAGTTTGTATAAGGTACCCAAGCAGAATCAAAATGAATTGAATTAATTGGCAATGTTTTCTTAATATAATCAGTATTATAAAAAAGCCCATCATACGTTGAATTAGTAATCACAGCATGCATTGGCCATGTTGCTTTTGGTGTTTCATCCACTAATTTTTGAATGTGCTCTTCTGTAAACTCATGCTTTGGAATCCCACCCAAAATGCCATAAGCATTACGTGTTGGGCGCAAATAGATTGGTACAAGGTTCGTCATCATCATTAAATGCGTGATGGATTTATGGCAATTACGATCCACTAGAACTGTACTGCCAGCTGGGCAAGCATACATGCCCACAATTTTATTCGCTGTAGATGTACCATTCGTCACAATAAAGCTACGATCTGCATTGAATACTTCTTCAATAAACTCTTCTGCTTCTTTATGTGGCCCTGAATGATCTAATAATGAACCTAACTCTTCAACAGAGATAGAAACATCCGAACGCATCGCATTTTCACCATAGAAATCATAAAACAAAGAACCAACTGGGCTTTGTTCAAAAGCAGCACCGCCCATGTGCCCAGGCGTGCAAAATGTGTACTTCTCTTTACGTACATAATCAAATAATGCTTTCGTAAAAGTTGGTAATAGATCCTGAATATATTCTTCAGTTTTTAATTCAATACGATCAACAATATCCCCAACATGATTCAAAATGTAATTATGGAAATGGATATTGATGGCCAAATCACTGAAGGCAAAATCTAGAATCGTATTATCATTGATGAATGTAAACACAGGCAGCTTTCCATTAATCTTAGAAATTGCTCGGCTCAATACCAGATTATGGTGATCCCAATCGAAAATAACGCCACCAATTCGGGCATTTTTCCGTAACAAATCCAATAAATCATCTGTATTTTTAGGAAATATCAGATCAAATCCAGATTCTGTTAATTCTTCTGCAAGATTATCAAAAACATCCGCTTTGAATACATCGGCGACATCATTCAACATTACGATGGTTTTCATGAAATGCGCATTCTCCTAAAGTTCTTAACTAAATTAATAGAGTGTAATCATTCAAAATACTACAATCGATTCTGAATTGAGATATGATCTCAATCAGAAAAACATTCAACTTCATTGACAATATCACTACATGAAAATTAACATAATATAAATATTTCCGTAATGAACTAAGGCTATGAATAAAAAAACATCCATTCTCAAATATTTACCTATCATCATATTTTTTATGATTTTTCTTGCACTTATTTGGTCAGTGATCTTTTTCTACGCCCATAAATCTGAACCAAAACTAGAACGACTCACTCAGAAAGATCCAATCATCTCTAGCATTGCACAACAATTTGATTCCGGCAGCAAAGAACATATTCAATTACGTAACTTTGCCATGCATTCATTGCATTTCCCTGTTTCATATAAACATATTGAAACTATCTATTTTAAAAATGAAGAAAAGAAAACTATTGTAGTTCAGATGCAATTTTCAGGGCGTGATATCTATAATACTGAACGAAAATCTTGCTTAAGGGCGACTTATACATATTATGCTGAAGAGATCATTGCACCATCATCTTGTGATTAACCTTTCATCAAACATGAGAAAAATCACCAAATACACGATGAATGTACTAACCTAAATCTCCATCAGTCATTCTTAACATCAAAGGAAAATAATGAGCAACTAGATTTAGATACTCATTCCATTAATATTAAATGCCCTAAGTGCTCTAGAATCATCCCAGAAATCATTAAAAAGCTGAAAGATGATCCTATGATATTTTGTGGTTCTTGCAATGATAGTTTTGAAATACAAACAGAAGAATTAGAAAAAGGCATGAAAAGAGTCGAAGCTAATATCACTAATTTGAAAGAATCTTTAAAAAGTGGCTGGCAAACTAATTAACGAATAGTTAATTAACAAATGAGAAATCAATTTTGATTTTTCTTTTTTTAAATTATAAATAATAAAAAAGCCCTCAACTTTCGTTAAGGGCTTTTTATCTAACTGGCGGAGAAGGAGGGATTCGAACCCTCGATACGCTATTAACGTATACGCCCTTAGCAGGGGCGCGCCTTCAGCCTCTCGGCCACTTCTCCGTAAGAAGTGAGATGTATTATAGAGAAAAATTCTCAGTTGTAAAGCCTAGTTTTGCACAAAAAGTAGGCTTTACCCAATAATGCACACTATTTCATCAATCTATTTAAACGATTCACGAATTCAGATGGATTTTCCAACTGAGAACCTTCCAATAATAACGCTTCTTCATAAATTAACATAGCTAAATCATCTGCAACGGCATTATCAGTTTCACGTGCAATGCGTTCAACCAATGGATGTTTCACATTAATTTCTAACCAAGGCTTCATACTTGGTACATCATGCCCTGCTTCTTTCAGCATTTTTTCGAAATGTCCGCTCAATGCATGTTCATTACGAACCAATACTGATGCTGAATTCGTTAAGCGCTTAGAAACTTTCACATTCTCAACTTTTTCACCCAATACATTCGTGATTTTGTCGATGATTGCTTTATCTTCATTGCTTAATTCAGGCTCTTCTTTTTTCTCATCTTCAGATTGATCATCTAAATTCACATCGCCTTTTGCAATGTTCACGAATTTTTTACCTTCAAATTCAGATAAGAAGCCCATCATCCAATCATCGATCACATCTGTCATTAAAATAACTTCGTAACCTTTCGAGCGATAAATCTCTAAATGCGGACTATTTTTCGCAGTATTCAAATTATCCGTTGTAATGAAATAGATATTCTCTTGCCCTTCTTTCATTCTGCCGATGTAATCTGCAAATGAAACTTCTTCTGCATCATTTTCTGTCGATGCAAAACGCAACAATTTAGCAATATTATCTTTATTGCTAGAATCTTCGCCAATACCTTCTTTAATCACACGGCCAAATTCTTTATAGAATGTCGCATATTTTTCTTTCTCATCACCAGTTGCCAAATTATTCAACATGGTTAATGCGCGACGAGCAACACCTTGCTTAATAGAATCCAAGGTCGATGAAGATTGTAAAATCTCGCGAGAAACGTTTAATGGTAAATCTACTGTATCCACAACACCTTTTACAAAACGTAAATAACGCGGGATCAGCTGTTCTGTCGCATTCATAATGAATACGCGACGCACAAACAACTGCAAACCATAATCCTGATTTTGTTCCCACATATTTTGGGCTGCATGTTCTGGCACAAATAAAAGCGATGTATAACTAACTTTGCCTTCTACTTTATTGTGCGACCAAACTAATGGATCTGCATAATCATGGCTGATGTGCTTATAGAATTCTTTATATTCATCTTCAGTTACATCTTTTTTATCACGCTGCCAAATGGATGTCGCAGAGTTGATTTGCTCAATCGCTTTTTCTGAGATTGTTGTTGGCGCTTCGCCTTCATTTTCTGCTGGCACAGTTTTTGTATGTTCGACTTCCATCATCACAGGATATGCAATGTGATCAGAATATTTAGTGATGATCGAACGCAATGACCATTCATTCAATAAATTCACATGTTCATCGCGCATGTGCAATGTGATTTCTGTACCTGCTATTGCTTTCGACGTGCTTTCTAATGAGAATTCACCTTCGCCTGCTGACTCCCAAATCACAGCGCTGTCTTCTGGTTCGCCTGCTTTACGCGTTTTCAAGGATACTTTATCAGCCACAATGAACGCAGAATAAAAACCAACACCAAATTGACCAATCAAATTAGAAACATCTTTTTGATTATCTTCTAATTTTTCCAAAAATGCTTTTGTGCCTGATTTTGCGATCGTGCCGATATTTTCAATCACTTCATCACGATTCATCCCAATACCATTATCTGTAATCGTTAAAGTTTTATTGGCAGCATCCATTGTGATTTGAATTTGTGGATTGCCTTGATTCTCAATCAACGCAGCATTGGTCAAACCTTCAAAACGACGCTTATCCAAAGCATCCGATGCGTTTGAAATCAATTCACGCAAGAAAATTTCGTGATTTGAATATAAAGAGTGAATCATCAACTTCAATAATTGATTAACTTCTGTTTGAAATTGCATTGTTTCTTTTTGGCTCATAACTTCTCCGATGCTTACTATTAAATTAATCTACAAATTCGATAGTTATGAATATGGGCGCTGATTTGGTAATTTCAAGAGATAATTCACGCCAAAGCTAGTCTTTCTCTTGTTATTCTTATAACCATAAGTTATATTGACATTCATAATTTAAGGAGAGTTTATATGAAAGATACAGCTGATCGAATCAATCATTTGATCGACGAGAGAAAAATCTCTCAAGAAATTCTCGCAGCGGACATTGGTATATCGCAAGCAGCCATCTCTAAAATCTGCCAAGGCAGAACAAAGAGAAGCCGCTATTTGCCACAGATTGCCGAGTATTTTAATGTTGCAGAAAACTGGATATTATTCGGTGAAGAAACAGCCAATGAAGATGAAGTACTTGTGCCATTTTATAAAGATATTCAATTATCAGCGGGATTTGGTGCAACTGAACTGGATGATTATGAAGGCAGAACCATTCGCTTTGCTTTAGATACATTAAGAGAAGCAAGCGTTTCTGCTAAAGATGCGATTTGCGTTACAGTGAAAGGCGATAGCATGGAACCCGTTTTCAAAAATGGCTCAACCGTTGGCATTGATTTATCTCGCAAAAAGATCATTGATGGCGATGTTTATGCCATTAATAATGATGGATTATTACAAATGAAGCGCTTGAAACAAAAAACAGGCAGCATCATTACTGTGGAATCTTATAACCGCGAAGAATATCCAGCGTTTGATGCTTCATTAGAACAAGTGGAAGTGATTGGTCGAGTTTTTTGGTATTCAACTGTTATGTAATTCCCTATTATCTTCATGATTTACTTAAATGCTCCTATAAAATGGAGCATTTTTATTTCAACAATATAACTTAAAGTATTTATAAATATTAAATAAATTTTTATACAAATCACTGATAAATAAAAACAATATAAAATCATACAGTTTTTCATAATAATAAATATAACTTTTACCGCAATATAATTTGACACATTTACAACTAAAGTTATAATTAAGTTATATTATTAACAATGAGAACTTAAGGTGATAAATATGATTAAGCAAGAACGTTTTCAGCAGTTATTCAACTCTCTTTCACAACAAGAAAAAGATAGCATTATCAATAGTGCAATTTCATTGAGTGAACAATTCAAAGCAAGCACCATTGCAGATTTAATGCGCCAAAGCCAATATCATGCCAAAGAAGCAATGCAAACTTTCCGCTTTAAAAAACAAAGAATCCATCATGCAACACTATTTGCAGCATTACAGCACGCAATGCGCAACAGAATGGGACCTTTAATGGCTGCAGCATAACTGAATCCTTTTTGTTAAACAGTGAATCCTTCCCTCATGATACAATGGCCAATTTTCACCATTCACATGACGAAGGATTCACATGCGTTTTGTCCATTTAAATCTTCACACTGAATTTTCCATTGCCGATGGTTTAATACGAATTAAGCCCTTATTTGGCAAACTAAAAGATCAAGGTGTTGAATCTGTTGCAATTACAGACATTGGCAATGCATTTGGCGTTATCAAATTTTATGAAACTGCACTTAAAAATGGCATTAAACCAATCATTGGTGCTGAATGCTATGTAAAAGATGGACATGAAACCATTGGTAGAATCACTTTATTGGCTCAGAATTATAATGGTTATTTGAGCTTATCCAATCTTTTAAGTGAAGGTTATCGTCATGGACAAGAGCGTGGCGTTCCACATCTAACTTATGAATGGTTAGCAAAATATAATAATGGCTTAATCATTATTGCGGGTAAAGATAGCCCTATTGGCAGAACTTTATTAACTCACAAAGAAGAAGATTGGGCTGAATCAATCAAACCATTTACACTATTTCAAGATAGATTATATTTAGGTTTATCTCGCACGCAGCAAGACAATGACGAAGCATTCATTACTGCTGCCAAAAAATTTGCTTTAGAACAAAATTTACCATTGGTTGCCGTTAATAATGTGCGTTTCTTAGCAAAAAGTGATTTTGATGCTCATGAAATTCGTTCATGCATTCAATCAAGCAATGTAATTTCTGACTCAAAACGCCCTCGCTTATATAGCCCTGAACAATACTTAAAATCACCTGAAGAGATGATTGAATTGTTTGCAGATATTCCTGAAGCCGTTACAAACACAGTAGAAATAGCAAAACGCTGTACCGTTGAATTATCGCTCTACAAACCTTGCTTGCCTGATTTCCCTATTCCAAATGGCATGACGATGGATGAGTATTTCCGTCATTTATCGCATGAAGGCTTAAAGTTCCGTATTGGTGAAAATCATCCTGAGCAAGCAGCTTATTTAGAGCGTTTAGACATCGAGCTCAACGTTATCATTAACATGGGATTCCCAGGTTACTTCTTAATCGTTGCGGACTTTATTCAATGGTCAAAAGACAATGATATTCCTGTTGGTCCTGGACGAGGTTCAGGTGCAGGTTCATTGGTTGCTTGGGCATTAAAAATTACCGACTTAGATCCATTGCCTTATGATCTGCTTTTCGAGCGTTTCCTCAATCCTGAACGTGTTTCCATGCCCGATTTCGACGTTGACTTCTGCATGGAAGGTCGCGATCGCGTCATTGAATACGTGGCAGAAAAATACGGCCGCGATGCTGTATCACAAATTGCAACACACGGAACAATGGCTGCAAAAGCTGTTATTCGTGACGTTGGCCGTGCATTGGGTCATCCTTATGGCTTCGTGGATCGCATTGCAAAATTAATTCCATTTGATTTAGGCATTACGCTTGAAAAAGCATTAATGCAAGAGCCTGAACTACATGATTTATATGAAAATGACGAAGAAGTTAAAGAGCTCATTAACTATGCAAAACAGCTCGAAGGCTTAACAAAATCTGTGGGTCGACATGCTGGTGGCGTTGTAATTTCACCCACAACCATTGCTGATTTCTCACCGCTTTATTGCGAGGAAGGCAGCGAAGCATTGGTTGCACAATATGATAAAAGTGATGTTGAATCCGCTGGTTTAGTGAAGTTCGACTTCTTGGGATTAAGAACACTCACTATTATCAACTGGGCGATTCAGAATATTAAGAAAACACGCAATCTAGATATTAATATTTTAGATATTCCTTTAGATGATAAACCTGCATTTGATCTTTTAAAATCTTGCAAAACCACTGCAGTATTCCAGTTAGAATCGCGTGGAATGAAAGATTTGATTCGCCGATTACAGCCGGATACATTTGAAGATATCATCGCACTTGTGGCGCTGTTTCGTCCTGGCCCGCTAGAATCTGGAATGGTTGAAGACTTTATCAATCGTAAACATGGCCGAGCTGAAATTGAATATCCATTTGCTGAATTAGAAACCGTTCTCGCACCAACATACGGCGTAATCGTTTATCAAGAACAGGTAATGCAGATTTCTCAGGTCATCGGCAATTATACATTGGGTGGCGCTGACTTATTGCGCCGTGCAATGGGTAAAAAGCTTCCTGAAGAAATGGAAAAACAGCGCGGTTTATTCATGCACGGTGCAGATGAATTGGGCTTTGATAAAGAAAAAGCTGGTGCGCTTTTCGATTTGATGGAAAAATTTGCTGGTTACGGATTCAACAAATCGCATTCAGCAGCTTATGCTCTAGTTTCTTATCAAACTGCCTATTTAAAAGCTCATTATCCTGCCGAATTTATGGCTGCCGTTCTATCTTCTGATATGGATAATACTGAAAAAGTCGTGACATTCATCGAAGAATGCGAAGATATGAAACTCACACTTTTACCACCAAACATCAATTTATCTCACTATAAATTTACTGTGAATGATAAAAATGAAGTGATTTATGGCTTAGGCGCAATTAAAGGCGTTGGTGAAGCAGCAGCATTGCAATCCATTGAAGAAATGAAAAACAATGGGCGTTATACTGATTTATTTGATTTTTGCCGCCGCATTGATTTATCAAAAATGAATCGCCGCGTGATTGAAATCTTAATCAAAGCAGGTGCTTTAGACGATTTATCACCCAAAGCATTAAAAGTTGCTGAAAAATGTCAGTTCCGTGCAAATTTATTGGCTACTTTACCTGAAGCCATTCATGCAGCAGAACAACATTTACGCAATCTAAATTCTGGACAAGAAGATCTATTTGGCTTATTCAGTGGAGATACAGCGCAAGATATCATGCCAGCTAATACACATTTAACCGAAACAGATGCTTGGTCTGAACGCATTCTATTAGAACATGAAAGTGCTACATTAGGTTTTTATCTCACAACACATCCGATTAATCGCTATCGCCAAGAGTTAAAATCCATCACATCTCATCCAATTGGTGAAATTCTATCAATGCCAGAACCGCCCTATCGAGTTGCTCGTGCTAAAGAACCAGAATCGACAATTGCGGGCTTAGTGATTGGTATTCGAAGCAAGTTCAATCAAAAAGGTCTTAAAATGACTTTTGTAACTTTAGATGATCGCTCTGGCCGTATGGAACTTAGATTATATGATGAACATTTAGAGCAATTGAGCCAACCTTTAACAACGAAATCTGTCTTGATCGTTAAAGGCACGCTTGGATGGGATGATTTTAATAACGGCATGCGCATTCGCCCTTTAGAATTGCAACATATTGAAAATGTCCGTGACACATCTGCAAAATCTTTAGCATTAGTAAATAATCAACCTTTTGAATTTGCAAAAGTTCAGAAATTAATTCAACTAATGAGCGAACATCGGAACGAAAATGGCAAGCCTGTTTATCTCAAATACCAAACAGATTATGCAAATATTTTGTTAAATTTAGGGAATACTTGGAACCTTCAACTTTCAGATGAATTACTCGAAAAATTATCTAGCCAATTTCATGAATTATCAATGAAAGTGCAATATTAAGGAGTTTATATGCGTATGGTGGATCTTAACCAGCTGTATTACTTTGCCAAGATTGTTGAATATGGTGGCATAAGCGAAGCTAGCAAACATTTACGCATTCCAAAATCTAAGCTGAGTCGCCATCTAGCCGCATTAGAAGAAGAATTGGGCGTGCGTTTGATTCACCGCACAACGCGCCATTTTTCAGTAACAGATATTGGGCAAACTTATTATACTCATTGCCAAGCAATGTTAGATAAAGCAGATATTGCCCAAGCTTCTATTATGGAAGCGCACGTGAAACCTCGAGGATTGATTCGTATCACTTGCCCTATTACTCTGCTTCACATGTCCGTTCAAGATATGATCACTAAATTCATGAAGGAAAACCCTGAAGTAGATATGATTATCGATGCGACAAATCGCCGTATCGATTTAGTACATGAAGGCATTGATATAGCACTTCGCGTGACAAAGCCACCATTTGAAGATAGTGAATATGTCATGAAGCGCTTGAGTATACGTGAGCAGGTTTTGGTCAGCAGTCCGGATCTCATCCAACGATTAGGAGAAGCTCACTCACCCAAAGATTTACATATTTATCCAGCTATGGCGCATAATCAACATCGTGATCATAATCAGTGGGAATTTGTTGATCATGCAAATAATACAACCGTGATCCCATTCATCCCTAAATTCATGACAACAGATTTATCTTTATTAAGAAATGCAGCATTAAATGGTATTGGCATTGTAAAAATTCCTTTGATGGTTGTACATGAGGACATTAAGGCTGGAACTTTACTTAAAGTTTTACCTGATTGGCATTTCCAAGATGAAGTTGTCCATGCTGTTTATCCCTCTCGTCGTGGTGTTATTCCTGCAATTCGTAGTTTCTTAGATCATTTAGAAAAAGAGTTTATAAAATTAAATCAATATCAGTGCTAATTGAAAATTAAAGCTATGTTTTTCCATGATATTGCGTATAATTAATATTGTTTATTTATGTAAAGAAGTAAAATGGAAAATCACTCATTTCTGACGTTGCCCGAAAAAATCATGATAGTGCTATTAATTATTCTGATAGCTCTATTATCATTCTCTTCTTATGAAGAAAAACATAAATACAGTTCTTTTATCCACAATATTCAAAATCACCATAATGCTGTAAATATTGGACAAAATCCACCTACTTACCTAAATTAAATGTTGAGATAGGCTCATTATAAACCACCATCGTTTTACCATTAGTTTCCTGATTTACCTTCTGATCAGAACCATCAATCTGCATTGATAATGCACCAAATATAAAAAATACTGCCAATGTAATTGCCATTCTCTTTAGTATCTTTTTCATTGTAAATCCCTTAAATAAACATTGATTAATTCATAATTAAATATTGTATATTTGTTTTGTAAAAAAGCAACGTTTATTTAAATATCACCTTTCAGAGTTTTTCTAAGCTTCTCGAAAATTCCGATTAATGCTATCTTTTATCCATTATTAATTTATTGCACAGCAGGATAAAATGAGCTTAATAACAATATGGCTGGCAGCTATTACAGATTTATTTTGGGGCGATCCCAATTATCGTTGGCATCCTATCCGAGTTTTAGGATCAATCATCATACAACTAGAGAAAACATTGAGACGATTTGCTCATTCAGATAAAGCTTTAAAAATTGCTGGCATCGTATTTACAATCATCATCGTGGGCGGAACTTACAGTTTTGTCTATGCTTTATTGTGGCTAGCAGCAAACATTCACGAGCTACTTGCCATCTTCATCTCCATCTTTTTTATCTATTCATTTCTCGCTTTACAATCACTAATGGATAGCGCCAATCAAGTCAAAGCGGCACTATTATCTTCACCAATCGAAACAGCTCGCCGATCCTTATCCATGATCGTTGGGCGCGATACAGCAAATTTAAATGAAGAAGCCATTACAAAAGCAACTGTAGAAACCGTTGCGGAAAATAGCGTCGATGGCGTGATTGCACCTTTATTTTTCTTGTTCATTGGCGGATTGCCATTAATGGCTGCATATAAAGCCGTTAATACTTTAGATTCCATGGTTGGCTATAAAAATCAGCGCTATCAGCATTTTGGCTGGTGCTCTGCACGATTAGATGATGCTGCAAATTTCATCCCTGCCCGATTAAGTTTAATATTCATTACTTTGTCTGCGTTTATTTTAAAAATGGATTATAAAAATTCTTGGCAAATTGGCATGCGCGATCGTTATCAGCATAAAAGCCCAAACAGCGCTTGGTCAGAAGCAACCGTTGCAGGTGCGCTCAATGTTCAACTCGGCGGTGGCAATTATTATCATGGCATTTACGTGGATAAACCAACCATTGGCGATGATATTCAGCCCATCAAAATTACCGACATTCAACGAACCAATCATTTAATATATGTAGCTTCTGCCATTGCTTTGATCAGCTTTACGCTCGTTGCAATGATTGTAAAATATTGGATATAGGGATTTTTATGATTAATGGTCATGGCGATGATTACTTTAATTTTCATCACATTGAAAGTAATTTCAGCAGCAATGTTTATCAATCGTCCGCCATTCCTGCATTAACGACTTATTTATCATCGCAACTGCATTTAATCACGCAATATCCTGAGCCAGATGGCGCTTCTTTGAAGACTTTAATCAGCGAGCATTATCATATAGATCCTCAGCAACTTTGGATCACGAATGGTGCAATCGAAGCCATTTATCTCATTGCACAAGCATTTCAGAATCAACGCGCAGTGATTATCTCTCCGACATTCAGTGAATATGAAGATGCTTCTCGCATTCATGCTATGCAAATAGAACATATTCAGCACCTAAATGAATTCACTGGCAATGCTGATCTTTTATGGCTGTGTAATCCAAATAATCCAACAGGCGATCATTATTCCAATGAAACATTAATGCATTGCTTTCGGAGTTTCCCTGATACAACATTTGTCATCGATGAATCTTATCGAGCATTCATCGATGCAGATCAGCAGAATTTTGCCTTTAAAGATTATCCGAATGTCATCACACTGCATTCATTGACCAAATGCTTTGCCATTCCGGGATTGCGTTTAGGCTATTTCTCAGCATCGATTGAACTGATAGATAAAATATCGCATTTTGCAATGCCTTGGTCGGTGAATCAATTAGCCCTACAAGCCGGTCAATTTTTAATTAAGTATCGCGAGCAATTCAAAGTGCCAATTCAGCAACTGCGTGCAGAGACAGAATCCTTGCGAGCACAGATCAATTGCATCACAGGATTAACCGCATTGCCGACTGCTACGCACTTCTTTCTCGTGCATATTGATCAAGTCATGACAGCAGCTGAATTGAAACATATTCTGGGCAATGAATATGGGATTCTCATTCGTGATTGCGCAAATATTACAGGCTTATCGCCCTATTATTTTAGGCTTGCAACGCAGCAAGCCCAACATAATGAAACCTTGATGAATGCCCTCGAAATGATATTTAATTAATACTTAAATTTCCCACAAGATATTGCTATATTCATTGATCATATAAGAATATTTGGGGGATTAAAATGGCGGATTCGCAGTGTAAAGGTTTTAACAGTCAGCTCTTATCAGCGGGCAAAAGCATCAAAGATCCACATGGCGCGATTAATACGCCAATTTATCGTACAGCAGCTTATGAGTTTCCTAATGCACAAGCGATGGCAGATGCTTTTCAAAATAAAGAGATGATTCCTTCCCACACTTATTCGCGCATCAGTAATCCCAGCGTTGAAAGTTTAGAGAAAAAGATCAAAGCCATTTCTAATGGCGATAATGTCATGTTATTTAGTTCTGGCATGGGCGCTATTTCCAATGCTTTTATGGCACTTGCTTATGCTGGCAGTAATATTGTCACTTCACCGCATTTATTCGGTAATACTTTCGCTTTCTTTCAATTCACATTGGCTGAATTTGGCGTAGAAGTTCGCTTTGTGGATACAGATGATTTATCTGCCATTGAAAATGCAATTGATGAAAATACCTGCGCTTTCTTTTGTGAAGTGATGACTAATCCTCATTTAGAAATTGCAGATTTAACCAATATTTCACCCATTTTGAAAAAGCATAATGTGCCAATGATCGTAGATACAACTGTAATTCCTTGGTGCGGATTTGATGCGAAAAAATTTGGTGTCGATATTGAAGTAGTTTCTACCACAAAATATATTTCAGGCGGCGCAACAAGTTTGGGCGGTGCGATTGTGGATTATGGTTCTTTTGATTGGTCAAACCATCCTCGCTTGAAAAAAGTCATGCCACAAGCGCCATTTTCTGCATTCATGTTCAAAATTAAGCGAGAAATCGCCCGTAACTTTGGTGCAAGCATGGATCCTGATACAGCATTTTTCCAATCATTGGGCTTAGAAACATTAACATTACGTTATGCAAAAATGAGCAAAAATGCTTATGAATTGGCAAAATTTTTAGAAACTTTACCTCAAATTATGAAGGTTTCTTATACACAATTAGATAATTCACCTTATAAGAAACTATCCGATGAAATGTTTAAAGATCATCCTGGCGCAATGCTGACGTTTGATTTAAAAGATCAAGCAACTTGTTTTGCATTTTTGGATAAACTACAACTCATCAAACGCGCGACAAATTTATTCGATAACAATAGTTTGATTATTCATCCTGCATCCACAATTTATGGCACATTCACGGCAGAAATGCGCAAAGTGATTGGCATTGAAGATACTTTGATTCGTATGTCGGTTGGCTTAGAAGAATTGGAAGATATCAAAGCAGATATTCTCCAAGCATTACAATAAATATTTTGACCATATCAATACAAACAATCCTCGCTAATAGCGAGGATTGTTTTTTAATTACACTGAATAAATCGAGCCTTGATATTGGAACGGAAAATCTTGCGTGATTTTATTGCCATCCACATACGATGTTCGTGTTGGGCGACCAACTTGCGATTCATCGAAGATTGGTAATGTTAAACGATGATCCACCGCGATTTTATTATAATATTCATAGCGCGTTGGATGCATTGCCACAACCACGTTATAAATCTGTTTTTCACTCCAATCACCTGCAATAATCGCCGAAAGTGCATTCACTGCATCCACTCGATGCACCATATTAATGCTGTGATTTGGGTAATCAAAATGCGTTTTCTTTTGCAGCCAGTTTTGTGGCAGGCGATCATCGCCAAATAATCCACCTAAACGCACAATGCACACAGGAATTTTAACAGCTGCTAATAACGCTTCTTCCGCTGCTAAAACTGCATCACCAGAATCCGTGATTGGCTCACAATATGATTGCTCTGTGACGATGTTTGCTTGTTTACCATAAACGGAAATCGAGCTTGTGAACACAATACGCTTAGCACCACAATATTCAGCCGTTTTTGCCAAAGCTGCAACGATGGATGCATATTTTTTCAAGCCATGATGACCATTTGGTGGCAATGTAATCACCAAAGTATCGCAACTGAATAATGCTTTAATATTTGGATTTCTGAGTGATAAATCCAAAGTTGTATTCAACAACTGACAATTCAAACCCAATGCTTGCGCTTGCTCAACGCCTTCTGTTGATGCTTTTGAACCTTGCACATCATAACCATCTTTCTGCAATTTTTCTGCCAATGGCAAACCCAACCAGCCTAAACCAACGATGGAGATTTTTCCCATGTTATTATCCGATTAAATCGGAGGATTATAACGCAGTTTCATTGAAGATGATTAATGTCTTGCCTTTCCATCGTGCGCAGATAATTAATGTACGTCATCAAATAGATTAATATTACGCAATAAATCATGGCTAGCATCAACCACATAATTGTCATGTTCAATGAAAAGATATGAAATACACCAAATGCATACAACATTAATATCAACCAAGATAAATTACTATAAATGATTGGTAGAATAATTCGTTGGAAAATCGGCGTTTTAAAGAAAATCAAAATAATGAATGGCACGCTAGCTATCCCATATTTAAAGAATGTCACAATAACTTCTTTGGGTTCGCTAATCGTTAAATTCAATAATCTTTGCCAATGATCACCCAAAATTGTTATGGCAAAATTCTCTATAATCGCGAATGAATCAGCAGAAATATAATACAAACTCGCGGATATTGCCGCCATTAATAACAATAAACTCCAAAAGCTATAAATAATTCGTCGGCCTCTTTGCATGCCATGAAACTGCCCTGTTGAAGCGATAAAGTACGGTTGATCTTTGGCTCGTATGGATTTGCAAATCATTTTCCCTCCATCTTTGCTTGTACACAATTGCCCAACTGCAACAATCGGTTGCCCATGCAAAAACTGATCATGCTCGATCTCTTTAACATTGCCATTAGATTTCGCATGCCAATAAGCATTCGTTGCCTGAAGGCTCTCTGGCCATATCCTACCTTTATTCTTATGGATTTTAAGCTTATCTTGTAATAATGAAATTTTACCAAAATCATCTCTCAAATAAATTCTCTGCGCGATGCGCTCTTCTTTAAAATCAATGATTCTTTCCGACTTTCCTTTATGATTTTCAATCTCTATATGCTCAGCATAATACTCATAAACGACTTGGCGACCATCCAAATGGGAAGAAAATGGATGTTCCGCATAAATTCGCCCTCGAATGATTTGAGTACCTTTTTTGTGATCACCCAATCTATGCATTCGAACTATCAAACATGAACACAGAAAAAGAATGATTGTGGAAGTAATCAGTAGAGTCGTTAAATTTTGCATTGCCTCGAAAAAAAAGAAAACGATGCCACCACATGCAAATAAGAAAATGACTTTAAGCAACTTAATAAGAATTTTACGTAGCACAGATCAACCTATTTTTATTATGATGAATGAGTACAACAAGCGAGCTCATTGTACTCAACAATTTTCAGGAATGCTTATTATCATTGATCCATGATTACCTACAATTTAATTATTTATCAAATACGTATAATTTTCTCGCAATCTTTTATCGCAAAAGGGATGACATTATAGTACAATGCACTCCCTGATATATATACATTTTCTCCCAATCAGGAATTACTCATGACACGTTTTATCTTTGTGACTGGTGGTGTTGTTTCATCACTAGGTAAAGGCATTGCCGCAGCTTCTCTAGGCGCAATCTTAGAATCCCGTAAACTTAAAGTAACTATGATGAAATTGGATCCGTACATCAACGTTGATCCTGGCACAATGAGCCCATTTCAACATGGTGAAGTTTATGTAACAGAAGACGGCGCAGAAACTGACTTAGATCTTGGTCACTATGAACGTTTCATTCGCATGACAGCAACTCGCAAAAATAGCGTCAGTGCTGGCCGTGTTTATTTAAATGTTATCCAACGTGAACGCCGCGGCGATTACTTAGGCGGAACAGTTCAAGTTATCCCTCACATTACTAATGAAATCAAAACTTGTATTCGCCAAGCAGCGGGCGATGCTGATGTTGCTTTGATTGAAATTGGTGGAACAGTAGGTGATATCGAATCATTACCATTCTTAGAAGCAATTCGTCAGTTGAGCTCAGAGTTGGGTCGTAACCAATCATTATTCATGCATTTAACGCTTTTACCTTACTTGCAAGCTTCTGGTGAATTGAAAACAAAACCAACACAACATTCTGTGAAAGAATTGCGTTCAATTGGTATTCAACCAGACATTTTGATTTGCCGTTCTGAAGTTGCAATTCCTGATGAAGAAAAAAGCAAAATTGCACTATTCACTAATGTACAGAAAGAAGCTGTTATTCAGTGCTTGGATGCTAAAACTATTTATGAATTACCTCGCGTATTACATGAAGAAGGTTTAGATCGCATAGCATTAGATTATTTAAATCTTTCTGCACCTGAAGCTGATTTAACTGAATGGGATGCTGTTGTTGAGAAAATTTTAACACCACAATCACAAGTTAATGTATTAATGGTTGGTAAATACATTGAATTAGCTGATGCTTATAAATCAGTGAATGAAGCATTATTCCATGCAGGTATCAAAAACTCAGTTAAAGTAAAAATTCATTACTTAGATTCTGAAACTTTAGACAATGCAAAAACTGAAGAAGAATTAGCACCATACTTCCACAATATTGATGCAATTTTAGTACCTGGCGGATTTGGTGAGCGCGGTATTGAAGGCAAAATCAATGCTGTTCGTTATGCTCGTGAACATAAAGTTCCGTATTTTGGTATTTGCTTAGGCATGCAAGTTGCTGTGATCGAATATGCTCGTAACGTTGCAGGCTTAACAGATGCTAATAGTTCTGAAATTCGTTCTGATACTCCACATCCAGTCATTGGCTTAATCACTGAGTTTACAAACGCAGCAGGCGAAACTGAACGCAGAACAGCTAAATCAGATGTTGGTGGCACAATGCGTTTAGGTGCACAAACATGTGTACTAGAACAAGATTCTAAAGCATATTCAATCTATCAAAAAGAAGAAGTAATCGAGCGCCATCGTCATCGTTACGAATTCAATAATGATTACTTAAATGTATTGAAACAAGCTGGCTTAAAATTTGCTGCTTGGTCAAAAGATAAAGAATTGGCTGAAATCATCGAAATCCCAGAACACCCTTGGTTTATTGCATGTCAGGCTCATCCTGAATTTAAATCAACACCGCGTGATGGCCATCCTTTGTTTGTAAGCTTCATTGAAGCAGCAGTTAAACATCAAAAGAAAAATTCTGGTCAATAATTCTAAGTCCACATAAAATATCTCGCCCAAAAGGCGAGATATTTGCATTAAACTGATTAATAAAATATAAAAATAATATTGATATTATTTTATTGAGGAATGTACTTATGTTGAAATATTTAGGATTATCTTCTCTAATGATCATTGTCGCTGGCTGTTCTAGCACAACTGATCAAATCATCGCGGCTAAAGATGATTCCAAAGATTCAAAGATCAGCTGGGTTATGGAAGGTCGTGCACCTGAATGGCATATCAGTATCAATGATCAACGTTTTCATGGATCATTCCCTGGCCGTTACGAAGGCCGAATGATGAATTGGGATGAAACCACCAAAGACAACAAAACCCATTTAAAATCCACCAATCAATTAGCCAATATTGAATTGACAGAAAAAGCTTGTACTGTGGCAGATAAAGATTTTACCCATTCTGCACTTGTCAAAATTAATAAACAAACATTTAAAGGTTGCGCTAAACGCAAATCATGAGTCGATTATCAGTAATATTATTTGAGCCTGAAATTCCACCGAATACAGGCAATATCATAAGACTTTGTGCCAATACAGGCGCAAAGCTTCATTTAATTAAGCCATTAGGTTTTAAATTAGAAGACAAAGCATTAAAACGAGCTGGATTGGATTATCATGAATGGGCCGATCTTAAAACTTGGGATAGCTTGGAAGAATGTCTAGATTACATTAAACCCAACAATGCATTTGCCATGACAACTAAAGGCACTCGATCATTTTTTGATGTAGAATTCACAGATAATGATGCATTAATTTTTGGGCCCGAAACACGCGGATTGCCGATGGATTTCTTAAATAGCTTGCCACATGAAACATTGTGCCGCTTGCCCATGACAGAAAATGGCCGCAGCTTAAATCTATCCAATAGCGTTGCCATCGCAATCTATGAAGGATGGCGCCAATTAAACTTCACAGATTTAAGTTAAGTGATCATTCAAAAACCTAAATCTCTATAAAAACATCTCGCCCAAAGGCGAGATCTTTATGCTTTATTTCTTAGAATTGAGCAGCTTTCTTTTCCGTTCTGCTCGAATTGCTCGGGCAGTTTTCGGATCAATCTGTAAAGGTCGATAAACTTCTATCCGATCGCCATCTTGCAAAATATAATCCAATTCTACTGATTGATTGAAAATGCCATAAATCGGTGATTTAATCATCGATTTTGCTTTTTCATCCAATGCAAAAGAAGACAATGCATCTTGCAATGCACTGCCTTCTTTGATCATTTGATATTCTTGCTGCTGCTCAGTGGGCAATGCTAAAACATATTCGATCTTGATCATGCCATTAGCCATAAACAACCTTAGCTCGGTCAGAGAAAGCTTTGATCATGGAACCATACATATTCTCAAATATTGGGTTCAGCATATTGGACAACAAGCCAATAGATAAAGTAAAGTCTAGTTCAAATTCAATGCTAGATTCAGTATCCGAAACATTTACGAACTTCCATTCGCCACGTAATTTTTTGAATGGCCCATTCACTAAAGACATATGAATCACTTCACCATCCACAACTGTATTTCTTGTGGTGAAAGATTTATTCACTGGCCCCATCAAAACACCAACGGAAGCATCCATTTCATTCTCAGTTTGTCGAAGTATCCTTGCCGTTTTACACCACGGTAAATATTCTGGATACTTCTCCACATCATTAACTAAATCAAACATTTGCTTAGCCGAATAAGGTACGACTTTACTTTTACGGATAATTGGCAAAGAAAACTCCTGTTACTTCTGTTGCGCCGCCTGCACTGCGGTAATC
>JASLHB010000096.1 GCA_030149965.1 Wohlfahrtiimonas sp. | reverse complement strand
CATCTGGCATTGAGCCAAACTTGGAGCGCATTGATGATCTACTCAATAACTCATTAATGTTAGTGACAGCATTGAACCCGCACATTGGTTACGACAAAGCAGCGAAAATTGCGAAAAATGCTTATCAGAAAAATCTAACATTGAAAGCATCAGCTTTAGAATTAGGCTACTTAACAGAAGCTGAGTTTGATGAATGGGTAATCCCAACAAAAATGTTGGGTAATATTTAATATTATTCTATAATCATTTGAGAAAATAGAAGCCATTCAAGAGAATGGCTTTTTTGATAAATCATATAGGTATTTTTAGTAGTGATTGAAAAAAAATTACAGGTCAAACAATGGAACCATCATGTATGGGCAAAATATTTGCGTAGATGGTCAGTTAATAATAAAGATGTGTATTACACAACAAAAAATAATAAATATATTATTGCTTGTGATAGCACTAAAAAATTATGCTGCGAGAAAAATTTTTATAAAATTACTGCATTAAATGAGAATCATATTGAAATAATTAAATGGCTTATCAATCAACAAAACTTTGAAGGATTGCGTAAATATTATCGAAGGTTATTAAATGATGTCTTGCAAATACATCATGCTAATTTTTGGGGTGAAAGATACTTACTCCCAGAGAGTACGCTATATAAAAGAATAAATGCTGAGTTAAATAATTATATTGAAAATTTTCATACCGACATAGAAAATTCAGTGTTTAAGATTTTAAAAGATCTATCATTACAAGATTTATCAGTTTTGGATAATCTAGAGCATATGGACAGTTTTATGAGATATATTGGCCATCAGTTTGCTCGCACTAAAACATTTAAAGAGCTTTGTAACATGGCAAATAAAAATTTAAATGAACATAGTAAGAATTTTGAAGAGTGTTGGTGGTTTTTAGCTATTATTTTTGGTGAAAATATAGGAGCTGATTGCTTTTTTGAGCGCCACACGGCAAATCATTCTCTTTTAATTAATAATACAACAATTCCTTTTATTACTTCTGATCAGCCTGTAATTAATGTATATTCTCAGCTGGATAACAGTATTATAGAGCAAAGATTAGATCATGAACTAGATTTATATTATCCCATTTCACCAACCGTAGCTTATATGATAAGTTACTCCAAACGATTTGATAAAGGAATAGTGGATATTACCGAGGATATTGCTGATGAAATGAATATTAAAATAGCACGATTTTCACATGAACATATTATTGGCGATAGCAAGGAATCTCTCCTGAAATACCGAAAATATGTAGGAAATAGAATAGAGCGAGTAACTCAACATTCATTTATTTAGTATTCTACATGACAAATATTAATAATAGTGCTCATTCACCTTGCTGTACATGCATATTTGCTATGGTTTAAATTTTTATCCAACAGAAAAATAATGATGAAAGCAGCTGGTTTTTATAGTCATGAAGATATTTGCATTGAAGATCATGAATTGAAATCTTTATTAGTCACATTGAGTGGTGCAAGATCACTCCCAAAATTGGACGGAATTTTTTGGGTGATTGCTTCATCAGAACCTGCTCACTTGTGCGTTATGATCAGTTTGATCGGCCCTCAATAAGTCATAAAATATTTTGCAATCTTGTTTGTCTTTGGCATAAAAATACGCAGATGATCGGTCGTCATATTTGGACAACATCCAGCTGGCAACTTGGTTGAGGTCTTCTGCGCAATAATAATCAGCTTGGATCAAAAGATCCTTTAAGGCAACGATATCGCAATCACCACTGAAAACAGCTTGGACAATGGAAGATTCCATAAGCTCTGGTGAACATAGCTCATGATAAGCGGTTTCATCATTTATCAAATAGAGCTGATAAGTTACTTTGCCAACTGTAAAACTATCCAATGGCGTTAAGAATGAGAGTATATCTTCATACCAAATAGTCTCTTCTATACACTCAAAATTTTCTGGTGACCAACGATTGTATGTCATATCTTGATGAATCTGACATAAGACAATAGGGGATTGTTCAGGATGATGATTGAGCAATAAAGGCAATTGCCAATGTTCTTTTTCATCATAAAAAATGGCTGAATGTAACGCATCAGGCAAAACATCATGAACATTTTGCCCAACTGCTTTCCAAAATAAGTCAGTTATTTTTCCATCATTGGCATAAAACAACCGCATGTGTTCATCTGCGCCGCCACCATAAAAGTTGATATATCCCCATGATGCTAAGTGCTTATTCTTAATGAAATCGCTCAAATGTCCATGGATATAACAATTTTCAGCATATTCTTTGAGTAATGAAACATCACAGTCGGCTGATAATACGCAATGTGCAATATTATTATCATGGCTGACTTTTGACCAAAGGCTGTTATAAGCCTCTAAGTCATTGATTGAAAACAATTGAAAGGTATATGTGGGTTTTGTGTGGCCAGAATAAGGATTGCCTTGCCAAGCTTCAAGCAATGTTAATTTTGCTGTGTGCTGTGCAAAATACTGAGTATTGGCAACATAATCATCATCTGCATGAGTATAGATTTCATACATGGATCTATCAGATTCTATGATGCACAATAACAATGGCGTGGGTTCGTTGAGTTGTTTTGCGAGCCATATTGGCAATAGCCATTGCTCTTGATAGTCATAAAAACTTGCACTGCGCAATTGTGCCATACCTAATGTAGGGGAATCATAGCGTTCTGCAATCGTCAGATTAGGCACTGATTTGATCCAATGATGTAGATGCGCTTGACTGGTGATAAAGGTTAAACGCCCGGAACCAAAGGTTGTGAAATATGAGAAAAATGCCCAATCATAGTGCGCCAATATTATTTGGCACAGTTGATCATAATGACCATTGGGATGATCAGATCGGCAATCATGCAGAAAGAATAAATCGATTGGTTCTAATGGCTTCTTTAAACTACCCAACACAATGCAGTTTTTTGAAGGCCAATTTGGCCAATGATCATTTTTATTTGCGTGCAGAATATCTTCTGCTTTTGAAAGAGATTTGATTTCAGGAGATGATAGATTTTTAGAACAACTTTTATCTTCAACGCAAAAACCTGCGGACATTGATTTCTCAATGAGTTGATTAATCAAAGTGAGCACATGCAGCTGCCCATCGATCTCATTGGTGCATAAGGCGGTAATGTAGCAGGGCGATTGTTTGGGTTGATTGTTCATGCAAATCCTTATCGTTAATATTGATCATGATTTATATAATTATCTGACAAATGTCAATAATAATAATTCTCATTAACCCTGCTTTACGTGCTGATCTGTTATGGTATAGCCATAATTTAAATTTTTTATCCATTGGGAGAATAACAATGAAAGCAGCTGTGTGGCATGGTCGTGAAGATATCCGTATTGAAGATAAAGCATTGGCAACATTAAAAGATAACGAGATCACTGTTCGTGTAGCTTGGGCAGGGATTTGTGGTAGTGACTTACATGAATATGAAGAAGGTCCTGTATTCATTCCAACGAAAGAGCGTGATTTTTTAACTGGCGGATTAGCACCGATCACCATGGGACATGAGTTTTCAGGGATTGTAGAAGCAATTGGTAAAAATGTTACAAAATATAAAGTGGGTGATCGTGTTTCTGTGAATCCAACAATTACACATGGTAAACGCAGTGAATATGATGATATTTACGATGGCTTTAGTTTCATCGGCTTACATTGTGATGGTGGCTTTGCGGATTTTGTGAACGTTCCAGAATCAGCGGTTTATCAAGTACCAGATAATCTATCATTGGAAACAGCAGCATTGATCGAGCCAACAGCGGTTGCAGTTCAAGCTGTGAAAGAAGGCGGTTTACGCTTTGGTGATACTGTTGCTGTATTTGGTGCAGGCCCAATTGGTTTAGTGACAATGGCGGCAGCTAAAGCTGGCGGCGCAACTAAAATCATCGCTTTGGATTTATCTGATTCTCGATTAGCAATGGCTAAAGAAGTGGGTGCAACGCACATCATTAACTCAGGTAAAGAAGATGCAGTTGCGGCGATTCGTAAAATTGTGCCGCGCGGTGTGGATGTGGCATTTGAAGTTGCAGGTGTTGAGCAAACGGTTGTGCAGTCCATCAATGCAACCAAACCTCGCGGTACGATGGTAATCATCTCGATTTTTGCAAATCCGATTACTTGGCACCCAATGCAGTTGATCAATACAGGCGTTAAAGTAACATCATCAATTGCGTATTCACCAGCAAGTTTCCAAGAAACGATTGATTTGATGGCATCTGGGCAATTGGATGTGACACCAATCATCACTAAGAAAATTGAGTTTAAAGACATCGTTGAAGAAGGCTTTAAAACGCTTGTGTCTGATAAAACTCAAGCGAAGATTCTGATCACATTGAGCGGTGAAAAATAATCGCATTAAACAAAAATAAAAAATCCCCAAAGTAATCGCTTAGGGGATTTTTTTGTATCTATCAATGAACTTAGCGCTTCGTGATGATTGTTTGCGATGTTTCGATAATTTCAGGCAAAATTTGTAACATTAATTGCAATTGTAAAATCACCTGATAATCAATGTTTGTATAATCATATTCTGCAAATGTATCTAACATTTCTTGTAACGCATCACAAAATACTTCCGATTGTTGAATATCAATATTATTGCCATAAAGCGCTTCATAAATAAAACGTTCAGTGTTGTTGAAAATCGTTTGAATTTCAGGTGAAAGCTTAGACGCACGATGTACGCCTAATGTTGCAATATAACTGATGAATGTATGATTCAATGTTAGGAATCTAAAGGCTTTATCAATCAAGTCATGATCGATTTTAGGTTCATTGGACATAATGCTGATTAATTCTGATAAATCAGCAGAATTTTCATGGGCTTCACGGCGAGCATAACGATAATCAACGTTATCAATGCGCATTTCCTGATATTGACGATGTGTTTGCTTGAGATAATTTGCATTATCGTGATTAGCTGTCTCAATTAAGCTTGGCAATGTACGATATTTCCAATCTGGCCATAAGAGAAATACTGCGAGTAATGCGCCCACAGAGCCAATAATGGTTGCGATAATCCGTGACCAAGCAACTTCCCAAGAACTTTCTCCTGTTAAGCTAAAGCTGAAGAATACTAGTAATGTTATAAATACTGTCGCTGAAGCTTGGCGAGAGTTTTTAAAAATAAAGTATAACCATGCGCTTGTGATAATGGCGAAGATTTGTGTTGGCAATGTATTGAATAAATAGACGAAAAATACGCCTAAGAAAATGCCTAGAATCGTGCCTGCAAATCGAATTAAAACGCGTTTCTGAGTGGTTGAATAGTTGGGTTGGCAAATGACTAAACCTGTCATTAATATCCAATAACCATGCGGTAAATGGGTTAATAATATGATGAGATAGCCTACGGCAAAAACCAAGCTAATGCGTACAGAATGTCTAAATAGTGAAGATTTTAATGTTAAATGTTTTTTGATGCGATCATAAGCATCTTTGAAACTTGATACTTCATCTTCCACAATATTGTTATGGATCGAGTTTTGGGAAATATAGTTAGCCTGATTGATTTGACGAAATTGTTTATCAATTTCTGTTAGATTTTTGATGATATTTTGTAAAGTTAAGCACAGCGATGGAGAAATATCAGCATTCTGAATGGACTCTTCTAATAGCTTGAAATATTTATCAAATAATGGGCTGTGTTTATACGGTTCACGGTATTTAATATTATCGGCAATTTGCGCACAAGCTTTGCCTTGTAGAGCTAATATTCTCGATATTCTGAATAAAATATCGCTGTTTTTTAATTGATTACTTAGTTTTTGATAACTGATATGGGAAGAAGCCGCGCGCTCATGAATATCTTGTGCGACAAAATAGTAATTCAACATAATGCGCACGCGTTTATGGCCTTGATCACCACGTAAACGGTTAAATAACGAGCGTTTACTTTCATTCATGGATTTAATCAATGATTGATTAACTGCGGTTAATTCAGCCGTTTGAATTTCAAAATTATCTGTTTCATCAGGATCAAACATGTGAGATTTTGCATGCAAGAATTTTCCCAATGTTTTAAATGAATGGTTGAGATATTCATGGGTTGTGCGAATGGGTTGAACGATGGATTCGATCCAAGCAATGAAGCCATACCAAAAAGCACCTAAGATCAGTAATGCGGATAAAACATATTGATCTTTAAATAAGCCAACGCCGAGCATTGTGTACGTTGCCATTAATAATGTGCCAAGAGAAATAACAGAAAATTTTTGCCCCAATGCACCAATGATGGTGAATGAAAAGCCCGATAAAATTAATCCCAGCAGAAATAGTACGGGATAAGGGAAGAGCAGTTCTACAGAAAATGCAGCAATGGCAAAACATACTAATAATAATGATAAGTTGATTAATCGTTGTTTTGGGCTTGCGTCAATGTCTGAAATGGCTGCAGCGATTACGCCCAATGTTAACGGGATAATGGCATGTATTTCTCCCATTAAGGCTGGGATTAAGGTTGTACCAAGCAATGCAATGATGATGCGAATGCTAAACAGAAGATTACTGTGATAGAAAATCTTTCTGGTACGATCTGCTTGAATTTTCATAACTATTTTATTGCGCTCATAGTGATATCGTTGCTTATTTTACTAAATTTTGATGACAATTTGATAAAAGTATTTTAGCTGTATAATGTTGACTTCAGAATTATCAAGTTTGGTGTATTTAAGATGAAACAAAATGGATTCAAATATTCGGTGATTGCACTATTTTTATCAGCTTGTATTGGGCAAATGAGTATTGCACAGTTGGATCATAAGGGCTTAACCATTTTGGATAAAGCGGAAAGCGTTTTGGGTGAATCGTTTAATTTGCCAGAAAGCCAATGGTTTGGGCGGGATAAAACATCTGCCAATGCTGATATTGATGATTATCTAGATGATTTAATTGAGCGCTTAGAATTACCTGAATTGGTGAAATTGCGTAAAAGTTATTTTAAAGTGGAAAAACGCATTGGCGAAGAGCGCAAAACATTGCGTGATTTGCGTGAAAAGCGTTTATTTTCTGTTTCAGAAGAAACTAGCACTTTGATGAAATATACGCCAACAGATACATTAAAAACATGGACAGCATCTACGCGAGCTGATTTTGATCAGTTAATTGAAGCCCATGAAAAAGATTTAATCGAATTAGAAAAAAGCTTATTGGAATTGCGTAGCGCAATGAGCGATGAATTAGCAAAAGCTGGCATTCAGCTTGATCCTGAACAGTTAGATTTTCTTTATACAACTGTCACAGGCGAAGATACTATTCGCGCTATTATGTTATTTAATAGTGCGACAGCAGTCTCGAAACAGTTACAGCATTTGATGGAAAGCAATTCACAAGATTTTGATGCGGTTAAACGCTATTACGGAATGGCAACGATTTTGCATCGCATGGTTGTGAAAATTCAGGAAAACTTTATCTATAAATTAGAAAATATTTATATGGTGCAATTGGCGACTTATAAAGTGGAAGCGAAGAAAAGTTTGGAAGATGCAAAACGTTTAAAATCAACAGCAGATAAAGAACAACGCAAGGTTTTGGATAAGAATATCGAAGCGAATCAGCTGGCATTAGAAGCAGTTGATCGTTATATGAAATATTTGCAGGATCAAGCCAAGAATTCTAAAGCTATTCTGAAAAAAGCACAATCACGTGAAGCGATCGCGATGAATACTTATTCAACAGTGAAAATATCGTTGGATGTTTTATCATTGATGCAGGATAGTCAACGTGATTTTCAAGCATTTTCTACAATGCAAGTGCCTGAAATTGTACCGTTTGATAATCCTGAGATTAGAAAAGAATTTTTGAATATCACGCAAAAACTCAATGGCTCATGATCAATGTAATTGCTAAGAAAATTACCTAAAACAATATATTAGCGTTACAATGGTTGGTTCTAATAAATAATATTAATTGAATTAAGTGGCGTATGAATAAGAATCAAATTCGCAATGCGATATTTTTAGCAGTCGCAGCAATACTTTTATACTCTTTTAAAGGCAATCCCAGTTGGATTGAGTTGTGTTCTGGTTTAGCATTCTTTTTATTCGGTATGCAATGTATGACGGATGGCTTGCAACAATTGGCCGGTGGAAAACTTGAGAAATTGTTGGCAAAAAGCACATCGAAACCATGGAAAGCATTCATATTTGGTGGTGGTGCTGCAGTTATCTTGCAATCCACTACGATTGTATCGTTATTAGTCATTGCATTTATCAATGCTTCATTGATTACGTTAGCTGGTGGATTCTCTATATTGCTTGGTGCTTATATTGGCTCAAGTAGTGGTATTTGGTTGCTTGCATTGGCTGGGCAAAGCATGAGCTTATCCATTATCACTTATCCTATGTTGGTGCTGGGCGTTTTGGCATCATTCAATGGCGACAAGAGCAAAGCATTCGGCCGAGTGATTCTTGGGATTGCATTCATCTTCTTGGCAATCACGCACATGAAAACAGGATTTTCTGATTTCACAACGAATTTTGATTTCGCACAATCAGACATTGAAGGCTGGCAACGCTTTGCAATTTTAATGGTGGTTGGTTTCTTGGCAACGATGGTTTTACAATCAAGCCATGCAACCATCATGTTGATTTTAACTGCTTTAGATTTATCTCAAATCACCTTGCATGATTCATTTGTTTTGACGATTGGCGCTTTGTTAGGCAGTACAATTTCTACAGCAATTATCGGGTTTTTGGGTGGGACGCGGGATGGTAAACGTTTAGCGGTTGCGCATACTATTTTTCATTTTGCTGCGGCATTTGTGATAGTTATATTTTTATCACCAATTACAGCTTTAAGCCATTCTTTGGGCGAATTTTTTGGGTTGAACGATACAATGGAATTGGCATTTTTCCATACAGTATTTAATGGCGTTGGCGTTTTGATGTTTTGGTGGATTCAAGGGCGCATGATTCACTTATTGAAACGCATTATTCCTGATGAAGAAAAAGCGCCATCTGTTGTGGAAACTGCTGAAACAATTCATGAACCGTTAGAGATTGAAAAATCGATCCAGCCAAAATATTTACGTGAACAATCCTTAAGCGTTCCGCCAGCTGCTGTTGGTGCGGTATTTAAAGAAGTTCAGCATTTAGGTGAAGTGAGCAGTGAAATATTGTGTTTATCTTTAAATATTCCGCTAGAAGATGTGATGCAAGAAATATTTAATGAAGAGAATTTTTTAGCAAGTCATAATAAAGCATCTGTAGATGCCAATATTTTGTATCAGCGTTATGTGAAAGGATTATATGGCGATATTTTAATTTATATGAGCCGCATAGATTTTTCAGATTCAGATGATGCAGATTATTATCAAGATTATTTACTGAACTGCCAAATGGTGGCTTTATCATTGGTGGATGCTGTAAAATCTGGGCGGCATTTACAGAAGAATTTTAATCGTTATTTAACGGTTCATGATAGCATCATGCGTGATTTCTATCATGATCTGAAATTATTTGTTTATACAAATATGCGCTCACTTTATACGATTTATAGCACATTGGATGAAGATTTGGCTGATCCCGTGAAACGGGAAGTTATTTTAGAAAAAATCGATGAATTGTTGGAGAAGAGTAAATTATTTGAGCGAGTATTCCGCCGTGAATTATTTTTGGCAAGCAGTCACGCAGAAGTGAATGCATTTAGCACAAGTTCCGTGATGAATGATTTAAGTTATTGTCGTCGTTTGATCAAAAGTTTATATGGTATTTTACGCTTCACAATTGAAAGCCAAGCGTATCCTTTTGTGAATAGCGATGAAGCAAAGAATGAAAAAGATGTTGAACCTGTTGAAGAAGATATGGATGTAGATTTACATCAGGAAGCAGAAGAAGAGGTTCAGAAAGATGTAAAATAGTAAAAAGAGGTGCACATGATTAAAGAATCATTGAAAATCCATGGCCACCGTCAGTTTGAGATCAAGCAAAGAGTCTCTTTTGATCATGCCAAAGCAAAAAATATTAAGTATCAAGTGGAAACGTATTTTTTCCTGCCTGTTGCTTTACAGATTAATCCACAATCGTATTCAACCAAAGAGTTTCAGAAATCATTAAAAAATTATGTGCGCTTAAGTCCAGCAACTCATAAATTGAAATATTTTTATAAAAAAAAGGGATTGCTGGAAAAATTATCCAATGAATTGAAAGATTGGTTGGTGAATGTGCCAGAAATGGAGAGCTATGAAAATTCTCTCAAACGAGTTGCTTTAACTTATAAAAGAAGCTTGCGTTTAGCAGTCAAATCATTATTAAAAGCGCCGAATCAGAAAACAGAAGAAAATGTCCAACTGCTTTTGGTGGATATTGAAAAAACTATCAAAGCTTATCGTGAATTGCATTCGGTTTGTCGTGCCATAGAAGGTAAAATTGCTTCGAAAGCTTTTGAATATTGTGATGAGTATATTTCTTGGGTGACAACGTTCTATTTATGTAAATTAATCACTGAGCGAGCAATCCCTTGTCGTGTAGCAATCAGTGGTGCTTGGCGCGAAGAAATCAATTATCGTGAAGAAAAATATCCTGAAAGTATTGCAACGCCGGGCGAAAGTAATGAGAAAGTTTTGCATCGTTGGAGCTCTTTACGGAGATATATTAATCGTTATCTATTTTTAGATATTAATCATCGTAAAGGTGCACCATTATTATTACATGGCATTTATGCGCTCATTGCAGCAGTTTCCATGAGCATTACATTATTTGTCATGTTGAATATACGCGGCGGACAATATGCTGATATCAGTATGAAAGTCTTTGTAGCGATTATTTTGGCTTATATTTTTCGAGATCGTTTTAAAGATATCAGTAAACGAAAAATGCAACAATGGTTTCAGCGTTGGTTGCCTGATCGAAAGTTGTTGATTTATAAAGAAGGCGTTAAGCGACCGATTGGAATTTGTAAAGAGTCATTTAGGTTTGTGGCTCATGCAACATTACCTGATGATGTTAAAGCTGTGTACCAAACAACGAATGAAGGCTTTTTTATAAATAATGATAGAGATGAAGATATTCTCTTTTATAAAAAAGAAGTTCATTTGATGAATCAGCCAAATTTATTCGAAAAAACACGTTTTCCAATTGCAGATATTACTCGTTTTAATATTTCAGATTATCTTCGTTATATTGATATTGCTTTTGAGGAATTACCATTTTTAGAAGAAGATGAAACGCCAGTTTTGGGCGAGAAGATTTACCATGTTTATATGATTCGCCGTATTCGCTTGAACAATGATCATAATATTGCCACAGAACTGGTTCGTTTAGTGATTAATGTGGATGGCATTAAGCGCTTAGAAGTATTGAAATCTTTAGATTTCCCAAAGACAGAAGAGGATTCAGCTCAAGATTTACAATAATATACAACTTGTCAAAAGCATAGTTGTATCAAATATATAGTACTAATGTTATTTAAGAGTTTTGATGTGATTTTGTACGAACAGTACACGAAATTGCACATTCACGGTATAGTGATGCACGGAATATGAAGTGTTCTGATGAACATTGAGTATTGGCATGAAAAAGCAATCAGTTAAGGATTTATATGAAAAAGACATTAGCAGCATTAATTTGTGCATCAACTATTATGGGCGGCGCTATGGCAGATGAAATCGTACGTACACCAGCTCCTGGTAATTTTCCAATTTCAACAGTTGTAGAAGTTCCTAGCACTGTTAAAACTTATTACTTAAGTGGTGTTGTTCCTGCAAAACAGGAAGATGGTACTTTTGGTAATACAGAAGCGCAAACAGTTAGCGTTTTGAAAGGTATTGAAGCACAATTGAAAGCAAAAGGTTTGGAAATCTCTGACATTGTTAAAATGCAAGCTTTCTTGGTAGCAACACCAGAAACTGGCAAAATGGACTTTGATGGCTTCATGAAAGGCTACAACCAATATTTTGG
>JASLHB010000079.1 GCA_030149965.1 Wohlfahrtiimonas sp. | reverse complement strand
CGAATTGCTAACAAACCTTGTTCTGGGCGAACTTCACGAGGCAACGTATCATATTTAGTATCACCCACTGCGCCAAGCAAAACAGCATCTGCTGCGAGTGCTTTGGTTAGGGTTTCATCTGGTAGTGGTTTGCCCGTTTTATCGTAAGCAATACCGCCAATGAGTGCGGTTTCTGTTTCAATGCCAAGTTGATATTTGTCATTCATAACATTTAATACACGAACTGCTTGTTCTGTGATTTCTGGACCAATACCATCACCCGGTAATACTAATACTTTCATTCCTCATCCTTATTGATTTAATTGCGGCCAGTATGACCAAAGCCACCGGCGCCGCGCTCCGATGCTTCAAACTCTTCTACCTCTTGGAAATTCGCTTGGATCACTGGCACGATGATCATCTGTGCTAAGCGCTCGCCAACTTCGATTGTAAAAGCTTTATTGCTACGATTCCAAGCTGAAACCATTAATTCACCTTGATAATCTGCATCAATTAAGCCCACAAGATTGCCAAGTACAATCCCATGTTTTGTGCCTAAACCAGAGCGAGGTAGTACCATTGCAGCATATGCAGGATCTTTAATGTAGATCGCCATACCTGTTTTCACAAAAGCACTTTCGCCTGGTTGCAACGTTAAAGGCTCATCCAACATTGCACGCAAGTCCAAACCTGCAGAACCTGCAGTTGCATAACTTGGCAGTGGAAACTCATTGCCTAAACGTTTATCTAAAATTTTGTAATCAACTAATAACACTGTAAATCCTTTAAATAATATTTCTGCCAGCAGTCATTCTGTCATTTTCATAGCGATCTTGTAGACCAAATTTGTACTCAAAGCTCATGACGGATTGGAATGATTGCGGTTCAATATTTAATTGCGGTAGATTATTTGTATCTGAAATGCTGTCGACTTTCAAGCTGTTATATTGATTCATTGTAAATGGTGCTTTTGGGAACCATCCTGTGGTCAATGCTAACATGTATGCAAAAAAGCCTGGCATTGCGATAACTTTCTTACGACATAGCTGAGAATAACGCATAACATCACGGGTCATCTCTAAAAATGTCATAACTTCTGGGCCAACTAAATCATAAGTTTGCTCATGATTTTCTTGGGTTTCTAAGATGTTTGTAACAGCTTGTGTCACATCATCAATATAAACAGGTTGGAATTTTGTGAATGCGCCTGGCAACATAAACACTGGGCATTTATTGATTAAACGCACTAAGTTATCAATGCTTGTTGCGCGATGACCGAACATAAATGAAGGACGAATGATGGAAACTTTAATGTTGCTGTCTTTCAATGTTTCTTTCAGTGCAACTTCGCCTTGCCATTTAGTTTCAAAGTAAACGCCTTTGCTTTTTTCCGAAACACCTAATGCACTCATGTGTACAAAGTGTTTAATATTCGTCTGTTTTGCTAATTCTGCATGATGCTTCACTAATTCAACATGTGCTTTAGTTGCACGTTTACGATTGCCATCCATTGTGCCAATTAAATTGATGATAATGTCAGCATCATGGATGTGATAGAGCATTTCTGCATCAGTTTGTGGATAATTTTTGAACTTCACAAATTGACATTGTCTTGTATCCACTTGTTGATTCTTGTTGCGTGAGAATGCAATGATCGAATTATTTTTATCTCTCGCTAAACGACTAATGATGTGGCTACCTACATAGCCAGTGCCGCCGAGAATGATTATTTTTGACATATACAAGTCCTATAAAGGTAGGAAGGTTAACCGATCCATTCTAACTAAAGGGATGCAGGTCGTAAACCGCATATCTAGTTATCTATGTATATTTTGACGAGTCATCGGAATATCAATTTTTAGCAAAACAGTATAAAATCAGCGCCATTAAGAAAACTAACAATAAAGGAGTCTGCATGCGTCGTTATTTTGGTACTGATGGAGTTCGTGGATTAACAGGACAAACGCCAATGACCCCAGATTTTATTTTAAAATTGGGTTATGCAGCAGGGAAAGTTTTAGCGCGTGAAGGTGCTCGCGTATTAATTGGGAAAGATACACGTATTTCAGGCTATATGTTTGAATCAGCATTAGAAGCAGGTTTAACTTATGCAGGTGTAGATGTTGCCTTAACTGGTCCAATGCCAACGCCAGCTATTGCATATTTAACACGTACATTGGATACTTCTGTGGGCTGTATGGTTTCAGCATCTCATAATCCTTATTATGATAATGGTGTTAAATTTTTTGGTGAAGATGGCCAAAAGTTAGATGACAGTATCGAATTTGAAATTGAGCGCCAATTAGAAGAACCATTAATTTCTGTTGATCCAGATAAATTTGGTCGAGTTCGTCGTATCAACGATGCGGCAGGTCGTTATATTGAATTTTGTAAAAGTTCTGCACGTGATTTGAATCTGCGCGGTATGAAAATTGTTTTAGATTGTGCAAATGGCGCAACATATCATATTGCACCACATGTATTCACTGAATTGGGCGCAAAAGTGATTGTGATCGGCAATCAGCCCAATGGATTTAATATTAATGATCATGTAGGCTCGACAGAACCTGCTGCGCTTCAAAAGAAAGTACTAGATGAAAAGGCTGATTGTGGTATTGGTTTTGATGGTGATGGCGATCGTTTAGTGATCGTAGATTCTAAAGGCATTGTTTATGATGGTGATGCAATTTTGTATTTGATCGCAACGCACCGTAAAGAGAAAGCAATTGTTGCAACGATCATGAGTAATTTAGGCTTTGAATACGCGTTAAAACAAGATGGTATTGACTTGATTCGTGCTAAAGTTGGTGATCGTTATGTCTTAGAGCAACTTAAAAATAATGGTTTAACATTGGGTGGTGAAAATTCTGGCCACATTATTTGTATGGATAAGCACACAACTGGTGATGGCATTATTGCAGCACTTCAAGCTTTAGAAGCAATTTTAGCGAAAAACATGACGATTCAGGAAGCTTTACAGCACATTCCTAAATCAACACAAACATTGATCAATGTAAAAATTGCAGATCGTGATGGATGGGAAACAGAAGCCGTAACTAATGCCATTGCTATCGTTGAAAATCAATTGGGTGATAAAGGTCGTGTATTGATTCGTCCATCAGGTACAGAACCAGTTGTACGAGTGATGGTGGAAAGTTTTGATGTGAAAGCTTCACGTGAATATGCAGAAACTCTTGCGAAATTGATTGAAAATCAGAAATAATAATTGAAACATGCCTCGGTAGCTCAGCTGGATAGAGCGTTCCCCTCCTAAGGGAAAGGTCACACGTTCGACTCGTGTTCGGGGCACATAATTTCATATCAATACAATAGATTAACTACACAATTATTGAATAAGAGCGTAAAATAAGTCTCTTTTTTTAGGAAATTTGTCCATGGATAAGCAGCTTGCCATTATTTTTAAGATAATGGGAATGTTGATGATGGCTTTTAGCTTTACCTTTTTAATCCCTGTTGGGATTTCATTGATTTACTCAGATGGACAATTCCACTATTTTATAAGTGCATTTCTCATTACATTAGTATTGGGTGCTTTGTTGTGGTTCCCATTTAGAAAAGTGGATTATGAGCTGAAAACACGGCACGGCTTTATCATCGTGGCGCTATTCTGGAGTGTGTTGAGCCTAATTTGTGCATTACCATTAGCATTATCCAAAGAACTAGATATCTCATTCATTCATGCATTTTTTGAAGCAACGTCAGGCTTTACCACGACAGGTGCAACAGTTCTCAATCATTTAGAAACATTACCTAAATCGATTTTATGGTATCGAACACAACTGCACTTTTTTGGTGGCATGGGAATTATCATCTTAGCTGTAGCAATCATGCCATTATTGGGGATGGGTGGAATGGCACTGTTTAAAGCAGAAGTTCCAGGTCCAATGAAAGAAGAAAAATTAACGCCAAGAATTGCACAAACGGCACGTAATTTATGGTTTGTATATATTGCATTAATGGCTGGTTGTATCGTGAGTTATTACATTGCGGGCATGAATTTATTTGATGCGATTACTCATGGTTTTTCAACAGTCGCAACCGCGGGTTTTGCCAACTATGATGATAGCATTGGCTATTTCCAAAGTGAAATCATTAACTGGATCGCTATCTTTTTTATGTTTTTAGGTGGGATTAACTTCACATTACACTTTCTAGTATTCAGAGAAAAAAGCATTAAGCGATATTTTCAAAATTTTGAGTTAAGAACATTCTTTTTTGTATCAGTTGGTGCATCTATTGTAGTTGCTTTAACATTGCATTATTTCTCAGTGTTTAACAGTTGGTATGATTCGATTGTGAATGCATTTTTCACAGTGATTGCAATGATTACAACAACAGGCTTTCTAATCAATCCTTTCAGTGATTGGCCAACGTTTTTACCATTGTTATTAATCTTTTTATCATTCATGGGCGCTTGTGCTGGATCTACAACAGGCGGAATGAAGATGATTCGTATTATATTGATTTGTAAGCAAGCTTATAGCGAAGTGAAACACTTAATCCATCCTCGCGCAGAATTACCTGTGCGTGTTGATGGAAAAATCATTCCATTATCTATCTTGGCAAGTGTTTGGGCATTTATAGTTTTATATGGATTATCTACAGCGGTATTAACGTTAGTAATGATTGGCTGTGGCTTAACACCATTGGATGCATTTTCTGCTGTTGCGGGTTGCTTAAATATTACAGGGCCAGCTTTAGGATCGATAGCGAATAACTATTCTTCTATCAGCGATACAGGCTTATCTGTATTGAGTTTTACAATGTTATTGGGGCGCTTAGAAATATTCACAATATTTGTTCTTTTAACGCCAAGCTTCTGGAGAAGTTAATATTATTCACAAAGTTATCCACAATTTTATTGATTGAAATGTGGATAACTGATTTAAAACTTTTAAGTTATAAATAAGTATTGGAAACACTTGGAAGTATCAGCTTTACCAATCATGATTAATCTTTAATCTATTCTGTAATAGTATGATTTATCTTAAGGATTGATTGAATTAGTAGATGATACTCACAAACTTATCCACAGATTATGTGGAAGCTTGTGAATATCTTCAAGATTATTTTTTATTGATGGTTTGTCCAAAAATTTTGTCATGAATTTCTTTGGATAATTGCATTGATTCTACAAGCTTTTCAGGTTTTTGTAATGATTCTTGGTCAGATAGCTTCGCATAATGTTGTATTTGGCGAATAGAACGATAAGTATCGCGCAGAATCATGGCTTCCCATGAACTTAATCTGCCGAGCGCTTCTAATGCAGCCAATTGGCGAATATTATCCGTAAATCGCACAAGTAAAGTTTCATGATGTGCATGAGATAACACAAGATATTGCACTAAAAATTCAATATCTACCATTCCGCCATCGCCATATTTTAATTTACGAGAAAGATCGGACTGCTTAGCTAAAAATTGTTTATCAAGCTTTTGGCGCATTTTCACAATTTCTTGTTTTAAATGAGGAATGCTACGTTGGCGCGTTAAGATTTCTTTGCGGAATTGATTGAATGCATTGGTTAATGTTTGGCTGCCGGTAACAGGGCGCGCACGAATCAAGGCTTGATGTTCCCAAATCCAAGCATCGTTTGCTTGGTAGTTTTTGAATCGCTCAAAGCTTGAAACCAATAATCCCGAATCTCCGCAAGGACGAAGTCGCATATCGACCTCATATAATCTGCCAGCGGATGTTTGGACGGTTAAATAATGAATGATTTTCTGTGCTAATTTTATGAAAAAATCGCTGTTAAATATTGGATTTGCGCCATCTGTCATTTCATCTTCAACGGCATCATGCAAGAAGATAATATCTAAATCGGATTGATAACCTAACTCTAATCCGCCCAATTTTCCATAAGCGACGATGATGAAATCTGGTCGGCCATTTGCATGTCTTTGTGATGTTGGTTGACCATGTTTTAAGCTCAATTCCTGCCAAGCTAAGCGTAAAATTTTACTGAGCAAAGTATCAGCCAATTCGGATAAATAATCACTCACAATCATCAATGGCACTTTGCCAGAGAAATCCGCCATAGCAATTTTTAGAATGTTTTTGTGCAAGAAATCACGCAATAAATTGAGGCGCTGTTCTTCTGTCGTTTTTGGCTGCTCCAATAATGTATTGAGAGATTTGCTCAGCGTTTTATGATTAATGGGTTTTGTGGCTTCTAAACTTTCCATTAAATCTTCAAACAGCACAGGATAACGCGCTAAATAGCGGCTGAGCCAAGTTGTGTTGCAACACAAATCCAAAATGCGCATCAACGCATTATTGTATTCATATAGCCAATGAATGAATCGCTTTTCATAAGCAATGCTGGATAAAATATCCAAAAACAGGTTCAAAGTATGTGAGCTTTGTTGTTGTTTGGTTTCTAAATAATGAAAAGCGTGCAACATAACAAACGTCATTTCTTTTTGGTCATTTTCTTCTAATTTTAAGAAAGTTTCTTTTTGGAATGCCCACAATAAATAAGATTTTTGTTCGCTTTCTGGAATGCTTTGTTGATCGCACCATTTTTTGAAATCAATTGCTTCTTGCGGTTCGCGCAGCAATTTTAATAGGGAAGAGAAGTTATTCTCATTTTCTTGTACGGTTACAGCGCCAAAGATATTTTCAAATTGCTCATGCACGATCCCTTGATGCAGCATTAATAGTTTCTCAAAATGCTCCCAACTTTGGATATTCATGGATTGAATCAAACGCTGTTGCTCTTGTTGCGAGGTTGGCAAAGTATGTGTTTGTTCATCATGTACCATTTGTAAGCGATTTTCGATCATGCGATAAAACACATAAGCATTTTTCAGCGCGATTACAGTTTCTGGTGATAGAAATTTTGTGGCGATAATATCTAAAGCTGGCATGATTTCTGTGGTTTGTAGATTGGTTTGCTTGCCGCCATGAATCAATTGGAAAACTTGTGCAATGAATTCAATCTCACGAATTCCGCCATCGCCCAATTTAATGTTATGAAAATTTTCCTTGATGATGACTTCTTTCTGAATCATATCTTTGATATTTTTCAGCGCATCCACTAATTCATAATCGATGGTTTTACGGTAAATGAACGGCTGTATTTCATGAAGAAAAGCATTGCCTTCTTCGATATTTCCCGCAACTGATCGTGCTTTAATGAGCGCATATCGCTCCCAATCTCGGCCATATTGGAAGTAATAATTCACCATCGCTTGCGTGGATAGTGCAATTGGCCCGCTGCCGCCAAATGGGCGCAGCCTTAAATCCACGCGATAAACAAATCCATCTTCTGTATTTGTGTGCAATAGATGAATGAAACGGCGTGCAACTTTATGGAAGAAATGTGCATCATCACCTGAATAACCAAAGATCAGATCAATATCTGATGAGAAATTCAGCTCAAATCCGCCCATTTTTCCCATGCCAATCACATAAGGATGAATGATTTTGCCATCTTCAGTTTGCGGCGGTTCGTTATTTTTCGTGGTTAATTGATACGAGATTCTTAACGCTTGTTCGCAGAAGAAATCTGCAATCATGGTTAAATGTCGATTGATGACCAAAATATCATCGAGTAAATTAATGTCGCGATAAGCCATTTTCAACATCAATTGATTGCGCGTATGGCGCAAACTGATGATTGCTGAATCTTCATTGCGATCATCGATTTGATATTGCGTTAAATCTAATGATTCTTCCCAATGATTTTCTAAGAATTGCGTGAGATATAAAGTAGGGCGATTGAGGATTAATCTGCCAGCCCAAGGCGAAGCTTCGATGAAACGATTCAGCGCCAAGAAATGATGATGTGATTGCAATGTGCCATACAATTCAGGATGGCGCTCTTCAAATTGTAACCAATAATTCAACATGATCATTTCCTATTATATATTCACGAAATTGATAGAAAATAAAACCCTTCAAAGAAGGGCTTTATGATGATTAAAATTTACGTTCGATTGCGTAGTTCGCTAAGCCAATCAATGCTTCTTTATATGGCGAATCAGCAATTGGTGCAATGGCTTGAACTGCCATTTCCACTTGTTCGCATGCTTTTTCATAAGTATATTTTAATGAATCTGTGCGCTCGATGATTTTTAAGATTTCATCTAACTTACTCACATCGGCATTCAATAATGCATCACGAACCAATTCAGCTTCTTCTGGCGTACCTTTTTGAATTGCGCGGATTAACGGCAATGTTGGTTTACCTTCAGCTAAATCATCGCCAGTATTTTTGCCCATTTCAGCAGCTGTTGATGTGTAATCTAAAATATCATCAATCAACTGGAATGCGGTACCAACATATTTACCATATTCACGGAATGCTTCGATTTGTGATTCAGGTTGACCAGATGTTTCATAAGCCATCACGCCGGCAACTTCTGCAGCTGCTTCGAATAACTTAGCTGTTTTAGAATAAATTACATTGAAGTAATTTTCTTCTGTAATGTTTGGTTCTTTGATGTTCAATAACTGAAGCACTTCGCCTTCAGCAATTCGATTCGTTGCTTGCGCAAGAATGCGCATCACGCGCATAGAATCTAAATCTACCATCATTTGGAATGCGCGCGTATATAGGAAATCGCCCACAAGAACGCTTGCTTCATTGCCCCAAATTGCATTGGCAGTTTCTTTGCCGCGGCGCATATCTGAGTGATCCACAACATCATCATGTAACAATGTTGCTGTGTGAATGAACTCGATTAAAGCTGCTGCTGAGATGTGCTTATCGCCAGTATATTGTGCTGCGCGTGCGCATAAAACCGTAATCATCGGACGTAAACGTTTACCGCCGGATAAAATAATATAAGCACCCAATTCGTTAATCAATGCAACATCAGATGATAATGCTGACATGATGGATTCATTCACTAAGTTGAAATCATCCTTAATTAACGTTTGAATATTTTTGATTGACATTCAGTCGCCCCTGTTTCTCTTTTCACTATGAATTAAGGTATTATAAGGCTTGTTTATCAAAAAGTATTCCATATAAGAGATAATTTGTGATTCTTGAGCAATCTGTGACGAAACTTCCAAGTGTTGGCCCGAAAATGGCGAAGACTTTAGAGAAGCTACATATTAAAACGATTCAAGATTTGATTTTTCATTTACCTTATCGATATCAGGATCGTACTCGATTAATGCCGATCGAAGCATTGCGCATTGGCGATACTGCTGTTGTGGAAGCGCGCGTAGTGAAAAAGGAATTATCGCAAGGTAAACGCAAATATTTAACCGTTTGGATTAAAGATGGCACAGGTTTAATGATGTTGAAGTTTTTTAACTTTAACAGCGGAATGATGAAGCTATTTGATGATAATGCTTTGATTCGTGCATTTGGTGAAGTGAAAAAGGGTTATCCATATTTAGAAATGGTTCATCCAGAATTCCGTGCGCTCAATGAAACGATTCCTGTGGAAGAGCAATTGACGCCGATTTATCCATTAACGGCAGGATTATCTCAAAAGCAGATCAGAACAATTATGGATGCAGCGCTGAAGCTCATCACAAAAGATTCTTTTCCGAGTTTTGTTAGTCAAAATTATTCATTGTCAGATGGATTGCATTATTTGCATAATCCGCCGCCAGATGCTGATTTATTCCAATTATCAGAAGGATTGCATCCTTGGCAAAAAGCATTGGCGCTGGAAGAAATATTGGCTTATCAATTAGCTTTGGGTAAAGCACGAGAACAAGAATCCAATAAAGAAAGCATTCCAATTCAGTTGTTTTTCGAGCAAGAGAAACAATTATTAGCTTCATTGCCATATAAATTAACCAATGCACAGAATCGTGTGATTGCAGAAATCAAAGAAGATATGATGCAATCAAAACCAATGATGCGGTTGGTACAAGGCGATGTTGGTGCAGGTAAAACCATTGTGGCAACGGTTGCATTATTGCATGCAGCATTGATGAAACAGCAAGCCATTATGATTGCGCCGACAGAATTATTGGCAGAACAGCATTATGTTACTGTGAATAAATTGTTGTCGCCATTTGGCATTCATGTGACATTTTTATCAGGCGGATTGACAGCGAAAGAGAAGCGCATTCGATTAGAAGCGATTAAAAATGGTGAAGCTCAAGTAATTGTTGGCACGCACGCAACTTTTCAAGAAAGCGTGGAATATTCATCTTTGGCTTTGGTGATTGTGGATGAGCAGCATCGATTTGGCGTTGCACAGCGATTAGCTTTGCAAGAAAAGAATCAGAATAATCAACCACATTTTTTAATGATGACAGCAACGCCGATTCCACGAACATTGGCGATGATTGCTTATGCAGATTTAAAACATTCCATCATTGATGAAAAACCGGCGAATCGTATTCCAATCACAACAACATTAGTGAGCCATCAAAAGCGCGATCATTTGATTGAACGTTTATCTTTGCAATGCCAAGAAGGCGTTCAAGCTTATTGGGTTTGTACGTTGATTGAAGCGAATGAAACATTAACGGCGCAAGCTGCTGAAGAAAGTCATCGATTATTAGAAGAATCCTTGCCCAATTTACGGATTGGTTTATTGCATGGCAAGATGAAACCGAAAGATAAAGAATCCATCATGCAATCTTTTAAGGATCATGAGTTGGATGTTTTGGTGGCAACAACGGTGATTGAAGTTGGCGTAGATGTACCAAATGCTTCCATCATGATCATAGAGAATGCAGAACGATTGGGGTTATTTCAGCTGCATCAATTGCGCGGTCGAGTTGGGCGCGGAAGTAAAGCATCGTTTTGTTTGCTGATGTATGAAGCACCATTATCGAGCGTTGCACAGGAAAGATTGCGCATATTGCAGCAAACAGAAAATGGCTTTGTGATCGCTGAGAAAGATTTAGAGATTCGTGGAACAGGCGAAATCATCGGCACGAAGCAAACGGGCGAAGTAACATTTAAAGTGGCGAATATCTTGAAACATCAAGAAATTGTTGAGAAAGCACAGAAAATGGTACCAAAATTGATGAACAATGAAATCATTGTAGATGGATTAATCAAACGCTGGTTAAGCCATCGTACTCAGTTCATTAATGCATAAAGTGAGTAAACTAATATAAAGAGAATTGCATGGCAAGAAACGATAATAATAAGCAAGCTATCAACCCTAAAACATCTAATGATTACTACGAAAATGTGCCTGATTATCTTAAAGATACTTACGATTGGGCTTATGTTGATCCTAAATGTGTGAAACGATTGGATCATGATTTTATTGTTTGGCCATTACTGTTTTTTAATGCAGGGCGATTGATGAATCGTTATTTGAATTTGATTGAACCGGGCATGAAAGTTTGGCAAGTTGCGCATGTTTACGGTTCTTTGGTTTCGGATGTTGCAAAGAAAGTTGGCGAGGATGGAGAGTTTCATTTAACGGATTGTACGCCAGCGCAGTTAGAACAAGCACATTTGAAATTAGATGGTTTTGCCAATACTAAAATCATCCAATCAGATGCAGCGGTTTATGATCCTGAAGAGAAATTTGATTTGGTTTGTAACTTTATGCTACTGCATGAAGTACCAACAGAGAAGAAGCGACAAATCGTCGATAGAATGCTGAATAATGTGAAAGATGATGGCAAAGTCGTATTTGTGGATTATCATCAACCAAAGAAATACTGGCAGCCATTTAGAGCGATTTTACAATTAGTGAATCATTATTTGGAGCCATTTTCGAATGAGCTTTGGGAAAATGATATAGAAACATTTGCCACGCGCCGCGATGAGTTTGATTGGCACAAAGAAACAATATTTGGCGGTGTTTATCAATGTGTGATTGCAACTAGGAAACAATAAATGAGAAAAGTAATTATAGTAGGTGCGTTTATGTTGTTGGCGGGTTGCTCTACATATGAAGCAGTAAAACCAGTTGCGGAAGCGAATGCAGCCGAACCATTTGGTACGTTATATTTAGCGGATAATGTGATTTATACTGGCGAAATTAATCATGGTAAAGCGGAAGGTTATGGTTCATTGAAAGGTTTACACAGCGTTTATACGGGCAATGTGAAAAATGCCAAACCGAATGGCTTTGGGCAAACCATTAATGATGATGGATCAATGTATGAAGGCGAACATTTGAACGGACAATTTCATGGCCGAGGAAAATTGACGTTGAGTAATGGTTCATATTTCCTCGGTAGAATGAAGTACGATAAAGCAGATAAAGGCACAATGTACTTCACGGATGGCAGTACAATGGAGATTCGCTAAGTTGAATTAATCAGCCCAATGTAATTCGCCTTTGCCCATGAATCGGTTTTGTCCGCCAATCCAGATTTCATCGTTTGCGACTTTTAAATACAAGGTGCATTCTTTTTGAATGAGGCTAGCTTGTTTGATTGTCCATTCAATATCAGAATTGCCTTGTAATAATTGATATCCACCTAAATTAGAACAAGCTGATCCTGTGCCGCTATCTTCTCCAAGTGAACCATTTTTGAGATAAATATAGCGCGCATAAATCTTATTATCATTATGATGCGCCCACAAATATAACATTGTTCTGTTTGCATATAAGGTTGCATGTTCAGCAAATAAGGCTTGATCAATTTGAACTGAATCAATGGCTTTAGCATCAGCCAATTCTACGATTAGTTGCTCGCTGCCAGTATTGATCCATGTTGGCTTATTTAAAATCTGAGATTCAGGAATATTTAGCATTTGGCTAGTTAATGGAATATCCAATGTGCTTTCACGTATTTTGGGTGGATTCGGTGCTTTGATCCAATAGATTTGTTTATGTTGATCAATCTGAATATCCACGATTCCTGCCAATGTTTCAATTTGTTTTGTGCAACTTGAAGTTGTCAGCATTTTAATGATTTGCAATGCACCAATGATTGGATGACCAGCAAAAGGCAATGCTTGCATTGGCGTATAAATATGGAATTTAGGTAGATCAGAATTCAAATTCTCGATGAACACAGTTTCAGATTGATTCATCATTATGGCGATTTGTTGCATGGCAGTTTTTGATAATTGTTTTTTCAGAACAAAAACAGGTAAAGGATTACCTTTGTCTTGTTCTGTGGTGAAAACATTGATCCAGTAATAATTGAGCATTTGTATGATGAACCTGATTATTTTGAGGGTTGATATCGATAATGGCCGATCATTTTCCATTGGAATAATACATCTTCCGAAATTTGCCCAGCGCCGATATTATGAACGACTAATGGATGTTTTCCATCGGTTGATTTTTGGTCGATCACAATGCCGATGTGCGGTAAGCCATTATCTAAGCGCCAAGAAACAATATCGCCTGCTTGATAATCATTTGGATTCTGAGAAAGTTTTAAAGATTGCCCATTGCGTTCAAAGAACTTCTCTAAATTTGGTACGCGGCGATGATCAATATTACGATCTGTAGATTGTAATCCCCACATTTTTTGACTTGGATATAGATGGAAATGCGCGCGCATATCGTTATTTACGAGCAATTGTAAATCTGTACCAAGTTCACGATAAGCACGAATAATTACATCGGTGCAAACGCCACGATTAGGCGAAACATCGCCATTTGGGAATGCTATTTTTTCATATCTACCATCGTATATAACATTTGGATTAATGATGGATTTAGCAGCATTACTGACTTCATTTGCATGCGAGAAAGAAGTGAGTGATAGGGAAATACTGATTGTCCATAAAGCTAATTTGAGTCGCTGTTTAGTATTCATAATTATGATTGTATTTGAGAGAGATAAAACATTATAGCGATAATTAGGCAATAAAAAAGGAAGCTAACGCTTCCTTTTAGTATTAATAATTCAACGATCTTAGTTGTGTCTTGCAACGATCAATTTCTTGATCTCAGCGATTGCTTTAGCAGGATTCAAACCTTTTGGACATGTTTTAGTACAGTTCATGATCGTATGGCAACGGTAAAGTTTGAACGGATCTTCCAATTCAGCTAAACGTTCGCCTTTGTATTCATCACGTGAATCCATGATGAAACGATATGCTTGTAATAATACAGCAGGGCCCAAATATTTGTCAGAGTTCCACCAGTAGCTTGGGCAAGATGTAGAGCAGCTTGCACATAAGATACATTCATAAGAACCATCCAATTTGCGGCGATCTTCAATAGATTGTAGACGTTCGCGTGGTGGATTTGGTGTATCTGATTGCAACCAAGGTTGAACAGATGCATGTTGTGCATAGAAATGCGTTAAATCTGGCACAAGATCTTTGATCACAGGCATGTGCGGCAATGGTGCGATGCGCACTTCGCCATCACTGATTGAATCGATAGATTTTGTACATGCCAATGTATTCGTACCATCAATGTTCATAGCGCAAGAGCCACAAACACCTTCACGGCAAGAACGACGCAATGTTAATGTAGGATCAATTTCATTTTTGATCTTCAACAATGCATCCAATACCATTGGACCACATTCATCCATGTTTACTTCATAGCGATCAAAACGTGGATTTTCACCAGTATCTGGGCTCCAACGATAGATTTTAAATACACGCTTATTTGATGCGCCTTCTGCTTTAAAATATTGTCCATTTTCTTTGACAATAGAATTCGCAGGTAATTTAAACTCAGCCATAACCGATTTCCTTTAGTATGTTCTCTCTTTAGGTGGAATGTATTCAACATCATCAGATAATGTGTATGTATGAACAGGGCGGTAATCAATGCTGATTTCGCCAGTTTCTTCATCCAACCACGCTAAAGTATGTTTCATCCATTTTTCATCATCACGACTTGGGAAGTCTTCGCGAGCATGTGCACCACGAGATTCTTCACGGTTGTATGCAGATACAACTGTTGTCATTGCGTTTGCAAGCAAGTTAGATAATTCTAATGTTTCAACTAAGTCAGAGTTCCAGATCAAGCTACGGTCATGAACTTTAACATTTTTGAAGTTTTTGTATGCTTCTGTGATTGCATCAACGCCGTCTTTCAATGTTTCTTCCATACGGAATACAGAAACGTCAGCTTGCATTGCATCTTGCATGTTGCTACGTAATTGAGCAGTTGAGATAGAACCATCAGCATGACGAATTTTATCGAAGCGATCTAAGATTGCGATGATCTTATCTTCTGGTAAATCTTTTTGTGTTGCACCTGGCGTTAATGTTTCTGCAGCACGGTTTGCAGCAGCACGGCCAAATACAACTAGATCTAATAATGAGTTAGAGCCTAAACGGTTTGCACCATGAACTGATACACAAGCCGCTTCACCAATCGCCATTAAACCTGGAACAACATGATCAGGGTTGCCATCTTTCAATGTAACAACTTCTGCATGATAGTTCGTAGGAATACCGCCCATGTTGTAATGAACAGTTGGGATGATCGGAATTGGTTCTTTAGTTACATCAACGTTTGCGAAGATTTTTGCACTTTCAGCAATACTTGGTAAACGTTCATTGATAACTTCAGGACCTAAATGCTCAAGATGCAAGTTGATGTAATCTTTCTTAGGACCAACGCCGCGGCCTTCACGGATTTCTAATAAGATAGAACGTGAAACAACGTCACGAGATGCTAAATCTTTTGCGTTAGGTGCATAACGTTCCATGAAACGTTCGCCATTACTGTTTGTTAAGTAACCGCCTTCACCACGTACACCTTCAGTGATCAAGCAACCTGCGCCATAAATACCTGTTGGATGGAATTGTACGAATTCCATATCTTGTAATGGAACGCCAGCACGAGAAGCCATACCGCCACCATCACCAGTACAAGTATGTGCTGATGTTGCAGAGAAGTAAGCACGTCCGTAACCACCCGTTGCTAATACAACTGTTTGTGCACGGAATACGTGGATTGTACCATCTGCTAAGTTCCAAGCAATTACACCGCGGCACTCATCATTTTCCATGATTAAGTCTAACGCGAAGTATTCGATGTAGAATTCAGCTTGATGCTTCAATGATTGTTGATACAAAGTATGTAACATTGCGTGGCCAGTACGGTCAGCTGCAGCACATGTACGTTGAGCTTGTGCTTCACCGTAATGCGTTGTCATACCACCGAAAGGACGCTGATAGATTTTACCTTCTTTCGTACGAGAGAATGGTAAACCATAATGTTCTAATTCTAAGATTGACGGAATTGCTTCACGACACATGTATTCGATTGCATCTTGGTCACCTAACCAGTCAGAACCTTTAACAGTATCGTACATGTGCCAGCGCCAATCATCTTCACCCATGTTACCCAAAGCTGCTGATACGCCGCCTTGTGCTGCTACAGTATGTGAACGAGTAGGGAATACTTTAGTTACACAAGCTGTTTTAAAGCCTTTTTCTGCCATACCAAGTGTTGCACGTAAACCTGCACCACCAGCACCTACTACCACAACGTCATAAACGTGTTCAACAATGTCGTAGTCTTTATATTTATTTAAGTTCATATTAATTAAAGTCCTCAGTAATGTTCATCTAGCTTTATGAGAAAAGCATTTCCATGCTTGAAAGCATTAGCTCTAAGTTAGTTGCAACATGGATGATAGCGATGATCATTAATAACCACATAATTGCTAAGAATGTTTTGATCAAATAGATGTAGAAAATACGTTTAGATGTTTTATGAACGTAATCTTCAATGATCGTTTGGATACCCATAGCAGCATGTTGTAAACCTACTGTGATGAATAAAATTAATAAAGCTGTATTTAATGGCGCATCGATCCAAAGTAAAACTTGTGGATAGTCAGCTTTAATTAGGAATGCAAATGAGAAGGCAAACCAGAGGAAAAGTACAGCTAAGATGACAGAAGATACTTTCATCAATAACCATTCTTTTGAACCTGCGTGTGCTGAACCTAATCCTTTAACTCGACCTAAAGGTGAACGATAACTCATTGTTTTCTCCTATGCAAAAATGCCAACAGCAAGTAATGCAACAGTAATGATAGCTGTTGCTACAATTACCCAAACGCCAGATTTTGCAGCTTCTTCATTGCTAATACCAATACCAGCATCCCAGAATAAATGGCGAATACCATTACAGAAATGGTAAACAGTTGATGCAACACCAAGTGCCAAAATAGGGAAAAATGCAATGTGCGTGAATAGTGCTTGGATGCTGAGTGCTAATGTTTTGCTAAATGGAATCGCAATGATCCATAAACCAATTGCAAGCAATACAAAAAGTGAAGCAACACCAGTTGCACGGTGCAGAAAACTCATGAGAGATGTTTGTTGAAATTTGTAGCCTGAACCTAGCATGAAAGGTGATAACGGCCGTTGATGCTTTTCCATACGACTCCTTGGTAATACTTTGGTGGTAGAATTATTTAAACAATTATTCATCGGCATTTCTCAAAAATCGAGAAGGGGGGATGAACAAAAACACTGATCATTCTAAATAACTTCGGCGGTTTACTCAACTTCAATATTGATTGCTTGATGTAATATTGACCAACCTTGATAAATATTGGAAATATAGGTTACATTCTTATTACAATTTTTATTGCTTGGGGTAATGATCAAGCCGATCATTGTCAGCATTAAGCGATAAAATTACTCAACATGCGAATCAGCACTACTAATAAAAATAGCGCGAAAATTTGACGGATTCGAGCAACAGGAAGTTTATAACTGAGTTTTACACCAAAAGGCGCTGTTAAGATGCTCATTAATGCTATGCTAATAAATGCAGGCAAATAAACATAGCCAAGTGAATATGCAGGTAATCCTTCAATGCCCCAGCCATTATAGATATAACTGATGGCGCCAAATGAGGATAAAATCACACCAATCATTGCGGATGTCGCGATTGCTTTATGCATTTCATAACCTAAATAAGTTAAAATTGGAATGGCAATAACACCGCCAGCTACGCCAATGAAACTTGCAATGAATCCGATGAACAATCCCCATAATAAAAATGCATATAGTGGCAAGTTCGGTTCAGAATCAGCATTTGACTTTTTCTTTTTCGGTTTGAGCATAGAAATAATTGTATAAGTTAAAAATATACAAAATGTGATTTGTAAAAAATTATTGGAAAGTACGTTAACAATAGAGCTGCCAGACATCACGCCGATCGCTGCACCGAATCCTAGATAAGGAATTTGCTTCCATAAAATTGTGCCACGTTTATTATGTGACCAAGCAGAAGATGCTGTAGACATGATGATGATTGCAAATGAAGTGCCTAAAGCCATTTTCATAATGAGTGGCGTTGGTACATCCATTTGTCCAGCCATGTAATGCATGACAGGCACAATTACTGTGCCGCCGCCAATGCCTAATAAACCTGCCATAAAACCAATCAAAGCACCCACAACAATGAATGCTACTAGAAAAATCAACATGATGAACTCCAAAGTGGTACGACGTAATATTATAATAATGAACTTTTGAGCATAACAAACTTCAAAATATCTTGTCTGCAAATTTGGCGTAAAAATGGTAATGTGTGATTTTTTCTAGAATGGCTTAATTTATTGTGAAAACGTATCAAGATATTATTAATGAATCTGTCGTTGCATTATCTCATTTAGATAATCCTAAATTTGAGGCAGAATCGTTATTGGCATTTGTTTTGCAATGTAACCGAAGTCGAATTATCGCTTTTCCTGAGAAAGAAATAGAACATGACCAATATGTGCAATACATGGATTTGGTCAAACAAAGAAAATCAGGCATGCCATTTGCATATTTAACAGGTGAAAAAGAATTTTATGATTTAACACTGAAAGTAACGCCAGCAACATTGATTCCAAGAGCAGATACAGAATTATTGGTGGAAACTGCATTATCTAAAATGCAGGGCGATTATCCATATAAAGTCATTGATATGGGAACTGGCAGCGGTGCAATTGCTTTAACAATTAAAAAGCATCGTTCAAATGCAACAGTTACTGCCGTTGATCAATCCATTGAAGCATTGAAAGTTGCAAAAGATAATGGTGAAACATTAGGATTAGATGTTTCTTTTGTGCAAAGTGATTGGTTCTCTGCAATCGCGGATCAACAGTTTGATTTGATTGTATCGAATCCGCCGTATATCGAACATAATGATGAGCATTTATTTGGTGATGGCGTTAAGTTTGAGCCGATTACAGCCTTGGTTGCGGATGATGATGGTTATTCTGATTTATTTCATTTGATCGAGGCTTCATGGTCATTATTGAATGGTCAAGGTTGGCTGATGATGGAACATGGCTTTGAGCAAGGTGAAAAATTGTGTGATCACTTTTTAACCTGTGGCTATGAAAATGTGGAAATATTGCAGGATTTAGGCGGCAATGATCGCATCACAATCGGACAAAAACAAAGTCCATATTAATATGGACTTGTTTTTCACTTGGAATTATTTTTCTAAAAGCTCATAGTTTAATGTTGCTGAATCACTTCTACGATAATAGATGAACGGCGTTTGATATGATTTTAAAAATTCAGCACGTTCTTCTTTAGTATCGAACCATCTTTCTGAAGCAAAATCATTACCTAAAAGATGATCGGCACTTAATGGGCTATGTTCTTGAAGCGTCATTTTTACGCCATATTTTTGACTCATACAAACTCCTAAGGTTATTAATTTAATAATGTAACTAACCACCTGTCATGGACATGAAACGGATGATTTTTGTATCATCTTCGACGAATTCATGTTTTTGTGGTTTTAGATCAATTGCTTTGTGGATGGCTGATTTAATTGCGTCATCAGTGCAATCAGGTGAACGAACCAATTCACGTAATGCATAATCATCATTTTGTCCTAAGCACATATATAAAGTGCCATCGACAGATAAACGTACACGATTACATGATTCACAAAAATGTTGGGAAATTGGTGTGATTAATCCTAAAGTGAATTTTCCATCTTTTGATTGCCAATAGCGAGCAGGGCCGCCGCCACGAATTTCAGCAGATTCTACCAAATCATATTTTTTATAGATTTGTTTTAAAAAATCTGTGAGATTTTTTCCTGTTGTGCTTTGCCCAGTATGTCCCATTGGCATCACTTCGATCATACGAAGAATAAAGCCATTATCAATGCAAAATTGAATCATGGGCTCAATTTGATTGTCATTGATATTGAGCATTGGCACCATGTTGATTTTGATTTGCTCAAAACCAGCCTCTTTGGCAGCCATGATTCCTTCATAAACTTTATTGAAGCAGTTTAAGCCAGTTATTTCTTTAATAATGGAGGTATTTAAACCATCTAAACTGATGTTTAGACGATCTAAGCCAGCGTTTTTCAGTGCTAAAGCATGTTTGCTTAATTGGGTTGCGTTTGTCGTCATGGACAAATCTTCCACGCCGGGAATTTTTTTAATGGATTCCACGAGCTTTGGCAGGTCTTTACGAAGAAGCGGTTCCCCGCCTGTTAAGCGAAAACGTTTAACGCCTAATTCTGTGAAGTTACGAATGATGCGAGTGAGTTCATCAAAAGTTAACCAGTTTTGCGGAACTTCAAAATCTCTAAACCCTTCAGGGATACAATAAGTGCAACGTAAATCGCACTTATCAGTCACAGAGACTCTGACATAATCTATGGTTCTTCCAAACTGATCAACTAACATAACAACCTCAACAACTACTACAGATGGAGTGACTTAACGCATTCCGATAAGAGCTCCAATTTTTTCAACTGAGTATACTCTTTTCGATAAATCAAACCAATTTTTCTTTTTGGTACAGGACCTTTAAATGGAATACATGAAATAAGATCTTGTAAATGATCTTGGATTAATGCATATTTTGGTAATACTGAAATACCTTGGCCAGAAGCAACAATGTTACGAATGGTTTCTAATGAATAATGATGCGCATTATTAGAGCTAATTTCAGGGCATTGTTCTACAACTTGATCGCGAAAGCAGTGACCAATATTCAATAATAAAGGATCATATTCATGAATTGTAGATGCATCAATTGATGATTCGCCTGCCAATGGATGATTCTTTGGTGTAATTACAAAAAACTCTTCGTCATATAACTCATCGACAGCTAAAGATGGCTCATAAATTGGTAAGGCAACGATTGCCGCATCAATTTCACCACTTTTTAACATTGGAATAATATTATCTGTAGTGTTTTCATAAATATTTAATGTTAATTCTGGTGCTGATGCTTTTAATACAGGAATAACGCGAGGCAATAAATAAGGTGCGATTGTGAAAATTACTCCAAGTTTGAGTTCGCCTTGTGCAGAGTTAATAGAAACTCTTAATTCTTTGAGCTGTTGGACAACAGAGAAAATTTGTTTTACTTTTGGTAATGCTTCTAAACCTTCTGGCGTTAAGAAAACTTCACTGGCAGAACGTTCAAATAGAATCACACCTAAAGAGTACTCTAGGTTTTTTATGCCGATGGATAGAGCAGGTTGTGAGATAAAACATTTTTGTGCCGCACGGCCAAAATGTTTTTCTTCTGCTACAGCTAAAAAATACCTAAGTTCATTCAATTTCATGTGTGATGCTCCTGTAAGGATAAACCAAAAGCTGTTGGTTATAATTAATTTATTGATTTAATAATATCATCTTTACCTAGACAAATCAGGTTTATGATATTGGCTAAGATTTGTATTTATTGCTTGTTTTTATGCTAAAGCTTCACTTAAATAAATTGTATATAAAAATGTAGTCAAAGTACATAATTATGGAGCTACATATAGGGTGCTGAAAAATAGAGATTTATTTTGTAGTTTTTGTAGTTTTTTGTAAAAATTCGTAGGGGGGTGCGTTTTTTGTTAAAAAGATTGGACTATTGCGCAAAAAACGATAAAATTTATACTGGCTTTTCTAGCTCAAACCAAATGAGGAAAATAATGAAACAGATTGATAGATTTAAACAGTGGTCAGCATTATATGGTGCCAATGCGATCTAT
>JASLHB010000074.1 GCA_030149965.1 Wohlfahrtiimonas sp. | reverse complement strand
GGTTTCCAAGCGATGCCAGCGTTTCCAATGTCACATGTAGATGATGCAACACTATTAGAAACTGCTCAATATATTGAGAATTTACCCGCTAATCCTGTCACAACAGCACAGAAAAAGGATTAATGCCATGAATACAGCTCGTCGTAATGTATTAAAAGGCATCATCGCTTTGGGTTCTGCTAGCGCATTGAACTTAGTTTCGCCATTGTGGGCTTCATCAAATATTGCGAACAATGCCATTCATTTAATTGTGGCCAATGATGATGTTGGGCATGCTTTTTATCAAGGTGCCAACACAGTGAAATCTATTGCAATTCAATCATCATTGCATAGCGCAACTTCCCTGCCTTTTTTAGAAAAATATCAAAGCCTATTAAAAACTAAAGGCCAACGAATTTTTGGCTTAGTGGATGATGCCAACGCAGTATTAATCATGGATTTAGCACGCACAACGAATGCTAGAATTTTATGGCAAAAAGATCATGTGATTCATTCCAATGAATCAGCAGTGCAATTAGGCTTGGGATTAGTCAGCAACACAGTAAATCCTGCAATGACAGAACAAATCGCATTCAAAAAACATTATGTTTCATTTTTAATTGAAAGCTAATGGGGAAAACAATGAAAGAAGATAAAAATATGGTGTTGCCAAAAGGTGTAACACAAACGGATTTTTTACAAGCTGTTGAACAACTCAAAGAGCTTATGGGCAATGATAATGTGCTATTGAGCAAAGAACATATCTTACCTTATACAAAAATTATGATGTCTGTAGATAATGCAGAACATACACCATCAACAGTTGTCACAGCTACAACTGTGGAACAAATTCAGGCAATCCTCAAAATCTGTAATGAATTCAAAATTCCAATTTGGACAATTTCTACAGGTCGTAACTTTGGTTATGGCTCTGCAGCGCCTGTTGAGCGCGGTCAAATTATTTTAGATTTGAAGAAAATGAACAAAATCATTCATGTTGATCCTGATTTATGTACGGCTTTGGTTGAGCCTGGCGTAACCTATCAGCAATTGTATGATTACCTTCAAGAAAATAACATTCCATTGATGCTATCATTCTCCGCACCTTCTGCCATCGCAGGACCTTTAGGCAATACAATGGATCGTGGTGTTGGCTATACTCCATATGGTGAGCACTTCATGATGCAATGTGGTATGGAAGTCGTATTAGCGAATGGTGAAGTATTGCGTACTGGTATGGGAAGCGTTCAAGGTGATAAAGCTTGGCAGGTATTCAAATGGGGTTATGGTCCAACATTAGATGGTATGTTCACACAATCCAACTACGGTATTTGTACCAAAATGGGCTTTTGGCTGATGCCAAAACCACCTGTTTATAAGCCATTTGAAATTCAGTTCCCTGAAGAAAGTGATATCTCTGAAATTGTTGAAATGATTCGCCCATTGCGTATCGCACAAATTATTCCAAACTCAGTTGTTATCGCTAATATTCTTTGGGAAGCTGCAACCTGTGATACTCGCCGAAGCCAATACACAATGGAACCAGGTTCAACGTCTGATGAGATCTTAAAACAAATCCAAAAAGATAGAAGCTTAGGTGCTTGGAATGTTTATGCTGCATTGTATGGCACACAAGAGCAAGTGAATGTGAACTGGAACATTGTCAAAGCTGCGGTTGAAAAGCTTGGTAAAGGCAAGCTAATCACCCAAGAAGAAGCTGGAGATACTCAACCCTTTAAATATCGTGCAGAGTTAATGTCTGGCGTGCCAAACTTGCAAGAATTTGGCTTATATAATTGGCGAGGTGGCGGTGGTTCTATGTGGTTTGCACCTGTGAGCCAAGCACGAGGTTCAGAATGTGATAAGCAAAAATCTATGGCCAAACGCATTTTGAATAAACATGGTTTAGATTATGTGGGTGAATTCATTGTAGGTTGGCGTGATATGCACCACGTCATCGATGTACTTTATAACCGTGCTGATCCTGAAGAAACAAAACGTGCAGATGCTTGCTTCAATGAGCTTTTGGACGAGTTCGAAAAAGAAGGCTATGCAGTTTATCGCGTGAATACACATTTCCAAGAACGTGTTGCACAAATTTACGGTCCTGTTAAACGCCAAGTGGAACATGCGATTAAACGCGCACTCGATCCTAATAATATTCTTGCGCCAGGCAAATGTGGCATCGATTTAACCAACAATTTCCAATTGAAAGGTTGATCAAAATATTAAGTGATTAAAAGGCTAGCTAATCTAGCCTTTTAATTTTTCAACCCTAAAAATCAAGATCTCTAAAATACTGCATTTAATTTAATAATATTGTTTCTTTCAACTAAATATTCTTAAAATAAACACTGTTCTATTGTTAGAAACATTTAAGCAAATATTCACTATTAAATTAAAGTTTATTAATGACATAACTTAGTTTGACACCCGACATTTACTGAGCTTAGTATCGAGCATTCAAAGGCGTTTTTAAAAGGAAAGCATGATGAGTTTCCCGACTCCCGACTTTACCGCCAGGATATAAATATCATCGATATCCCGATGTTCTGCGTGTCTTACGATCATCATAATGCGTCACCTATTTCCCTACTGTGTCCTTGGAGCGCTACCTTCCGTATCTCCAAACTGCACTATTTTTTTTTGATTGTTTTACTGACGAATTGGACGACTACTTGCCAACAAAACCAGCCAAGGCACGCCCCAAGCGCAACAAACCTTCCTCGATATCGTGTTTCGGAATCACCAATGACGGGGTAAAGCGCAGTACATTGGGT
>JASLHB010000057.1 GCA_030149965.1 Wohlfahrtiimonas sp. | reverse complement strand
CAAACGATGTTCTGCCAATGAATAGTTATAACGCCCCACAACTGCCCAATTATTATTAACTTCCCAATACGAGGTAATATCTAATTGATGCGTAGTATAATCATGACTATAGTTAGGATCTTTATAATAACGCTGACCAATATTAATAATTTTACGATCTTCAGGTTGATATCTTAAATCATAAGATAATCGTGTTGTTTTCTTAGTATCTGGAGACCATTGCCATGTCAAACGGCCTGAAAAATCTTCTGCTAGCTGCACATTACTTTCAATGAACCATTCTGAACTGCGATTTCTATCGCAATGCTTTGCAACATCCGATGCACCTGCATATTGATTATAACATTCCGACTTTGTGGGTAAATCTTTCTCAGTGGTAATCCTAGGATCATCAATATAATAAATTTGTCCCGCTGAAAATCTGAAGTGTTCTACGCCAGTATCAGCATTAATAAATTTTGTTGTTAATGCCATCGTAATTTGATTTGCATTACTTTGTCGATCTGCACCAGTAAATTGATTAGTTGAAAATAAGCTATCAAAACTTGGCGTGACTGAGCCTGTATCAAAAATTGGAATATCCGATTGATTACGATATGGCACATATAAATAAAACAATCTTGGCTCTAATGTTTGAACAAAATCACCACCGCCAAACATGCTTGTAAAACTTGTATTTCGTTCAAATGTTAAACCAGCATCAATGCTGAATATTGGCAAACTTCTATGTAATGTATCAGGCTGATTAGGACGTTTGTAACCTGCAAAATCCTGATATTTCAAATCATAATGTGTAAAACGATATGCTAATCTTGGTTCAAAAAAACTCCATGAATTTTCTGCCCTAAAACCAACATATGGCATTAAATCCAATCGCACACCTGACTTTGGTCGGTCCGGTAAGTGATGTGTCACATTGGTTGTAAAATTAACAGCTTCCCCATGAATACCATAAAATACACCTTTATCAGTGATCCAATTACCATTGAATAATAATTGAGGCATACGAGCATAAGGATCATCAGGAATGACATCCCTATCCAAAATTTGGAAATGCTGGAATCTTAATGTCGTTTGCCAGCTATCATCTGAATATGTTAATTCACCAATCCGCTCCAAGTTTGTTTTTGTTAACAAACCCACAGCATCTTGAATATCTTCAGCATATTGATCATCTGATACTTGTTGAAAAAGAACTCTACCATGTAATTGTGGCATTAAATTCAATTGTTGCTCAAAAAAAACTGACCAACGACTTGCATCTTCTTTTTTATAATTAGGATTACCTAATGCTAACTCAGAATTATATATATTATTTTGGTCTTTTCTAAAAACGCGATCATGAGGCAGAACTTCTGCACGCAATGTTGAATATTGCCATTCATTCAAATAACGAGCTTCTGCACCTAAAATTAATCCACGCTTAGTATAAAAACCTGGAATCAGTGTCATGTCAAAATTAGGTGCTATATTTAAATAATAAGGTGCTCTAACCGACAAACCACCACTTTTATCCATCGAAACAACCGGGAAAAGAAAACCAGATTGGCGACGATCATCTATTGGAAATGAGAAATATGGGGAGTATAAAACTGGCATACCAAATAATGACAATTTCGCATGACGTGCAACACCACGACCAGCCTCTTCATCTAAATGTAATTCATCTGCAGATAATTGCCAAACTTCTGTGCCCACTGGACATGTTGAATATGTTACTTGCTCAAAATCTGAGGTTTTATCATTTTGTCGATTAATCGCATAGCGCGCTTTGCCCTGCGCTTCAATTTGGTGCATATAATATGTGACATTTTCACCTTCATATTCCCTATTATTTAAATACGAAGTGAAACTATCCGATTCAATTACTGCTGAATCAGATGAGTATCGAATGTGCTGATCTTTACCAGACAATACATTTTTTTGGCGATCCAATATTAAATGGTCAGCATCAATTCTTGCATTACCATAATATGCAATAATATCTTCTCGAATATTAGAAAACTGTTCATTACTATCAGCATATCTACCTGATAGATAAACAGTTTCGTTATCCATAATTCCATCTGAAACTGGCTGAATGAACTCCGCCAGTGGGCTAATTCTACAAGCACCAAAAGCACCAGATACTGGTGCTTTTGCCATTACAGGAGTTTGTGTCAAACCTAAAATCAAGGCAATGTAGAGTTTTTTTCGTTGGCTGATTTTTTTCAAAGGAAAGTCCAATCATTCATCAATAAATATATTGCTTTGCCGATTTAAAAATCCATCAATGCAATAATGTCATAGCCATTGATTTTATCACGGCCTTTCAATTCTGTTAGCTCTACTAAAAATGCACAACCAACCACTTCACCACCTAACTTTTCTACAAGTTCAATAGTTGCAGCAATAGTTCCACCTGTCGCTAAAAGATCATCACAAATTAAAACTTTTTCACCAGGCTGAATAGCATCTTTATGTAATTCAATCAATGCTGTGCCGTATTCCAAAGCATATTCAACACATTCTGTTTCACGTGGTAATTTGCCTTTCTTACGTGCTGGCACAAAACCAACATTCATCGCATAAGATACTGGACAACCCACAATAAAACCGCGTGCTTCAGGCCCTACAATTTTTTGTACGCCTTTAGCTTTAGCAAACTCAACAATTTGATTGGTTGCATATTGATAAGCCTCACCATTACCTAATAATGGCGATATATCTCTAAAGATAACGCCAGGCAATGGATGATCAGGAATACTGATAATATAATCTTTTAAATTCATGGTTGGAAACCTATGTTATTAACCTGGAGGCCAGCTCAATTGACGACCTGCAAGAATATGCATATGAATGTGATTAACAGTTTGGCCACCATCTTCATTACAGTTCATCACTA
>JASLHB010000054.1 GCA_030149965.1 Wohlfahrtiimonas sp. | reverse complement strand
CAATGATATGGCAAAGCTTGTGTTTTTCTGAATGCCCGATCTGGATGGTCATCTGTTTGGAAAGTGTTTGTAGCGGTAAAGGCCTTTGTAATAGAGTTTCAAAGTAACTTTCCAATAATTGGATATCAACGACTAATCCTAGGATAGTGTAGTTGTCAGGTGTATTGAGCCCAAATTCTGTGCCACCAATTTGTATACCCACAAGATCATCAGTCAATGTGCTATTGCCAATCATGCCCATCTGAGGGTTGCTGGGTAAAGGAATGCCGATCCAAATTGAGCCAGGCCACGTCATACATTTTTGTTGGACAGTTTTATTCGTATATTCTTTAAAGAATTGAATGCCTTCTAGCCAGCCTTCAATCACAGAGCCATCAAATTGACCTGGAAATATTTGATTGTATAGCTGTTGCCAGCCTGTAATATTGCAAGCATGTTCATAGACATCGACAGTTTTGCGAACATTGATGGTATTGAATTCCACAATGGGTTGTAATTTTGATAATGATGGGCACGACAAATCTATATCTGTGTGATATAGCCGATGAAGGTCTATTTTTTTACTATGAGCCACTATATCCCCCTTGCATTAATATGCAATTGTTAGAATAACCTGCTGAATCATATTCTGGTTTTGCGAAAAAATTATTTTTAGTATCGTATTCTACAATATATCAATCTAAGCAATTACTGTAATAATATTATGACATTACCTACGTCAATATATTATGTGATTTTTTAAAATTTTGCCAAATATTGATATTGTCTCAGTGACCTGATTGCTAATGTATTCATATAAGAACAATGGACGATGATCGGCATGAAAGAGCTAATTACGGCAGCTAAAGTACGAGAAATTGCAAAGTCTGGTGGTTCTGTTTTGGAGTATTCAAGGCAGAATAGCTTAGTGACACCTGAAGCTTATGATGTAGCAAGAGCATTAAAAATTGAATTAAAAGCCACTGATTATCTTGTTACTAAAACAATTTATCGGAAATTTTGTGGTGTTCGCCCAAATTTCTCTATTTCAGATCGAGATTTATTAGTTTTCCAAGTCAAAGAAGCCATACAGAAACAGTTACCCAATGTGTCTATAGATGATGAAACATTGGTAGCGATTATTGAGAGGTCGTTAGATGAAGAATGACAATCAACATTTCCCAACATGGGTTGCCAACAATTTAAACCATATTGCAAAGATTGTGAACAGTGATCAGGATGTTACAAAGGAGAAAACTCCACTCAAGTTAGGCATAGATTTAGGCACAAGTGACATTGTTTCAGTTGTGTTGGATGCTGACAATCAACCTATTGCAGCTCGATTAAATTGGGCTGATGTTGTGCGAGATGGTGTCGTTGTAAACTTTCACGAAGCCATTCAAATTGTTAAAAAGCAAATTGCAGAATTGGAAGCTTTATTGAATGTTGAATTTAAAACTGCCAATACATCATATCCACCTGGGACTGATCCTAAAATCTCTGTGAATGTGATTGAAGCTGCAGGTTTGGAAGTCTCTGCTGTGATTGATGAACCTTCTGCTGTTGCACATTTATTGAAATTAGATCAAGCAGCGGTTGTGGATATTGGTGGTGGTACAACTGGTATTGCTGTTCTTGAGGATGGCAAAGTTATCTATTCTGGTGATGAAGCAACGGGCGGGCGCCATGTTACATTAACCATTGCAGGAAGTTTACGAAAAAGTTATGAAGAAGCAGAAGAGAGCAAAATAAAAACGGGCAAAGAAGTTTGGCCAATTGTTCGCCCTGTCTTCGAAAAAATGGCAGATATCACGCGCCATCACATTATGAATCACGATATTAAAGCACTCTATTTATCGGGTGGTAGCTGTATGTTGCCAGGTGTTAGAGATCTGTTTCAAAATGAATTTCCTGAATTGCAGGTTGTATTGCCTGACAATTCTATTTTCTTCACACCGTATGCAATTGCTGCTTATCAGGCATCGTAGAGTTTAGGAGTCATATATGGATTTTGAAAAACCACCTACCCGAATTATTCAGGAGTTTGTGCCAGGTAAACAAGTGACATTGGCTCATTTGATTGCACATCCTGGGCCTGATCTGGCGACTAAAATTGGTGTGCCTGGTGCTGAAGCAATTGGCATCATGACATTAACACCAAGCGAAACAGCAATGATCGCAGGGGATTATGCAACAAAAGCTGCGGATGTACATATTGGCTTTTTAGATCGCTTTACAGGAGCATTAGTGATTTATGGCTCTGTTGGTGCAATTGAAGAAGCATTAATGCAAACAACGCGCAATTTAGAAACAACTTTAGGCTTTACTGTTTGTCCTTTAACAAGGAGCTAATGATTGAAAAAATATGTATTTGTAGGTTCTGTAGGTGTTGGTAAAACTTCACTCTTTAATGCATTGATGGGCGATTATGAATTAGCACGTAAAACGCAAGCTGTGGATTATAATTTGATGGGTGGCATTGATACGCCAGGTGAATTCTTTAGTCATCCTCATTTATATAAAGCAATGATCAGCACTACGACGGAAGCTGAAATTATCATTTATGTGCACAGTGCAGAAGATCAGATTTGTCGTTTACCTCGCGGAATTTTGGATATTTATAATAATAAAACGATTGTGACAGTGATCACTAAAGTCGACCTGCCTGATGTTGATTTACCAGCAGTTCGTAAAGTATTAGTGGAATGTGGTTTAAAAGAACCCTTTCTTGAAATCAATACCCAAGATCCTAAAGATGTGCAAATGGTTGCAGATTATCTTAAAA
>JASLHB010000032.1 GCA_030149965.1 Wohlfahrtiimonas sp. | reverse complement strand
AAAGTGCGTTCAATCAAATCTTCTACTAAAGATTCTAATTTTGCACGTGTTAACTTGATGTTCAAGTGTTTTGGACCAGTGCTATCAGCAGTGATATAAGGCAAGTTGATTTCAGTTTGTTGTGCTGAAGACAATTCAATTTTTGCTTTTTCACCAGCTTCTTTTAAACGTTGCAATGCTAAAGGATCATTACGTAAATCAATGCCTTGTTCTTTTTGGAATTCTTTTACTAAGTAATCGATTACTGCAGCATCGAAATCTTCACCACCCAAGAAAGTATCACCATTTGTAGATAATACTTCGAACTGAGTTTCGCCATCAACGTCAGCAATTTCAATGATTGATAAGTCAAATGTACCACCACCTAAATCATATACAGCAACTTTAGCATCTTTCTTAGCGCCTTTATCCATACCGTATGCTAATGCAGCAGCAGTTGGTTCGTTGATGATACGTTTAACTTCTAAGCCAGCAATACGACCAGCATCGATCGTTGCTTGACGTTGTGAGTCATTGAAGTAAGCAGGAACAGTGATTACAGCTTCAGTAACTTTTTCGCCCAAGAAATCTTCAGCAGTTTGTTTCATTTTCATCAAAACGCGTGCAGAAACTTCAGGTGGTGCTAATTTTTTATCGCCTAAAACGCTAACCCAAGCATCGCCATTGTCAGCTTTAACGATTGAGTATGGAACTAAGTCGATGTCTTTTTTAACTTCAGCATCTTCGAACTTACGGCCGATTAAACGCTTGATTGCATATAATGTATTTTTTGGGTTTGTTACAGATTGACGTTTAGCAGGTTGACCTACTAAAATCTCACCACTTTCTGTATAAGCGATGATAGAAGGAGTTGTACGATCGCCTTCTGCATTCTCGATTACACGTACTTTCTCGCCATCCATTACAGCTACGCAAGAGTTAGTGGTTCCCAAGTCAATACCAATAATTTTACTCATATTCAGTTGCTCCTAACAATGTTTTAAATAAACTGTGAATTTCTAATGTTTATTAAGATGGGGTAGGGTTTTAGGATTTCAAGTAAAAATATGAAAATTATTTGCAGATTTTGAGAAAAATTATTGACGTGAACCGAATATCGCGCTGCCGACGCGGATCATTGTTGCACCTTCTGCAATTGCCCACTCTAAATCGTGGCTCATTCCCATGGATAATTCTGTGGCTGTATTTGGCATTAAACCTTGTGTGATGGCTTGTTCATTCAATGTTTTTAAATGAGCATAACCTTTGCGAACGGATTTTTCATCATCCACATTTAAGCCAATTGTCATCAATCCACGGATTTTAAGCATTGAGAATTGCTGTAAAGTTTCCAAGAAATGGAAGAATTGGTCAGTTGCCAAGCCTTGTTTACTGTCTTCTTTCGATACATTTACTTGTACGAATATTTCACGTGTTTCATTATATTTTTCACATTCAGCATGTAATTTTTCAGCCAATGATGAGCGATCAATAGATTGAATACATTGCACATAAGGGAAAATTGCACGAACTTTATTGGTTTGTAGATGCCCAATAAAGTGTTGCTGATAAGGCATAATGATTTGATCCGCACGTTGAATGTGTGGGAATTTCTCTGTGACTTCTTGCGCGCGATTTTCCCCAATTAAACCAAATCCAAGATCAATTGCTTCTTGAACGCGTTCAATCGGCTGAGTTTTAGTTGCCAATAGCAACAGAATATCTTCAGGATTTTTACCTGAAGATGTTGCTGCATTAGCAATGCGATCTAGTATTTGGTTTATATTGGTTTGAATACTCATGAAATTTTTTTAGGATCAATGTCTAATGATTTTAATTTACGATATAAGTTTGTGCGTTCCATGCCAACTTTATCTGCTAGCTTCGCAATATTTCCTTCGCATGATTTGAATTGTGCCAACAAATAAGCCTTTTCAAATTGTTCGCGCGCTTCACGCAAAGGTAAATCAAGTGGTAATAAATCTTCTGAAATGACGCGAGTTTGATTTTTCTTAGTTAAAATCTCATTCACTTCATTCAATGTCACTTCTTCACTTTTACCTAAGATCAAGAGTTGTTGAACAATGGATTTTAATTCTTGAACATTGCCATGCCAAGTATGATTGCGTAAGCGATTTTGAACAGCAATTGGGAAATGTCGATATTGTAAATGTTCTTCTTCCACAAAATGATGAACATAGAAGGCAATTAAATCAGGTACATCTTCAGGGTGAGACGAGAGAGAAGGAATATCTAGCGGCAATACATTTAATTTGTAAAATAGTACTTCACTGAATTCTTTTTCATCCACAAGTACAGACAAATCATCGCGTGAAATTGCAATGAACCGCACATCTTTAGAAAGTAAATTTTTACCATTGATGCGGAAATAGTCACTGTCATTAATGATGTTGGCTAATTTGTTTTGCGCTTCCAAGCTAAGCTGAGCAATATTTTCTAGGATAATGCTGCCGCCATTGGCTTGTTCTAAAATGCCTTGCGTGATTAACGTACCATCTTCTTTGCCAAGCAGAGTTTCTTCAATATTATCTTCATTCAATTGATCGAGATTCATCGCGATGATTGGATTTTGATTGCGATCAGACAAAGAATGGATGTAATGAGCAAATAGATGTTTACCTGAGCCTAATTCACCATTTAATAAAACTGTTCGATTACCTGATTCTGCAATTTGCTTCGCTTTTGTGCGAAGTGATGACATTAATGGGCTTTTACCAACAGGTTCAATCGTAAATTGTGGTGTTAAAGATTGAGGTTTCAATGTAGGTTGAATAATCTGTTCTTTGAGTGCACGTTTTACCACGGCAATTAATTTTGCTAATGTTAAAGGTTTTTCTAAGAAATCAAACGCACCTAATTTTGTGGCTTCAATGGCATGTTCTAATGTGCCATGTCCACTCATCATCACAACAGAAAAAGGCAGAGATTGATAAGTCTTTTTCCATTCATTCATCAAAGAAATACCATCAATATCTGGCATCCAAATATCGAGTAAAACTAAGTCAGGCTTACTATCTTGTATGGCTTGTTGTGCAGCATTGCCATTGAAGGCTGTGCGAACAGTAAAGCCTTCATCTTCCAAAATGTCTTTAATGAGATCAGTAATATCTTCTTCATCATCCACCACTAAAATGTTCGTGTTTTTTAGATCACTCATATTTTATTCGCTCGCTACTTTCTTGGTTGCGGTTTTCTTTGTTGCAGCTTTTTTGGCAGGTGCTTTTTTAGCGGCCGCTTTTTTAGGTTTTTCTGCATCAGAATCAGCGGCTTTTTTCGCTGTCTTCTTTGTTGCAGGTTTTTTAGCCGCAGCTTTCTTAGCAGGGGCTTTCTTTGTAGTTTTCTTGCCTTTTTTAGCAGGTGCTTTTGCCAACAACTCTTGGCACTCTTCTAATGTTAAGTTTTCAGGATCTTCACGATCCTTTGGAATGCGAGCATTTTTCTCACCATCTGTGACGTAAGGTCCCCAGCGGCCATTCAACACTTGAATGCCTTCAGCCTCAAATGCCTTGATGAATTTTGCAGCTTCAGCAGCTTTATGTGCTTCGATAATTTCTAAAGCACGTGGTAATTCAACCGTGTAAGGATCATCTTCTTTCAGTGAAACAAATTTCTTACCATATTGAATGTATGGCCCAAAACGACCAATATTTGCACGAATCAATTCATCGTCTTCTGTGCGACCTAAATCACGAGGCAACGTGAAGAGTTCTAAAGCTTCTTCTAATGAAATTGTATTGATTCTCTGATCTTTACGAAGTGATGCAAATTTTGGTTTGCCTTCATCATCTTTATCACCAATTTGAGCAAAAGGTCCAAAGCGACCAATGCGAACAGAAACAGGTTTGCCAGATTGAGGATCAATGCCTAATTCACGAGCTTGTGCAACATCTGCACGAGATACAGATTCTTCTTTTTCTTTGCAGAGCTTCTGGAACGGTGACCAGAATTCTTCCATCAATGGAATCCATGCTAACTGACCTTCGGCTACTTCATCTAGATCATCTTCCATTTTTGCAGTGAAATCATATTCCACATAGCGTGTAAAATGCTCAGTCAAGAAGCGAGAAACAATTCGACCAACATCTGTTGGGAAGAATCTGCGTGCATCAACTGTCACATATTCACGATTTTGTAATGTTGAAATAATAGAAGCATAAGTAGATGGGCGGCCAATGCCATGCTCTTCTAGCGCTTTAACCAATGAAGCTTCTGAGAATCTTGGTGGTGGTTCAGTAAAATGCTGAGTTGCGATGATATCTTCAATGTTAACTAAATCACCAATTTCCATATTGGGTAGGATTTTTTCATCATCTGCATCATCTTTCTTGTCATCAAAGCTTTCAGTATAAACGATGATGAAACCAGGAAAGAGAATGGTTGAACCATTGGCTCTGAATGTATGTAATGATTTCTGACCTAAATCCACAGCAACTGTATCCATAATGGCAGAAGCCATTTGTGATGCGATTGTGCGCTTCCAAATCAATTCATATAAGCGGAATTGATCAGAAGATAAATAGTTTTTTAATTCATCAGGATGACGGAATGCTGAAGTTGGGCGAATCGCTTCATGAGCTTCTTGAGCATTTTTTGATTTCGTTTTGTAAACGCGTGGCTCTTCTGGCAAATAGTCATCGCCATAACGACCTTTTACAAATGCGGCAATTTCATCCACAGCTTCTTTCGCTAATGTCACAGAATCCGTACGCATATAAGTGATTAAACCGACGGTTTCAGAGCCAGTATTAACGCCTTCATATAAGGTTTGTGCTGTGCGCATTGTGCGAGTTGTAGAGAAGCCTAATTTACGCGCCGCTTCCTGTTGCATTGTAGATGTTGTGAATGGTGCCGTTGGATTGCGTTTACGTTGTTTGCGATCAATATTGTAAACAGGAATTTGTTTGCCAAAAGTTGTAATCAATGCATTTTTAGTTGCAAATGCAGTTGCTTCATTAATGAATGAAAATTGTTCTACTTTTGCACCATCAAATTCAGTTAAACGCCCTTTGAATATAGATTCGCTATGCTTTAACTGAGATTCAATTGTCCAATATTCCTCCGCTGTAAACGCTTCGATTTCATCTTCACGCTCACAAATCATGCGAAGGGCAGGTGTTTGAACGCGGCCTGCAGATAATCCTGGGCTGATTTTTTTCCATAATAATGGAGATAAGTTGAAACCAACTAAATAATCTAATGCGCGGCGAGCTTGCTGGGCGTTAACCATATCCATTGAGATTTCTCTAGGATTAGCGACAGCTTCCTGAATTGCATTTTTTGTGATTTCATGAAATACAACGCGCGCAACATGCTTATCTTTGAGTTTATCTTTTTCTTCCAAATACTCTTTAATATGCCAAGAAATTGCTTCACCTTCACGATCCGGATCCGTTGCCAATAATAAAGTATCAGCATCTTTGATTTCTTTGACAATCTCGTTGATGTGTTTTTGATTGCGTTCCACAACTTCGTAATGCATGGTGAAGTTTTGATCAGGGTCGACAGCACCTGACTTAGGAATTAAATCACGGATATGGCCAAAAGAAGCAAGGACTTTATAGTCTTTACCAAGGTATTTATTAATCGTTTTAGCTTTAGCCGGGGATTCTACGATAACGAGAGTTTTACTCATGAATGTTAAAATTTCCTTCAATAGTAATTCAATATTAAAAGGTCAAAGCTTCAATAATTAGTTAGAATTTAGATGTAAGCTTTTATGGGGTTTGTCTGAAAATGTTGTGATAATACACTTTCGTGCACTT
>JASLHB010000017.1 GCA_030149965.1 Wohlfahrtiimonas sp. | reverse complement strand
TATCTTAAGTATCATGTAGATGTAGATGTAGATGTAGATGTAGATGTAGATGTAGATGTAGATGTAGATGTAGATGTAGATGTAGATGTAGATGTAGATGTAGATCTATCTGAGGAGGAAAATGAAGTAGTTCTGTAGCTATAGAGTTTGTATTTTAGTGCAAAATCATTTTATAGAGTGGTAAAGATAAATAGCAATATTGATTGTCTAATTTTATTGCCAGTTAATTGTGAGATTAAATTCTGCTAACCATGTACACTCTAATTCTAAATCTTGTTGAATCAGAGGGTGTTCTGCAATCCAGCCTCTTGGAAACTGTAGTGTAATTAATTTCTTATCATAAATAAAATTAAATTCTGGCATTGGTTGTGGCTCACGGCTACGGTGTAGTAATACAGATAATCGCAGAATTAAAGTTAATGGGATAACGAAGTCAGGAAGATATTCAAAGTCATCTAAATTAAAACGACGTTTATGATTATATAAAATGGCAGCAATAATCTTTTGATCTGTACGACTGAAACCATCTAAATCAGCATGTTCAATTAAATATGCACTGTGCTTATAATGGCGATGATAAGAAATTGCCAGGCCAATTTCATGTAATAAAGAAGCCCAGCTTAAATAGCGTTTTGGGTCTGTTAACCTTTCTGTGCTGAGATTAACTTTTTCAGCCATATATAGAGAAGTGGCTTCAACACGTTTGGCTTGTTCAATATTTGCACCAAAACGATGTACTAAGCTCTCAATCGTAAGATCGCGCATATCTTCTTTATGAATACGGCCTAACAAATCAAGAATGATGCCTTCACGAAGAGCTGTATCAACGGCTTGAATCTCATTGATATCAAATTTCTCCATAACGGCTTTGAGGATTAATAGCCCACCACAAATCACACGAGCTCTTTCAGCTGTTAAATCAAAGCGTCTTTCGACTGCTCTTACAGTTCCTAAAGATAATAAAATTTTAAGGAGTTTTTTGAGAGCTTCAATAGTAATTTTATCGTCACCAAAATTCTCTTGCAGAATCATTTCTCTCAATGTTTTAATTGTGCCTGACGCGCCAAAATATTGGCATGGTTCTGTTGTCAAATTACTATTGAATGGTAATAATTCATTTTCCAAGTATAGAGAAGCGCTTTGCACTTGCTTCTTTGAAATTTTATCATCAGAGAAAAAATGTTTAGATAAACGTACACAGCCAATTTCTAGGCTGCTAGCGCGAAGAATTTTATCTTTATTGCCTAAGACTAATTCTGTACTGCCACCACCAATATCAATAACTAATGCTAATTGATCATGGAGGTCAACATATTGAATTACACCTAAATAAATCAATCGTGCTTCTTCACGACCAGATATGATCTCAATAGGAACACCAAGCGCTTTTTCAGCTTCACGAATGAAGGATTTGTCTTTTAATTGTCTAAGTGTATTTGTACCAACTACGCGGACATTATGACGATCAATTTCTGCTAATCGTTCACCAAATTGCGCTAAACATATTAACGCTTTCTCTCGCGCTTCAGGTAACAGTTGCTTATCTTCTGTTAGACCATAAGCAAGCTGTACCATGCTTTTCATTCGGTCGATTACAACTAATCGACCATTATCTTCTTGAACGATGGCTAAATGAAAACTATTAGAGCCTAAATCAACAACACCTAATACTTTTTCATCCATACATTGTCATCCTTTATGATTGTCGCTTTTTGAATAGCTGATTAGATAAGGCTGCAAATTCTGCGATTGATAATTTTTCTGCACGTAAAGAAGAGTCGATGCCACATGCTTCAATTTCTTCTTGTGTGAATAATGGCTTCAATGTATTGCGTAAGGTCTTACGTTTCATTGAGAATGCGCATTTAACCACATCAAAGAAAGTTTCATCTGATTCAATGCCAAAAGGATCTGTTTCATAGGGTACTAAACGAACAAATTGGCTGGTGACTTTTGGTGCAGGATTAAAAGCTGTTGGTGGAATTGTTAATAATGGAATAACCTGACAATGGCGTTGAACCATTACTGATAATCTTCCATATTCACTGTCATCTGGCGTCGCTGCCATACGATCAATGACTTCTTTTTGTAGCATAAAATGCATATCTTTGATGATATCAGCAACTGCTAACAAATGGAAAATAATCGGAGTAGAGATATTGTAAGGTAAATTTCCAACTATTCTTAACTTACGGTCATCTATTTTTAAAGCATGAAAATCAACAGTTAAAACATCTTGATGAACAATAGTTAAATTTTCTAACGATGATAAAATTGGAATTAAATTACGATCCAATTCGATTACAGTTAATTCCTTAATATTGGCCAAAATAGGGCGCGTTAATGCACCTAAACCTGGGCCAATTTCGATCATGCGATCATTAGGCTGAGCATGAATGCTCTGAAATAATTTGATAATTAAAGGATAGTCAATTAGGAAATTTTGACCAAAACGTTTGCGCGCCTGATGTTGGCGCACGAGTTGTAAATATTCATTCATCACTGTTATTGGCGTCTCTCAATGTATACGTCTGCTAGCATTTTATCTTGCCAAATGCTGTATTGCTGACTGGCTTTTTTACGGTAGTAATAATCACGAGCAATGTTTTTGATTTGTGAATCATCAGGTAAACCTAATTTTTTATCTTCGACACGAATGATGTGATATCCAAACGGAGTGCGAACAGGTTTACTTGTTTCACCTACTTTTAAGTTAAACATAACTTTTTCGAATTCTGGTACTAATTGACCTGCAGCAACCCAGCCAATTTCACCACCATTAGCAGCAGATACAGGATCTTGTGATTGCGCTTTAGCAATATCATCAAATCCTTCACCAGTTGCTAAACGATCATGTAAACGATCAATTCTTAATTTAGCTTCTTTTTCTGTCACATCATTATCAACACGAATTAAAATGTGACGCACTTTGACATTAGCTGTTTTACTTTGCGCTAATTCTTTTTTGAGTTTTTGGAATTCATCAGAACGCATGTAAATGTCAACTTCATCATTGGTTACTCGAACTGTGCGCATTAATTGATTACGTAGTTCAGCAGACATCATTTGTTTACGGATATTTTCTTTAAATTGATTAAAAGGAATGCCTTGATATTTTAAATATTCTTTTAAGTCAGCAACTGTTGCGCGATTTCTAGATGCAATATCAAGAATTGCATCGTTTACTGCTGAATCTGGAATATTAATGCCCATATTTTGCGCAAAATTTTCCATGATTTTACTGATGGCCAACATTTTGACTGTTTCGTCTTGAATTGCCTGATCACTTAAACCTGAACCACGAAATTCTGCACGTGCTTGAGACAATGCTGAATTATATTCTTGGCGAGTGATTGCATGAGAATCAACAACTAAAGCAACTTGATCTGTGTAGCGAGCAGGTTGTGCATTTCCGATCATTGCAAAGGAGGAGAAGCATAATAATGATAGAGGCAATAAGACCGAAAGCTTTTTACGTGCCATACAAAATCCTTCTTTTATAAGAATATTAATGAAATAAATAGGGCCAATTATACTAGTAATTAAGGAATAGTAATGCAATTATTTTATATATACTATAAAATGGCTATCTTTAGGCGTGACGACGCCTTTTTTAAACTATTTTTTATTATATTTTACAATTGCTTAATGTCATGACAGAAGAAAAACAGAACTTATTGGATACAACTGAAACAATCGAGCCAACTACTGAAATAGTTGATAATCAAGCTCAATCTAAACGTGAAAAAATGAAACAGAAGCAGCAAGCTGCTAATGAATTGTTGGCGCGTTTATCAGTTGAGTATCCCAATGTATTTCCTAAAGCAGGCCAAGGCCGTGCTGTGCCTTTAGCGATTGGTATGCATAAAGTATTGCAACCAATTGTGGCGGAATGGGGATTTAATTCGATGACATTGCGTGCGGCAATGTTTAATTATACGCGTCAATTGCGTTATCAAAATGCATTATTATATGCAACGCATCGATTGAACTTGGATGGCTCTCAAGCAGAAGAGATTCCACAAGAACAAAAAGATGCTGCAAAAGAAGAAATTGCAAAAATTGAAGCGTGGTTGGCAAAAAATAAACCTGAGAAAGCTCAGCGTTTATCTGAAAAGAAAGCTCAGTTTGCTGAGAAAAAACAGCAAGCAAGAGCAGCTAAACCAAAACAAAGAAAACCACAAGGTGATAAGCCTTTTGTGAAGAAAGAATCTAAAGCACCTCAAATTCGTCAAGAGACTAAAGCAGAATCGACTCCAAAAAATATGGATGAAAAAATGCTAGGTCTTTTGTCTAAATTCAATCAGTATTAAGTTTTAAAAATCAATGAAAAATATCATAGAATCAGTTTTAAATGATGCTGTTCAAACTTTGAATAGTAATGAAAATTTAAATATCCCAACCGATAAAATTTTATCAAGCATTGAGCGTACACGTGATGTTGCGCATGGTGATTTTGCAAGTAACTTGGCAATGATGTTGGCGCGTGAATTGAAAAGTTCACCGAGACAAATTGCAGAAAAATTAATTGCAGCGTTGCCAAGTAATCCATTGATTGCAAAAGTTGAAATCGCGGGTGCTGGTTTTATGAACTTCACATTGAGTAAGGACGCTTACTACAATGAATTGAATGATGTAATGCTTCAGCAAGATAAATATGGTCACAATAATTCAGCTGATGGTATGAAAGTACAGGTTGAGTTTGTTTCGGCAAATCCAACGGGGCCTTTGCACGTTGGTCATGGTCGTGGCGCAGCAGTGGGTGATTCTTTGGCGAGAATTATGGCTGCAAATGGATATGATGTAACAAAAGAATTTTATTACAACGATGCTGGTGCGCAGATTGACAACTTAACTCTATCTGTAAAATCACGCATTGATGGTGTTCAGCCAGATGATGCTTCATGGCCAGCGGATGGCTATCGTGGTGATTATATTGTTGAAATTGCCAATGATTTTTTAGCTAAGAAAACTGTGATTGCTGATGATCGTAGTATTGTTGCATCTGGTGATGTGAATGATTTAGAAAATATTCGTGAATTTGCTGTTGCATATTTGCGTCATGAGCAAGATCTAGATCTTCAAGCATTTGATGTTAAA
>JASLHB010000061.1 GCA_030149965.1 Wohlfahrtiimonas sp. | reverse complement strand
GCTAGTTTTAATCACTTTTTGCTCACGAATTTGATACTTATAGTTTTCATGGCAATCCCAACCTGAGTTTGGATTATAAACCCAAGTACAAGCATCATCTTTATAGCGCAATGTTAATTTTAGTTCTGCATTGCCTAAGTTACCTGCCATATTTGCAGTAAAGATTTCAAACTGAGCATTAGAGCCATAGCTTAAATCATCTTTGCCAAACATTGGGCGAATGACTGGCACAGGCTGTGTTGGCCAGAAACTTGTATTAAAACTACGAGAAATACCGCTTGTGCCACCATCCATCACTGTGACATCAGCTTTTAAGCCCAATACAGCAGAGATATTTTTCGCTAATGGGCCTTCTAAACCTAAATATAAAGGATGCTCAGCATGACCTTCGCTATTCAATTGCTGATCATATTTAATTTCGTCAGGCATAAATTCTGATGGAAATGCAGTTTTACCCACAAACCAATCTTTATGTGCGGCAAATGGCGTACGATTCACAGTCAATTTACCTTGCACTGTATAATCATTATTTTTTGCAGGTGCACCAAACAGATAACGGCTATCCACTTTCAAGCCAATAGAATCTTTCATATCATAGTTATCTTTCACACCTGATAATGTTAATTCCATACGCTCTGGCATGAACTCTTCAATAAATAGAGTTAATTCGCCATTTGGCTTTGCTGATGTTGCATCTGTACGAACTTCTACACGCCAACGGCCTGTTTTATCGTCAGAGTTTGTATAAACGTAAGTACTATAGAAACCTTCGGCAGTTGCTTCTAATGTATTTTCATACACGACTTTATTTTCAGGATTGATCAATTTGATATTAATCGGTTGCTCAGGCAATGCTTTACCATCCTGATCACGCAGAATAATATTCACAGGCACTGATTCACCGGGACGATACAATTCACGGTTGCTATAAACATAAGCCACTTGATCACTATAAGCTTTACCATCGACAGCAAAATCATTGAGATCCAATGCAATTTCTTTCAATGGTAATACTGAAACTTCCTTGCCATATTTTGCGACCACAATGTCATCACGAGATAATTTTTGTTTGATCTCACAAATACCATAATCAAACATACAGAGATCTTCTGTGATCTTTAGTTGACCTTTTTCATTACGCCAAACTTCAACAACTGCACCATCCACAGGTTTGCCTGATGAAAAATAGTTACCCACAATTACTGTTTCATTAGGATATAAACGCGCATGCAAGCCCATATCTGTAATGAATAAAATGCGTGTATCTAATGTGCGATCAATTTGTCCTGCAGGATTAACTGTAACAATATACGCGCCTGACTTAATATTTTTATCCACAGGCACATTGTGGAAAGATTTTGTTTCACGTGGAACGTTATTAGGAATCTTATAACGGAAGATTCCTTCTGCCGTCATTTCTTTAACAGCACGATTCAAATCCCAACGATCAATATTAGAACCAATGTAATATTGATCTAAAAATTTTGGTAAATTATCAATTTTGAAGTATTCAACATCCACTTCATCTGTGCCGATCATTTCCAATGGCAATGTGCCTTGTGTCAATGGCATCACAGGTCCACGACCAACAATTTTTACAGCCTCTGAATCTTCACCAATGTACATATATTCGCTGTATTCAGAGTTATTGTTATCTTTAAAATCTCCTGAACGTACATGATAATCACCAGAACCGACAGGATAATAAGATAAGCGATAACCATCTTTACTCAAGTGCCATTTGCCTTGAATATCTGGCTTTCTTTCCCAATCTTCATAATCGTATTTTTCGACTTTAAATAAGTTCTGTAGCTGATCTGTTTTGAATGCTTGTGGTGAATCAAAAAATACAGTGATTGTCTCTTGATCATTGAACTTTGCTAAATTGATGGATTCTACTTGAGCATAAGCAAACATGGGAAGCATGGATAGCGAAGCCGCAAGCAAAGATTTCCTGAATAGTTTCATTGATATCGTCCTATGGCGTTATAAAGTTGTGTAATTATCGCATATTGTTGATTAAGAATTATTCCACCAAACGATAAACATTACTTATACAATGAAATTTTTCAATACAACATATATTATTGATATAAATCATATTATTTATTTTAAGATAAAGATATAAATATAGTTATCCACAATTATAGGTTTTTATTAATAAATATTTCTTATAAGGCAAAGAGAAACTCTTAATTAGCCAATGTCTCTTTCCTTGATTAAAATTCATTTATTATTTTAGGTATTCACTTCACTTGAGGAGCAAAACCAATGAGTAAAATTACTTTAACAAGCGCAAATGGCTCGCCTATTGCAGATAACCAAAATTCAATCACAGCTGGTCGTCGTGGTCCTGTTTCTTTAGAAGATTTTCATTTAGTAGAGAAATTGGCTCACTTTAACCGTGAAAACATTCCAGAACGCCGCGTACATGCTAAAGGCTCAGGTGCTTATGGCATTTTCACCGTGACAAATAATGTGACAAAATATACTCACGCTGATCTTTTCTCTGATGTTAATAAAGAAACACCTGTATTCATTCGCTTCTCAACTGTTGGTGGTGAACGTGGCTCTGCTGATACGGCACGTGATCCTCGTGGTTTTGCTGTTAAATTCTACACAAATGAAGGTAACTTTGATGTTGTTGGTAACAATACGCCAGTTTTCTTCATTCGCGACGCAATCAAATTCCCTGATTTTATTCATACGCAAAAACGTGATCCACGCACAAACTTAAAATCGCCGCGCGCAATGTGGGATTTCTGGTCTTTATCACCTGAATCATTACATCAAGTAACAATTTTATTCTCTGATCGTGGTATTCCTGATGGTTTCCGTCATATGCACGGTTATGGTAGCCATACTTATAGCTTAGTGAATAAAGATGGCGTTCGCACTTGGATCAAATGGCACTTTAGAACAAAACAAGGCATCAAAACGATTCATCCAAAACGCGCAGAAGAATTGGGTGGAGAAAATCCTGATTATTCACAAGACGATTTATACTATGCAATTGAATCAGGTAATTATCCTAAATGGGGCGTTTATATTCAGGTGATGAGCGAGGAAGAAGCTGCCAATCGTGAAGAGAATCCATTTGATGTCACGAAAGTTTGGTCACATAAAGATTATCCATTGATTGAAGTGGGCGAAATTGTCTTAAATCGCAATCCATCTAATTACTTCGCAGAAGTTGAGCAAGTAGCAATGGCGCCAAGTAATACAGTTCCGGGTACAGGCTTATCACCTGATCGCATGTTACAAGGCCGTGTTTTCGCTTATGCCGATGCTCAGCGTTATCGCATTGGTACGAACTATCAACAATTGCCTGTAAATGCGCCAAAATGTCCATACGATAATTATCAACGTGATGGTTCAATGCGTTTTGATGGCAATCAAGGTAGCCGCCCTAACTATGAGCCGAATAGTTTCAGTGATGCACCTAAGCAAACTGATCACAAAGCACCTACTTACAATCAAGGTCAAGATGGCGGCGTGTTCCAATATGATCATCGTGAAGATACTGATTATTACAGCCAAGCCGGCGATTTATTCAGAATCATGAATGATGAACAAAAACAGTTGTTGATCGATAATATTGTTGGCTCAATGACTGGCATTGATGAATATATTCAGCGCGCGCAAATTGCACATTTCTTAAAAGCTGATCAAGCTTATGGTGAAGGCGTTGCAAAAGGCTTAGGATTGAAACTTTAAGCCTGTAATATTTTATAACAGATAAGAAAAACCCTGATCAAATGATCAGGGTTTTTTTAGCATTAATAACATGAAAATTATGCGTTTAATAGTGTTTGGATACTGAGTCTAACAGGCTTTTTATTCGAACCGCCGCCCCCATTTTCATCATCGTCATCTCCATCACCTGAACGCTTTATTTCTTCACATTCGGTCTTACCATCAATACCGCTCACACAATAAACACCAGAGTTTTTCTCATTCATTTCATATGAACTGTTTTCACTGTTCACAATGCCAGTAGAAGTAATTGTTTCTTTTCCGGTTGTTTTATCTTTTTCTTTTGTATCTGCAATATCTGTTTGCGTGCCTTTATCTAAATCAGCCAATCCTGAGGAGTTATTTCCTTCTGGTGCACTAAAGATACTATCCCCTGTCAATACACCTTGCGCTGTACCAGTTGTACCCTTATTCACAAGACTGATATTAGATGCATGACCACCGGTTCTAGTTTTAAATGATAAAACCTTACCATACGCTAAATCTGATACACATGGATCGCTATTCGCACCAACTGTTAATTGTCCTTCTCTCTCACGGATTGCCCATGTAGAAAATATAACAGCATCATGATAAGCATCATATTGCGGATCACGGATCACTCGTTCACCAGAACCAATATCTCCAACATTACTACCATAAGCGCCTTTTGAACCTGTTATGCCATCATTATCCGCAGCCAATACCATGTACCAACCATTTTCATTTTGACTGCCTTGATCATTCGCACTATCTGTTGGTGTCTGCAACTCTAATTCATACTTATCTAATTTTTCATAATTAGGTTTCTTGCTATCTTTATAGTTAACAACACCTTTCTTTAAATTCTTAACTGTTAGTAAAGGTTCTAAAGAACGATCGCTCTTGCTGGCTGCTTTTGTAGATTTTGTACTAAATTTACCTGGAATATCTGTAATACCATAAAGGCCATGAGTTACCAAAGAATGGTCGCCTCGATCTAACTCTAAGCTCGCAGCCAAACCTGTACCAAAAAATATACGATATAAGTTAGAATTCTTAGCTTTAACAACTAATGGTTTAATAGAAATTGCTGATTGCCCAAAATTCACACTTTCAGGTGCTTTAAATAGAGATGTAACTTCCGCAGTTGGTGACGTAAAATCACCATTGATAAATTCTACTTTATACAAAGTCCCAGAATAATCACCCACATAAACTCTATCTATTTTTTGACCGCCTGCACCGTCTTCACTCACAAGAATCGAAGGTGTTGCAGCACCTTTACCATTAGGATCTAACACAATCTCATGTAGCTTTTTACCTGTGTAAGCATCAATAAAATACAACACAGATTTATCTGTACCAAAACCATTACCAAAAACAGCAACAGCTTGTCCTTTACCATCAACAATACGATTAAAGAATTCAAAACCTGAATATGTGTAACCTAAATCTTTAAAAACTTTTTCTTTATTTGAGTTAACAGTTTCATTAGTAATTTCAAATAATGGTGTTACCTTATGATAAACCTCATTTTCTTTTGGACTCGCTTGTCTCTTACCACTACTGATTTCTTTATTAACAACATCAACACCATCAGCATATAAACGATAACCTACGAAACCTTTACCACCACCGCCCATTGCAGTTAGACCAAGAGTCGCATACAAGTTGCCGCCATCTTTACCACCCGTTTGATATACCTGAGCATCTACTAAATTAGTGCGACCATCCATAACCAATGTTTCTTTTTGCAATGCTCCTGCAATTTCTTGGAATCTAGGTACTAACATTTGAGGGAAATATGCAGTATCTCTTTGCCCACCTTTGTGAGAACCTGTTAATCCACGTTGTGCATTAATGAAACTAATAAAACCATCATTATCACCCACAATTAATAAATTCTTAGGCTGATGCATTGCTTTATAGAGCAACCAATTATTCAGTCCTAAACGTAGATTTCCCCCCATCATTTTTTCATTAACATTGATATTTAGAATATCTTTATTAACCGTTGTAATATCAGAGTTAGTAATACTTCCTAATGGATTTAATCTAGCACGCAGCCCATCTAAATTGTCTGTCTTTTTGAAATTAATTAACCAATCCATATGGTTTGTTGTGAAGTTCTTATCGATAGAATGAAATTGCTTATAACCAGCATTATTTTGTTCAGCTTTTAACTCAATCAAGTTCATACCTGGAGAGTTATTAGCTAGTGTTACATATCTACCTTGCGTTGGAGTTATAGACTTATCTGTACTCCATAATTCATAAGTAGCAACCTTTGCTTCCCCTTTATCATTAGGGTCTTTTGGATTTTTTTTCTTCGATGCATCATAACCACTAATATATGGCACCATAGCTCGAACACTACCAAAATTCTGTCTAAAATCATAAATAGTATCGTAACGAATTGTCCCCAATGATTTGAGATCTACGTTACCACTAGCATCCACAGATGGTATCTTTGCCAACATATCTGAGTGAATACGGTCATTCATTGAAAGTGTACTACTTGTACTCAAAACGATAGATGAAAAAATAGTATCAAATGCTAATAATAAATCTTCTGCAGAACCATTTTTTTCAAATCCTAAATTCATCCCACCAGTTGCCTCTGTGAGCTCCGTATAGAATGTTGCATCAGGTTTAACCTGCAAACTTACAGTATGCATATTGATAGGCATTGGCATTGATAATTCATCATCCCATGGCTTACCAGCATCATCCAGTAACTTTTCAGTACAATTTTCGCCATTACTATCGCAAAGCGGCTTACGCGCATAACGTAAGTCTGCATTTGCAGCAATTTTACCTAGTGCAGCCCCTTTAGTTTTCAAGTTCACCTGAGCCGATAAATTCACACCGCCATGCTCATAGCCTGAAGTCTTTGATAGGCCAAAAGCCTTATAATCACCCACCCCTACACCGTATGCTGTTTCGCCATTAGGATCACCATCTGTCATGACAACCAAATGATTTTGCTGACAGCGATAACGTAAAGGCGTATCTAATTGGGCATATTTATAAAAGTCCGAATATGTTCCATTCTTATGAAAAATTCTATCCCACGTGGCACTTGTTCCTTCATAAGACACTGGTTGCCCTCGAAACATTTTTATTGTTTCATATATTGAAGGTCGTACTGGCGTACCACCACTAGCACGTATTAACTGATTTGTGTAATTCGTCAAAGAAGTTAAATCATACTTCGAATAATCATGTAACTTCAATCGAACTACACCACCAGCTCTTCCACTACCATCCTTGCCAGGTTGATTAAGTAAAGAAACACCTAAATATGCTTTATCATTATATTTCTTAATCAATGATTCAACGGCATATTCCAAGGCTCTAACTCGAGTAACCATCCTACCATTCAATTTGACATCACTTGCTCCCATCGACCCAGAATCATCTAGCACCATGTGGATATTTGGCTTCGCTCTTGGTGTACTGAACACAGGCTCAGGAGAAGGTTTAAATACTTTAGGTGTATCAGCATGTGCTATAGAAAGTCCAATAGCAGGCATTGCCAGCAATAGCATTTTGTATAATACTTTACGTTTTTTCACTATATTTCTCTCACAATTAGTAATTGTCTATATTGTTTTTCATTATACTAGCAAGAACATTAATTTATCTTAATGAGCGCAAGGATTATCATTAAGTTATTTATAAATAAGTGATAATCTCTCGTAAACCTTGAAAACATCAACTGTGAGGAATCAAAGTTTTGCAGTTATATAATGATAAATAAGATGTTTTTATGACTTATGTCTAGAAATTATACTATAAAAACCATTATCAAAATAGTTTTTACTTAACATTTCCATTCAAAACTTAAATATTTATTTAAATAATTTTAGTACATATTTAAAATAATCATCTATTTTTGCCAGATTTCTTTTAAAAAATGATGACGCAATGCTGATGTTAATGCATAGCGCTCAGGACTTTTACGATAAAAATCTTGGTGATATTCTTCTGCCACATAGAATTTTTGTGCAGGTTCAATCGTTACCACAATTGGTTCTCGGAATTTTCCGCTCAATTGCACAGCACGTTTACTTTCTTCAGCCAAGATTCTTTGTTCTTCTGATGTATAAAAAATCACTGGGCGATACGTATCACCACGATCTTGGAATTGGCCTAAAGCATCCGTTGGATCCACTTGTTGCCAATAAATTTCCAACAATGTTTTGTAATCCATTAGTGCAGAATCAAAGAGAATTTCAACCGCTTCTATATGACCTGTTTGCCCATTGCAAACATCTTGGTAAGTTGGATTTTGAGTCACGCCACCAGTGTAGCCAGATAAAACACTCTCAATGCCAGGCAATTCATCAAATGGATGAACCATACACCAAAAACAACCACCCGCAAAAATTGCACGTTCCATCATATTTGACTCCTTATTAATTGATCATGCTTTATATATTATAGTGTGAATATTTCATTATTATTACAGCGCATTTCTATAGAATAGGTGTTTCTAGATATAATCACCACACAATTTTTTCCCAAAAGCACGACTATGCATCTTAATTTCAAGAAATTATTTAAATATTCGACTTACACAATTGTTGCAAGTTCGTTTTCTGTTGTCAGTGCTTTTGGTCTATTTAATTATTTCAATCCTTTAGAAATTCCTAAAATTGAACCATCCACAGTGGTTGTGGATAGAAATGGACAAATCTTAAGGCAATTTTCTGATCATGATGGAATGTTCCGCCATTGGGTGGAATTAAAAGATATTAATCCATTATATCTCAATGCACTGATTAACTATGAAGATCGCTATTTTTATCAACATTTTGGTGTCAATCCTCTCGCAACAATCCGAGCAGCAGGACAGTTCATCACTAATCGTAAAGTTATTTCGGGTAGTTCCACATTAACCATGCAAGTGGCTCGTTTATTGTATCCTCATGAACGCACAATGCTTGGCAAAACAGAGCAAATGTTTCGAGCCATTCAATTAGAAATGGCATTAACTAAAGAAGAAATTCTAACTTTATATGTGAATATTGCGCCAATGGGCGGTAACATTGAAGGTGTACAAACTGCAAGTTGGCGCTATTTTTCCAAAGATGCCAATAGCTTAAACATTGCAGAAAGTGCTTTATTAGTTGCTTTGCCACAGCGCCCAAGTATTTACCGACCTGATCACTCTTTAGAGAAAGCCAAAATTGCACGCAATAAAGTATTAAATCGCTTAGCTGAATTTGGTCATCTTTCTATTGAAGATATGAAACGTTATCAACAAGAGCCTGTGAATTATCGTCCTTCCAAAACTCAATTCTCAGCGCCATTATTATCAGAAACTCTTCATAAACAACAGCCAGATCAGCACATCATTTACACAACGATTGATGTAAACTTACAAAGAAAACTTGAGAAATTTATTAAAAACCAGAGCCAAACTTGGCCAGAAAAAATTTCCTCTGCGGTCTTAATTGTGAATAATCATAACCATCAAGTTTATGCTTACATTGGTTCCTCCGATCTATTTGATCATGATCGATTTGGTTATGTGGATATCGTAAAAGCTATTCGGTCACCTGGGTCAACTTTAAAACCATTTGCTTATGGAATGGCAATGGATTACGGCATCATCCACGAAGCTAGCTTGCTAACAGATGTTAAACGTGGTTTTGATGGTTATTTTCCTAAAAACTTCGATGATCAATTTCGTGGTGCCATACCAATGTTCAAAGCACTGCAAACATCTTTAAATGTACCTGTTGTTCAAGTATTTCAACATTTAACGCCACATTATTTTGTAAAAAAATTAAGAGATGCCAATATTGAATTACATGTTTCTGAACCAACTTTGAGCATAATCTTGGGCGGTGTTGGTATTTCTTTATGGGAGCAAGTACGATTATTCTCAAGCTTATCCACAGAAGGCAGAGTTTATCCAATCACTACAACATCTAAAGCCATCACAAGTGGCAAATCCATTTTATCGCCAGAATCTGCATGGATTACACATAAAATCCTGAGCCAAGTTCGTCCTGCGAACCGTTTCAATCCTAGAAAAATCGCCTGGAAAACAGGCACAAGTTATGGTTATCGTGATGGTTGGGCAATTGGTACAACGCCTGATTGGACAGTTGGCGTTTGGATTGGTCGCCCTGATGGTGTGCCAAATGTTGGTGCATTAGCCAATCGTTATGCAACGCCAATGCTTTTTGATATTTTTAATTATTTACCAAAAGATAAAACTTCCCTATCTAAACCTTATGGCATTCAATCTGCCACAATCTGTTGGCCAAGCGGACGGAAAATTACCGAAGTACCTATTGAATCATGTTTGGAACGTTATGATATCGATACAATTGATGGCAAAACACCGCCAACATTGTATGATGCGCCTGGAGAAATGCCCCATTCAGGCTGGCCGAAATTGCTGAATATTGAAGATGTGACCATGCAATCTGTACAGATTCTCACATTGCAAAATGAGAGCATTATTTTTAAAAGCCCATATACAATCCAGCTCAATGCACAAGGCAATGAACCATTTCGTTGGTATTTAGATGGTCAATTACTCGAGAATCCTGAACTAGATATTCAAACGTTAAAAACTGGCATTCATACTTTAAGTGTACAAGATTCATTACAAAAAGTTGATAAAGTCTCTTTTGAAATTCGTGAATAATTTATAAATTCCTTATACTGATTTATTCGTATGATTCAAAATAAGGAGCAATATCACATGAAAGAAAAATTGTGGTCAATCATTCGCGAAGCTATGGCAGTCAATAATCGTTCCGCACCTTGGGAACGCGGAATTGGCGCGGCGCTTTCAATGACAATTCCTATTTTTATCGGCATCTTTTTTAATCAATTACAATTAGGCTTAATCATTGGCTTAGGTGGATTTACTTATTTATATGCATTTAGGATTCCTTATGCATTATTATCCAAACAATTACTATTCGTTGGCATTGCCATCATATTATCAGCATTTTTGGGTTCATTAATCGCACCTTATCCAATTGCCGCTGCAATTATTATGGGATTAATCGCTGCCGTTTCGATATTTATTTTCAATGCACTAAAATTCATTGGACCATCGGCGATGTTCTTCATCTTAATTTTTGCAATCACAGCAGATATGCCACATGTGGATATATTAGGTGCATTCAGTAGAGCCGGTTTAGTAGGATTAGGTGCTGCATTATCGTGGATCATTGCGATGTCAGGCTTTCTGATTCATCCACATCGCCCTGAAATACAATCACTGCAAAAAGCATATTTACAACTCATCAAACTCACAGAGAGCGTTGGCACAGAAAAATTCCAACATGAAAAATATTTAACGATGGCTGCACTAAAGGAAGCTGATGAAACATTGATTGCAGGGCAATTACCTTGGTCGCCTTCAGAAACTTATACTAGATTGCTTCATTTAGCTGTTGAAGCCAATGAATATATGCTCTATTTAGGTAATCATTGTGCTCATGCAACAGAATCATTGCCAATAGAAGTAACAGAATATCTCAAAAATATTTCAAACAATCTTAAAAAAAACTTAAAAGATTACCAACCAAAAAATGATCTAGCTTTACAAGATAAAGTGCTACAAGAACATTTAGAAGCCATGCAAAAAGCACTCATTACTCCAGTTGAATCGCTTAAATCTATTACACATCATTATGATTACTCCATTAAAGATATTCTTGCCAATGCCTTAGATCGCAACTCTTTAGTCTTTGTCACAGCCGTAAGATTTGGCGTCATTACAACAATCGCCGCATTGATTGCTTATGGTTTTCACTTTACGCGTTCTTATTGGATTCCATTATCATGCGTTGCGATTATGTCTGGCGCTTCAATGATTGCAACATATTATCGTGCTATTCAACGTTCTATAGGTACTTTCATTGGTATTATTATAGCTAGCACTATTTTATATTTTCATCCTTCTGGTTATGTTTTAGCGCTGATCATTTTTTCTTTCACATTGATGACAGAGATGCTCATTGTCAAAAACTATGGTTTAGCAGTTATTTTTATCACGCCAAATGCCCTTCTTTTGGCTGAAACCATCACACAAGGACAATTTTCCTTCTTCCATTTCTCGAGCGCCCGCATTATAGATGTTGTGATTGGTAGCGCAATTGGCCTGATTGGCGTTCTGCTAATGGGCAAACGCTCAGCTTCAATTCGCATCCCAAGGATTCTCATGCGAACACTTCGCAATCAATCACAAATGGTTCTCTTACTTTTTTCTACGCCTAAGAGAAGCACACAACATCAAATTCAAACCCGCTTAATTAAAATGAAAACCAATTTATCCAATTTAACAGCTTTATATACAGCTGCTATTGGAGAAATTCCTAAGAATAAAGCACTAATTGAATATTATTGGCCGATCATTTACTCTATGGAAAAATTAGCATTTTTATTGGAACATGCTGCGGAAAATCCAAATCGCCCAATATTAACCGATAATGAATTAGCAAAAATTCTTTATCTATTTGAAACGTTGGCGAATTCTGCACAATTTGATGAACCAACAGATCTAATCAAAGTGCCTTCAATTCCTGACTTTTATAGCATTGAACGAGAAATTAATACGCTACAATCAGCATTTAGCGTACACTCCCCGAATATTTAGTTAATTAGTAGGTTATTGCATCTATGGTCGAATTAGCCATTACAATTCGTGAAGCCCGATCAGGCGATGTTGAACATCTGCCAGAAATCGAGCGATCAGCAGCACAAATCTTTAAACAAGATAAAGATTTAGCATGGTTAGCTGATGATGAAGTTCAACCAACATCCTTGCACCAAAACTATATTCAAGCCCGAAATAGTTGGGTTGCAGTACATGATGAAATGCCAGTCGGATTTATCAATGGCGTGGAATACAATAAAACATTTCATATTTGTGAATTATCTGTCACAGAAGCATGGCAAAGCCAAGGCGTTGGCCGTGCTTTGTTAAATACAGTTGAACAAATCATGCATGATCGTGGCATTACTATCATTACATTAACCACATTCAAAGATATTCCATGGAATGCACCTTTTTATGAAAGACAAGGTTATATAACATTGGAAGAAAGCACATTATCCAGCTTTTTAATGGATATTCTCGATGAAGAAATTGAAGCTGGCTTAGAAGCTCATAGCCGGTGTGCTATGCAAAAAGCCCTCTAATCAAAAAGCCCTGATCAATCAGGGCTTTTCTATCATCATTATTCTATTTATTTAGAGAAAATATAATGTAATCTTTACCTGATGATTCGTAATGATATGTTTGTCCCCAAGGATCAATGATCAAATTCTCTGATAAATAAGGTCCGCCCCATTGCGGTAACTGCGGATTAATAATTAAACTTTGTAAGCCTTGCTGCGTTGATGGATATTCGCCTGCATCTTTAAAATATAAATTGAGCGCGCCTTCAATGGAACGAATATTTTGCTTCACAGCAACGCTTTTACTATCATCATCAAAGCCGAGAAATTTCTGCCCAAGGATCGTCACTACAATTGCGACAATCACAGAAATAATCATCAGTTCCACCAAAGATAATGAACGCTTATATAATGAACCTAATCCATTCACCATGAATTAATGCGCCAATCTGCTGAATTCAGCGAAATATGTTGGGAATGTTTTATTCACGCATTTTGGATCTTCGATAATCACAGGCACTAAAAAACTGCACAATGAAAAGCACATTGCCATGCGATGATCATCATATGTGAATATCGAAACATTTTCTTTCAATTGTGCTGGCGGCGTAATTTCAATGAAATCTTCGCCTTCCACAACATCAACGCCCATTTTCGTTAGTTCTGTTGCCATTGCATGAATGCGATCTGTTTCTTTCACTCGCCAGCTGCCAATGTTGCGCAACGTTGTTTTACCTTCAGCAAATAATGCTAAAACAGCCAAAGTCATCGCTGCATCTGGAATATGATTACAATCTAAATCAATGCCTTTCAATGGTTGATTTGGCTTTTTCACCACAACATGATGATCGTGCCATTCTACGATTGCACCCATCATTTCTAATGCGCGTAAAAACTCAACATCGCCTTGAATCGTTTTATTGCCAATGCCGTGCATGGTTATTTCACCGGCGATCGCGCCCATTGCAGCAAAATAAGATGCACTTGAAGCATCGCCTTCCACATAATAATCACGCGGCGATTGATATGTTTGGTGCGCAGGAATATAAAAAGATTCCCAGTTACGATTTTCCACCACAATGCCAAAATCTTTCAACATGGATAATGTGATCGTAATATATGGCTTAGAAATTAACTCGCCATCTATTTGGATCGTCATTGCTTTTTTCGTCATCGGAATTGATAACAATAATGCTGTTAAATATTGGCTAGAAACAGAGCCTTTCACAGAAACTGAATCCGCTGTAATTTCCGCAGGGAAAATCTCTAAAGGTGGATAACCTTCATTTTCTAAGCACTCAATAGATAATCCCATAGAGCGCAACGCAATCACTAAATCTTCAATCGGGCGCTCGTGCATTCTTGGAATGCCTTTCAATACATAATGTCCTTGATTCAGTGCAAGTGCCGCGGTTAAAGAACGAAACGCTGTGCCTGCATTGCCTAAGAACAATTCTGCATCTTTATTTGAGAAACCTGATGGCGAACCTGACAAAACACTTTCTGTATCGTTAATGGTTTCCAATTGAATACCCAAAGCCGTTAAAGCTTCTTTCATATAGCGAACATCATCACTTTCCAATAATCCGCGCAAATGCGTTTGCCCTTCCGATAAAGCCGCCAATAATAGCGCGCGATTCGAAATACTTTTTGAGCCCGGCAAAGTCATTTCACCATTGGCATGAGCGACTTTAGAAAGTGTCAGTGTTTCCATATATTACCCACAATTAGCTGCATAACTTAGCCATTCTTCTTGATTATTATGATATTTACAAGATGAATCTGCCAAATCGTTTATATAAAAAGAAAGTGCCCTGATTCTATCACGCTCAGGGCACTCTCACAAATGACACAATTTAGGGATAATTCTATGATTTAGCAGCTTTCTAGCATTGGACTTTCTGCTGGCGTTAAATCTAAACGCTGGAATAATGCATTATCATCATCTTGATCCGCATTTGGGCTTGTTAATAATTTAGCGCCATAGAAAATCGAGTTTGCACCTGCCATGAAGCACAATGCTTGCAATTCTGATGACATATTTTCACGGCCAGCAGATAAACGCACCATAGATTTTGGCATCATGATTCTTGCAACAGCGATTGTGCGCACAAAATCAAAATCATCCACAGGATCATTATCACCCAGCGGTGTTCCTTGAATAGGAATTAATCGGTTAATTGGTACACTTTCTGGTGGTGTTAACATATTAGCCAATTGAGTTAGCATTGAGGCACGATCGCGCTCAGTTTCGCCCAAACCAATGATTCCGCCTGAACAGATTTTCATACCTGATTCACGAACATGATCCAAAGTATCCAAACGATTTTGATAGCTGTGCGTTGTTACGATTTCACCATAGAATTCCGGTGAAGTATCTACGTTATGATTGTAATAATCCAAACCTGTATCAGCCAATGTTTTCGCTTGTTCAGATGTTAGGCTGCCCAAAGTCATACAAGTTTCCATGCCAAGGCCTTTGACTTCCTCGATCATCTTTTGAATATATGGCATATCACGATCTTTTGGATTGCGCCATGCCGCGCCCATGCAGAAACGACTTGCGCCATCTTCTTTTGCTTTCTTCGCAGCTTCGATGACTTTTTGTACTTCCATCAACTTCTCTGCATCCAAGCCAGTATCGTAACGCACGCTTTGCGAACAATATTTACAATCTTCTGAACATTTACCAGTTTTAATCGATAACAAACGGCTTACTTGAATTTTCGTTGGATCAAAATTTTCACGATGCACTTGCTGCGCTTGAAACAGTAATTCAAATAATGGCTTGTGAAATAAGCTTTCAGCATCCTCAATCGTCCAAACTTTTTTACTCATAATTTATTGCTCGTCACATTTAATAGAATGAGCACATCATAGATTAAATTTATAACGAATGTAAACCAAATTAATAATTACAGATTTACATACGACGAGTTTATGGGGTAATAATTTATTGAATTATCTAAATTCTGACATAAAAAAAGCGGTAAATTCATTACCGCTTTTTCGTTTATCTTTCTCGCATCGCTTCTGCGATTCTGCCAAAAGGCTTCATGAGATAATCATACACAGTTTTTTCACCTGATTTCACATCCACAGATGCAACCATTCCCGGCACAATTGGATAACTAATGCCTGTATGTTTATTAATTAATGAATCCGTATCCGTCAAAATAAATACGCGATAATAGAAAACATCTGGCTTCACTTCATCTTGAATCGTATCAGGAGATATCACTTTAACTGTGCCATCTAACCCACCAAAAATTGCATAATCATAAGCCGTTATTTTAACTTTCGCTTCTTGCCCAGGATAGATATAGGCAATATCTCGCGGTGACATTCTAGCTTCAATCAGCAACTGATCATCCAAAGGCACAATCTGCATCAACTCGCCATTCGGTGGCACAACGCCGCCTTTTGTGGTGAGCATCACATTTTTCACAATGCCGCGCACTGGAGATTTTAAAGTTAAACGCGATAAAGAATCTGCTCGACCTTTAATAATAGATTCCAAAGATTCTACATCAGCTTGCGTACGGCTGAGCTCTTCACGAGCTTTCACCATATATTCTGACTGTTTATCTGTGATCTTCATTTCTAGATCAAATAATTGTCGTTGTAATCTCAATACATCAACATTACTCGATGCGCCTTGTTTTGCGAGCGCTTTAGTTAATTTGAGTTCTTCTTGAACTAATTCCAATGAACGCTGCAAACTACCAACTGATTCCGCCAAAGCTGTTTGACGAGTATTGTATAAACGCGTTTCTGCTAATGTCAGTACTGGGAAGTTTTTCAATTCATCTGGAAATGTTAACTCACTGCCATCCACTTCTGCTTCCAAGCGTGCAATGCTTGCTAAACCTGCACGATATTTTGCGGCACTTTCTTCTACATTCGCTTCTGTTTTTGTTAAGTCCAACTGAACCAGAATTTGGTCTTTTTCTACAACATCACCTTCTTTCACATAAAGCTCTGCGATGATTCCGCCTTCTAAAGATTGAATCACTTGATCTTTCGATGTGGGTACAACTTTCCCTGCGCCTGATGAAACTTCCACCAAAACAGCAAAGTAAGACCAAACCAATAAAGCCATCATCAATAAGAAACTCAGCCAAATGATGCGCGATGATTTAACAATCTCAGCATCATTGATTTGATCGTTGTAACGGTGCTTATCTTCATCATAATCTAATAATAGAACATGATCGTCTTTCGACATATTATTCATGAATACTCCTTTATATTATTTGATCTTTCCAGATAATTTAGCCAGCGCTACATCTTTCGATTCATCTAAAACAATCTGACCATTATCAATCACAATAATTCGATCCACCATATTCACAATGCTCATTTTATGCGTTGCCACTAACATTGTTTTATCTGCGACCCAAGCATTTAAACCATCCAATAAATGTCGTTCTGTCACATCATCCAATGCTGCTGTTGGTTCATCAAGCAACAAAATATATGGGTTGCGAATCAATACACGCGCCAATAATAATGATTGTCTTTGTCCGCCTGATAAACCTTGTCCGCCTTCTGCAATGACATGATCCAATCCTGTTGGCAATTTACGGATAAAATCTTCTGTGCCTGTAATATTCAATGCTTTTGCAATCGCATCATCTGTTGCCATTGGTGCTCCGAGCATCAAGTTTTCACGAATCGTGCCATGAAATAAACCTGAACCTTGTCCCATTAAACCGATATCTCGACGAACATCCGCAGGATCAATATGCGATAAGCTCACGCCATCCACACTCACAACGCCCGCGCGCGGTTCTAATAAACCTGACAATACTTGTAACAAAGTGGATTTACCTGCGCCATTGCGACCTAAAATAGCAATCTTTTCACCTTGCTTAATTTCTAATTTTTTAATCAATAACGCAGGAATTACGCTGTCTTGACCATAAAAGAAGCTAGCGTTTTGAATATTGTAATTACCCAAAATCACACTTTTATGAACTTTATTTTTACCTTCTGGATTATCCACCGGCAATTTCATCAACTCATTAATACCATGATAAGCTGATTTCGCTTGCTGCCAACGGATCAAAACTTGCGTTAATCCTGCCATTGGCGCGATCATTCTGCCGCTTAAAATAGATGCTGCAATCAATGAACCTGTCGATAAATCACCATCAATCACCATTGGCGCTCCGAATAATACAATCAAAGCAAATGTGCCTGTTTGCACACTTTGCGTCCAACCTGTTAATGCGCTTGTCAATGATCTTAAACGAAGATTTGCATCGGTTAATACTGCATTATAATTATTCCATTGATGCTGGAAACGCTGTTCTGCTTGCAATGTTTTAATGTCTTCATTGCCTTGGATTGCTTCAATCAATATTGAGTTACGAAGCGAACTTTCTCGCATTGCTTCATTAGATAATGCTCTTAATTTTCCTTGCACCAATAATCCCGGAAGCACCATTAGAACCACTGCAATTACAGGAATCCATACTAAACTTCCCGCTAATGACCAAAACACCACGCAGAATAATAAGAAAAATGGTACATCCACAAATGCTGTAACTGTTGTGGACGTAAACATTTCACGTACGTTGTCTAAATCTCTAATTTGAGAAATAAATGTGCCGATTGATTTGGGTCTAAAAGAATTTTTAATGCGTAACACATGACCAAAAACTCGATCAGAAATCCTTAAATCTGCGCGTTTACCTAATAAGTCGATCACTCGAGTACGCATTTTTTGCAAGATAAAACTAAAGATAATCGCAATTACAACACCGCTGAATAATACATATAATGTTGGATACGATTCCGCAGGAATCACTCGATCATAAACTTGGCGCGTGAATAAAATTCCTGATAATGCCAAAATATTCACTAAGAATGATGCGATGAAAACATGTCCGTAAGGCTTCCAGTCTCTTAAGATTAATTTCTTTAGCCAATTTTGATCATGTGGTTTGATATAATCATCAATGCGAGAATCAGGCACAGTATGCGATGGACGCAACACAACTGCTAATTGCACATTATCTAATAATGTTTGCTGGCTGATTTGGCTTTTAACACCGCCATCACCACTATAAATAATGCCCACTTGTTTGTTTTGATCAATGGTTTCTATCACTGCAACTTGACCATCATTGAATTGCACAACCAAGGGCAAGCGCCAAACTGATAATTCTTTCGCTGTAAACTGAATCACGCTAACGCTCAATCCAGCTTGTCTTGCGATTCCTCTTAATACATCGCTAATGGGTTCATCTTTCAACCATTGACTTGCTAAAGAAATATTCTCTTTAGAAACTTCCAAACGATATGATTTGGCTACTGTAATGGTTGCTTCGATCCAATGATTATAATTTTCTGCTCTATCTATTTCTTCTTTTTCTCGCACAATTTTATACCTTTTAGTTATCCATAGATTTAACTACTGATTGCGAAAATATTTAAATCTATAAATATTCCTCAGCATAAAAGCAAAGCACCAAATTTTTAAGGTTTGGTGCTCTGATTTATTAAGTATAGTATTAAAATTGCAAATATTTTTTGGCGACTAGATTTTCTTATTCCGTATAAATATTTAACGATTCTGCGAGTTGTCCTTGCTGATATGCACACTCTAATTGCGTTTGAATAATGTCAAAACGATTATTCACAACATCCACTTGCGCACGATGAAATTCTTGTTCAGAATTCAAAAGATCAACCAATGTTCTTGTGCCTAATTCTAGATATTGCTGTTTATACAATTCTTTTGTATTTCTTAAATTACTGACTTTTTGATTCAGTAATCCTTTTCTCTGATTCAAGCTTTGTAAATTCACTTGTGCTTCGCCTAACTTCTGCTCAATATCCATTTGAACTTCCATACGTCTTGCATCAGCAGATTCAATTCTACTTTCAGCAACTTTTTTACCCGCTGATAATGCACCACCTTGATAAAATGGTACAGAAATATTGATGCCAACTTTAGTATCCAAACGATCGCCATAACGTGGCGATGCATTCAATGCTCTTGATGTATTGCCATTAAATGAAATCGTTGGTAATTCATCTGCCTTGGCGCGCTCTAATTCAGCCACTGCTCTTTCTGCTTCGATCTTAGCCAATTCATATTCAGGAATTTTATTCCAAGTTGGTGTGACAGAACATGCTGCAGCTAATTCTTTAGGCAATTGTCCAACGCTTGCATTTGTAATCTGTTTTTGCCCGATCATCACGCCCAAAGATTTAATAATGCTCTGATGTTGAGCATTTACATCCAGCTCTTCCGATAAAACATCATCCAATCTTGATTTAGCTTGATAAACATCTGATAAGTTACTTGCGCCTTTTTCGTGTCGCTCTTCCACCAATTTGGTTAATGAATCTACGCTTCTAACCTGAGCTTTTGCCAAGCTACCCAACTCTTTAGAGCGATCCGCTGTAATCACCGCCAAAGATGAAATGTGAATCAACTCTTCATTCGTGATCTTAGTCTGCACTTTTGCGCCTGAATGTGCATATTTAGCACTTTTCACAGTACTGGATATTTTTCCAAAATCATATAAAACTTGATTAATGCTCACACTCATATCTTGGATATATTTTTTATCATAGCGAGTTGATCGCTCATTTTCTCTGCGCGCGCCCAAACCACCAGAAATCTGTGGATAATATGCAGCTTCTGCAATTTCAACCATTTGCGCTTCCGTACTTTCATTACCTTTCGCTTGAAATACACGAGGGTGAAATAACACTATTAATTGCGCAGCATCTTTCAAAGATACTGTTTGATTCTTCCCTGACTGATATTTTTGAGTAACCGTATCTTTAATCAATGGTTTATTCTCATAATCAGGAAGCATTTCCTCATTCTTAGGTTTGTCTTGAAACGGCAAGCTCATTTCCGCACAAGATGCCAATAAAACACTACATAAACTTAAAAGTACAACTTTTTTATTATTGATTGTAAAGCGTATTTTCATCACTTACCTATAAGATCATAAACATAATTTAAATTTTGATATCAACAACATAAATCATACTAACTAGAAATTAAATAACGATAACTCTATGTAAAATATAATCAATGATGAAAATTTATACATCGCGGCATAATAACATACTGATCATAATGAAGCACAGATTAGCTTCACCGAAAATGCCCAATTTTTTTAACCTTTCAACATAAAAAAACACGCTTAAGAATCATTTGATCTTAAGCGTGTTTTGATTAGCATTTAGTTACAAAAACCATTAACCAATGATGATTTGATGATTATCTAATAATTCATCCAACGTAACTTGGCTATTTTGATGCGTCAAATGTAACAATGTTTCTGGTGCATATTTAGATTCTTCACCATCACGATTCACAGAAATAGTTGCTGTTTCAGTCTCTGCATCATAATCAACAGTGATGAATTTACCCACCATCTCGCTATTATCAGAAATCAAATCTTCCATTGTTAAACCACTGAAGAAATCCTCTGAGAACTTGATTATATCGGCATTATCATCTTGTTCTGGATTACCTAAGGCAAAATCAACCCAAGTATCAACGCCATGTCCGCCTGTATTATTGTCATCGAAACCTGATAATAATTGGTACATAACTGTATCATTACCTGCACCAGTGCTAATTTCATCATCGCCTGCGCTTGCAGTAATGAAATCATCTTCCAAGTTATCTGCATGTAAACTTAGTGCCGAAAATGATGATGGTGCAGCTAAAACTTCAAGATTAAAATCTATAGAATCAGTCTGTGAATCACCATTGGATGTTTCTGTTGCCGTTACTTCTAGTTTCACCGTATGCGAACCTGCTACAGCACCTTCTGGTAAGGCAAGAGTGAAATCTTTGAATTCTGTAACGCCTGGAGCACCTGTAATTGAAACAGTACCATCAACGCCAACATCTTCGGACATTGTACCAATCACTTTGCCATCTTTATCTACAGTTGTCACAGTTAACTTAGTGCCTGCTGGTACATTGCTTAATTTAACAGTCAGTGTTTCAGAACCATCTGTATCCGAGAGCTTCGCCTCAACATTCAGCTTAATCTGATCATTCTCACGACCAGCATAGCCATCCTTCATTGCATAAAAGCCTTTCTCTTCATTTTTATTATCTAACTGCGTGCCAGATAATTCTTTTTGAACAGCTTCAATGGATTGATAATATTTAACATCTGCACCACCTTTTTCCGTCACTTTAAAGTCATAGTTACCAATACCACTTTGGTTATAAACATAGAGATTAAAATCGTAGAAACCTGAATCTTCAACAGTAAATTCTTTTTGGACTGATTCGCCCGTCGTTTCAGAACCTAATGTTTTCCAGCTGACATACTGAGATGAAATATTATTACCAATGATGATCATACCTGTATCATCAGCTTGCCCAGCATATGTATAAGTCTTACCTTTTTCTAAATACACAAGACCTGTAATATACACAACTTCACCTGCATCTATCGATGATGACTGTAAATCATGTGTTTCTTCTGCATGTGGTTTATATTGCTTAGCACCACTGGTATGATCCTTAAATAAAGCATTAATCCCTTCAACTAAAACATCCTTATTAATGCCATCACCAACCTTACCGCTGCCACCATTAGAAGTATCATTAAAGTCGTAGACTTTACCACCAATCGTTAATTTACCCCCACGAATAGGACCATCATCATTATTTCCGCCAATCTCTTTCCAGCTATATTTATTAAGCGTTAATGCTCCGAAATCAGAAGCTAATGATTCTGTAATTGATGGCATATCTGCTTCAGCTTTAATGATTAATGGAACCTCAACGACCGTTGTACCACCTTTACCATCATCCACAGTCACTTTAAATGAATCTGAGCCAGAATAGTTATCGTTTGGTGTATAGCTATATTTACCAGTATTTGGATCAACGTTAACTTTACCGTTTACTGGTTGCTCGGCCACTGTATACGTCAAATTTTCACCGTCAAGGTTATGCGTAATTTCACCATTCACGAAACCATCTTCTTTTAACGTCGCTGGCGTTACAGTTACTGTCACTGGCACTGTGATTTTACCACCATTGCCATCATCTACAGTGACCGTGAAGTTATCCGGACCATTGTAATCAGGGTTTGGCGTGTATGTGTATTCACCTGGGTTAGCTGGATCAAACACCACTGTACCGTTCTTCGGTTCATTGCCCGGCTCAACTGTGTACGTTAA
>JASLHB010000051.1 GCA_030149965.1 Wohlfahrtiimonas sp. | reverse complement strand
AAAAAAGCAAATGGCGGGAGGAACGCCATTTGCTTTGAAAGATGAGATTAGATCGCCAAAGCTTCTTTACATGCTTCCCACGAACGTGCTTGGGATGAAGCATATAACTCTAATTCATCGATTGTTTTTGCACCTAAATCTTTCATGAATTCTTCTTGGTTTGAGCTGATTGTATATTCCGCTTGTGCATTGTCGCCCAAGTTAGATTGGAAAATACCTGCAGCGCTCACTGGTAAGAAATCTTCATAAACGATTGGCTCATAGCTGATTGCACCAGCTGCGATTAAATCTTCAATCGTAGCGTTCGCTGCAAATGAACCTGCTTTTGCGATGCCATCTTGCGTTGGATAGTAAGCAAAATATGCTAATTTGTTATCGTGCAATTCTTTGTAGCTATCTGGGAATGCTTGGAAGTGTTTTGCCAATGCTGAACGATATTGATCCGCATTAGACTCATTGGTTGTACCAATTTCTGCACGCGTTTGATTCAACAATTGATCATACAAAATTCTGCCTTTTGGCGTTAATGCAGCACCACGTTGTTCGATTTCACCAAAGCGAGCAGTGTGATTGCCTGTACCATTTTGATCTGCTTGATCTGTAAAGCGCACGTTTTCTTGTAATGCTTTAAAGCTTGTTTGGCGAAGCAAAATAGGGCATTTACGTGAAGGTGGACCTTCTACAACTGCTTTTGGTGTAATGCCACGCTTTGGCATCATATCTTGTACCACATCAATGTCCACAGTTCTTGGTGTTAAGTGGTTAATGTGTGGGCCTTTGAATGCCACAACGTCTGCGATTAAGCGATGTTGGTCATGCAAAGTTTGGTATTGATCTGCTGTTACTGTTGCATTTGAATGCCAGCGGAAAGTTTCTAATACTTCTTTGATGAATTCATCTGCATCTGCTTCATTCAAACCACCTTCTTTCTCATTCTTTTCAATCAAGCGAATTGCGCCATCAGTAAAAATATTGCGTTGAGAAAGGATTTCTTTGACTTCTTTTTGTAAGTCAGCATCATCAATCAATTCCAAGCGCAATAATGATGTGAATACACGGAATGGGCTAATATTCAAAGAATCTTCATGAATCGCACGGAATGCTGTTGAATGAACAGGAACGCCCGCAGGAGTTAAGTCATAATAACCAACTGGGAACATGCCCATGACTGAAAATAAGCGGCGAATTGTGTTCAATTCTTCCGCTGTACCCAAACGAATTGCACCATGGCGCTCTTCATCTAAGCGCTCGATTTCACCAGTTTTAATTAAATGCTTGTGAAGCAATGGATTGCTGTCCAATGTTGATTGGTTTACATCAGAAACCAACTGCATTAAGTCACCATACAATGGTACTTCATCGCGGTACATGTGGGACATTGCTCTAGAAAATTTCGCTCTGATTAAATCAGGCGAGATAAATGCTGTATTTGACATGGTGAGTTCCTCCAAATGAATTCTTTACTATTGTTATTGATTTGCTTCAGCTAAACATTCGCCTAAAATGTTCAAGCCTTCTTCTAATACTTCTGGTTCGATTGTAATTGGTGCTAATAAGCGGATGATGTTGCGGCTTTTGCCGCTTGGCATTAATAGAAGTCCACGTTCACGAGCACTTGCTAATACTTTTGCCAATACTTCTGTGCCTGCTGAACCGTCTTGATTCAATAAAGTAATGCCGCGCATTGCATCCACACCTGTTAATGGGCCAACACATGTTAAGCCTTCTGCTTGCCATTTTGCATGGTACTTTTCGATCATTTGCGTGTATTGCTGATTCCACTGTGCCATTTGTTGGTCATCAGACATAATTTTCATAGTTGCCAATGCAGCTGCACAAGCAATAGGATTGCCTGAATAAGTACCACCTAAGCTACCTTTTGGTAAGTTATTCATCAAATGCTCTTTGCCCATCACAGCGCCCAATGGCAAACCACCTGCGATACTTTTTGCAAGCAATAATAGATCTGGTTCAATGCCTAAATGTTCAAAGCCAAAGCGTTTTCCTGTACGACCAAAGCCTGATTGGATTTCATCTAATACCAATAAAATGCCATTTTGATCACAGAATTCACGCAAGTATTGTGCGAACTCTTTATCCATCAATTGGAAGCCTGCTTCACCTTGGATTGGTTCTAGGAAAATACATGCGATATTTTGAACATCTACTTCTACACTGAATAAACGTGCCAATGCAGCTTTAGCTTCAGCGCAAGTGACACCTGTATCTTTACTTGGGAAAGGTAAATGATAAACAGGGCCAGGCAATGGGCCAATGCCTTGTTTGTAGGGTGCAACTTTACCATTTAAGTTCAACGCAGCCAATGTACGGCCATGAAAGCCACCATCAAATGCGATTACGCCAGTGCGTTTAGTTTGTAAGCGTGCAATTTTCAAAGCATTTTCTGTCGCTTCTGCGCCACAGTTAGTGAACATGCCTACCATTGGCTTTGCAGTTGGAACAAACTTTGCCAAAGCATCCATTGCTTTTGGATATGTGCCATGTGGTACAGCATTGTAAGCGTAGTGAGTTAATTTTTGTGCTTGTTCAGTAATTGCAGCAACGATCTTAGGATTACAGTGACCTAAGTTTAAAACACCAATACCACCAACGAAGTCGATGTAAGATTTACCGCTTTCATCCCAAACTTTAGCATTCAAGCCGTGGGACAAAGTGATAGGGTGCACGATAGAAAGTGCTGATGTAATGCTCATGTAGTTTCCTCCAAAGATAACACTGATGGCTTTCCTCTCATGGAAAAGTATGATCAGTGCTATTGATTATGGAGTTATGAAATCAAAAATCTGA
>JASLHB010000050.1 GCA_030149965.1 Wohlfahrtiimonas sp. | reverse complement strand
GCTTATGATTTAGCTGTATTATCTCGTCATTTGATCAATGATTTCCCTAGTCATTATAAGATTTACTCACAAAAATCTTTCACATGGAATAACATCACACAGAAAAACCGTAACACACTATTATGGACAGATCCAAGCGTAGATGGCATTAAAACTGGTCACACCAAATCGGCTGGTTATAACCTTGCATCAAGCGCAGTTCGTAATGGTTTTCGACTCATTGTTGTTGTATTAGGTACTAACAGTGAGAAAGAACGTGCTCAACTATCCACTGAGCTACTTAACTATGCATTTCTTAACTTTGAACATAAAAAATTATATGATCAAAATCAAGTAATCTTAGAATCGCCTGTTCATGAAGGCACTTCAGATTACGTGAAATTAGTCTCAGATAAAAACATTTATGTCACTTATCCACGTGGCCAATATGAAGAATTAACTTCATCCATTGAAGTACAAAAACCATTATTGGCACCTATTGAACAAGGTGCACCCATTGGCAAATACATTGTTAAGAACGGTAATAAAACCATTTTAACAACACCGTTATATGCGGAAAGTACTGTCGAAGAAGCGAGTTTTGTAAAGCGCTATTGGGATAAGTTTAAATACAAATTCCAGCACAAATTTCAAAAGGTTAAAACACAGCTATTTTAGTATTCAACCGAATCAGCTGTAGTAAAAGAGTAGCATTCGAGTATAATATCGAACTTTAATATTTTTACTTTACACTGACAATCATCCCGGAGAGATTGAAATGATCGACAAGATTAAAACATTTTTGCAATCACAGAACATTGTAGCATCAGAGATTATCCATAATCCTAGCTATGATGCGCTATATGAAGCAGAAATGGATCCATCATTAACTGGTTTCGAGAAAGCAACCTTAACAAATTTAGGTGCATTGGCAGTGGACACTGGTATTTTTACTGGTCGTTCTCCAAAAGACAAATTTATTGTCAAAGATGCAACAACTGAAAATACTGTTTGGTGGAATGGCACTGGCGGTGTAAAGAATGATAATGATCCTTTATCACAAGAATCATGGTCTGCTTTGAAAGACGTTGTGACAAACCAATTAACGAACAAAAAGCTATTCATCGTTGATGCTTTTTGTGGTGCAGATAAAGATACACGTTTAAGCGTACGTTTTATCACTGAAGTTGCATGGCAAGCTCACTTTGTAACCAACATGTTCATTCGTCCAACAGCTGAAGAATTAGAAGCATTTGAACCTAATTTTACAGTAATGAACGGTGCAAAATGCTCTGATCCTAACTGGAAAGAGCATGGTTTACATTCAGAAAACTTTGTAGCATTCAACTTAACAGAAAACATCCAATTGATCGGCGGTACATGGTACGGCGGTGAAATGAAAAAAGGCTTGTTCTCTGTGATGAACTACTTATTACCATTGAAAGGCATTGCGTCTATGCACTGCTCTGCTAACGTTGGTAAAGATGGTGATGTTGCAGTATTCTTCGGTTTATCAGGTACAGGTAAAACAACTTTATCAACTGATCCAAATCGTGAATTAATTGGTGATGATGAGCATGGCTGGGATGACAATGGCGTATTCAACTTCGAAGGTGGTTGTTATGCGAAAACTATCAATTTATCTGGCGCAGCTGAACCAGAAATTTATGGTGCAATCCGCCGTGATGCCTTGTTAGAAAACGTTGTTGTGTTAGAAGATGGCACAATTGATTTCAACGATGGTTCTAAAACTGAAAACACTCGTGTTTCTTACCCAATCAATCACATTGAAAACATTGTTGAGCCAATTTCTAAAGCTGGAGCAGCGAAAAAAGTTATCTTCTTAACTGCCGATGCTTTTGGTGTTTTCCCACCAGTTTCTAAGTTAACGCCAGAACAAACTCAATACTATTTCTTATCAGGCTTTACGTCAAAAGTAGCGGGCACAGAGCGCGGCATTACTGAACCAACACCAACATTCTCAGCATGTTTTGGTGCAGCATTCTTATTGCTTCACCCAACTCAATATTCAGATGTTTTGGTTAAGAAAATGCAAGAATCAGGCGCAGAAGCTTACTTGGTTAACACTGGCTGGAATGGCACTGGCAAGCGCTTTTCTTTGAAAGATACTCGCACAATCATCAATTCAATCTTAAGCGGTGAAATTGATCAATTGCCAACTCAACAGTTGCCAATTTTTGATTTAGCAGTACCAACTGAATTGCCAAACGTTGATTCTAACTTGTTAGATCCTCGCTTAACATATGCGAATGCGGCAGATTGGGAAGTAAAAGCACAAGACTTAGCAGCTCGTTTTGTGACTAACTTTGCTCGCTATACAGATACAGATTTAGGTGCATCTTTAGTTGCAGCAGGTCCTAAGAAAGACTAATTTTAGTTTTTCTCAATAAAATAAAATCCCACAATTTGAGAATTGTGGGATTTTTTATAGCCTAATTTTCTGTTATTACTTTTTAAATCTTAGAACTTTAAACTGGCCATTTTCACTCATCAAATCCAATTGTAAAGAAGTTCTCTTAGCTAATGACTCTATCTTTAAGAAACGATTCATTACAAACCAAGCTTCACCCTTCTTATTTAACAATCGTTCTGTTGCTGCTAAAAATCGCATTGTTAAGTTCTCTGATGTATCAAATCCCTGATGAAAAGGTGGATTACTGATAATTAGATCAAATTGTTTAGATGCTATTGTTTGCGCACAATCATCTAAAACCACAGAACCTTTGACATCATTATTGGCAAAGTTTAATTCGCACAATGTTGTTGCAGTAATATTGTTATCCGTTGCAATGAATTCACTTGATGACAATGTTTTCGCCAAAACCAAAGAAATTAATCCATTACCACAACCAATATCCAAAACTTTATCAAAAGTCATTTCACTACAATGCTGCAGAAATGCTTCACATAAGAATAAACTACCTTGATCAATCTTCTCTGCGCCATAAATGCCAGCTTTACTCGATAAATTCAAAGATAATTCATTAGCAATAGATTTAACGCTCGCATAATCACGATCTTCAATTTGATCCATCTTTGGATTAATCAATGAAAATTCTGCGATTCTTAAACCTTTGCCCACTAATTCTTGTTCAACCAATTCACCAAATGCTTTCTCAATTTTTTTGAATGTATTTTTAATACCTTCATCATTGAACCCCACACAAATAAACTTGCCTTGTGGTTTTAAAATGCGTATCGCTTCACGAATCAAATGATTTAGTAATGCTTTGGCTTTTGGCACTCGCAAATACACAACATCAAAACTTGCATCCGCATATTCAGAACAATCATAATCAGATAAGTTCACAGAACCATATTGTTTTAAATAATCAGCGATATCGATACGATTAGTCACAGCATTAGTAAATGGAATCAATATAGGATTATCCGAAACGTCATAGTTTTCATCCACAAACCATAATGATGTTAATCCAGAATACTTTTGAGCATAATTAGCTAAAGCGCTGAATGCTTCACTCATGATACAAACTCCTCGATTTCAGTATCTGTTAATTCACGATAATCACCTTCGGCCAAATCACCTAAAACGATGTTACCAATACGATCACGATGTAAGTCCACAACTTCATTATCCACTGCTTTCAACATTCGTTTCACTTGATGAAACTTCCCTTCGCTGATTTCTAAATAAATCTGATGCGATGAAATCATTTCAACTTTTGCAGGCAATGCTTGCCCTTCATGTAATTGGACGCCATGCTCTAATTGAGTAATGGCATTTTTGGTTATTTCATTGCCTAATGTTACACGATAACGCTTAAAACACTGTTGACTAGGATGTGCCACACGATGCGACCATTGACCATCATTTGTGATCAAAACCAATCCTGTTGTATCAACATCTAATCGCCCTGCACAATGAAGATCAACAAAGGAATATTCCCCTAAAAGATCATAAATTGGTGTGCCACCCTCATGAGTATGACTAGAAACAAAGCCTTTAGGTTTATTCAACATAAAGTAGAAAAACTCTTGATAAACAAGCTCATCATCACAATAAAAAACTCGATCTTTAGATAGATCGAGTTGATGTTTTGCCTGTTTAACCACTTCTCCGTTCACTACCACTTTTTTACTCTTTAGGATTACTCTTGCATCTTGCCTAGAAACACCTAAAGTTTTTTGAAGAAATTGATCTAAACGCATTTATTTAACGTACGCAATTAATTCTACTTCACATAGAACGTCTTTTGGTAAACGAGCTACTTCAACGCATGAACGTGCAGGTAAACTATCACCTAAATAATGTGCATAAATTTCATTGAATGCAACGAAGTCTTCCATATCTTTCAAAAAGCATGTTGCCTTCAATACTGTATCAAATGATGCACCTGCTTCATCTAATACTGCACGTAAGTTTTCAAAAACGCGCTGCGCTTGAGTTTTAACATCATTACCAACAACAGCACCCGTTTCTGGATCCAATGGAATTTGTCCTGATGTGAACAATAAATCTTTAAAAATTTGCGCTTGAGAATAAGGCCCAACAGCCTTAGGTGCATTTGGTGAACTCACTACTTTTTTCATATTTTTCTCCAATTTCAATTAATCTGTTGTTACACGTAATAATTCATCAATACTTGTCACACCTGCCACAACTGCTTTAATGGCAGATTTACGAATACTATCAATACCTTCTATTTCTGCTTGATCAGCAATATCAACAGCACTGGCTTTATCTAAAATCATGCGTTCCATCGTGTCAGAAATTGGCATTACTTCATAAATACCCACTCGACCTTTATAGCCCTTGTTGCACATATCACAACCCACAGGACCAAAAATTTCACCTGTTAATTGCATAGATGTAAAGCCTAAACCTTCCAATGTTCTTGGATCAACACGAACAGGTTCTTTACAGTAGCTACATAATCTGCGCCCCAATCTCTGGGCAATGATCAAATGTACGGTCGATGCAATGTTAAATGCTTCTACGCCCATATTAATTAAACGCGTTAATGTTTCTGGTGCAGAGTTAGTATGCAATGTTGATAATACCAGGTGACCTGTTTGAGCTGCCTTAATTGCAATATCAGCGGTGCCTAAGTCACGAATCTCACCCACCATGATGATGTCTGGATCTTGTCGTAAGAATGATTTCAATGCTGCGGCGAAGTCTAAGCCTACTTTTGGATTCACTGGAACCTGATTGATCCCTTCTAAGTTAATTTCAACTGGATCTTCTGCTGTTGAAATATTCGTGGTTGGCTGATTCAAAATACCTAAGCATGTATATAATGTAACCGTTTTACCTGAACCTGTTGGTCCTGTTACCAAAATCATTCCCTGTGGCTTTGCAATGGCATCAAAGATATTTTTCTTTTGCAGATCTGTAAAACCTAAAATTTCAATATTCAAGTTTGCAGCCGAGCTATCCAAGATACGCATTACAACTTTTTCGCCCCATAATGTTGGGCAAACGCTGATACGGAAATCGATGATTTTTCCTTTTAAAGAAACTTTAATACGTCCATCTTGTGGCACTCGCTTTTCCGTAATATCTAATTGCGACATAACTTTAATACGCGCTGCAATTTGATCTCTAAATGCTTCTGGTGGTGAAAATACTTCTTGTAAAACACCATCAATTCTAAATCGAATACGATAACTGTGCTCATATGGTTCAAAATGAAGATCCGACACACCGCGCGTAATAGCATCAGCCAATACACCATTGATGAAACGTACGATGGGTGAATTATCAGCTTCACTCAACAAATCAAAAGTTGTCGTCGTATCATTACTATCTTGCTCTGGTGCCTGAGAATTTTCCATTTGAGTGAAAAGTTTTTGTAACTTTTCACGATTCACACCACCATGAGATTGAAATTGAGCAACCAATTGCGATGGTGCAACTAATACTGGCTCTATAATCGCGCGCGATTTGAATCTCAAAGTTTCTAGAATTCTATGATCAGATGGATCAGCCACAGCAACATATAAAATGCCATTTCTTAAACGCAATGGAAAAACAAGATTTTTCTCCATCTCTTCTGTCGTTAAGAAATCTGGCTGCTTAATACTTAAGTCAAATGCTTTCATATCAAAACGAGGTGCGTTAGATATTTCTTGCGTAACTTTATAAATTTCATTAGCCGAAATATTCAGCGTCAATAATGCTTTAACTAAAGAACATCTTTCAGCCTGCATCAAAGTGTCAGCTCTATCCAAATGTTCTTTTGTAATAATGGACTTAGCCAACAAAGCTCTCACAAGATTATTCTGCATTAATCTTGTCATCGTTAGGCTCTGTGATTGAGTGCTTGGGTTTGCATCTGCTTGTGCTGGGTTTATTGCCACGCCAATTCTCTCTTGTTTGAAATGAATATGCTTTATATTTTATTGATTATAGCCGATAATTCCAACCTTAGAAATAGCATAGACGCCCTTTCTTCTCCGTGTATAATGAATCTCATTTTTGGATGATTGATTATTAATGCTTGAGCTAACTTTTCCCGATAATAATGAGCGCCTTGCCAATTTATGCGGTAACCTAAATTCACATTTACAATTGATTGAAAAGCATTTTGCGGTTGAAATTGCCAATCGTGGACCTAAATTTAAAATTACTGGTGAAGCATCCGCTGAATCAGAAGCCAAAATCATTTTAGAACATTTATATGATTCTACAGCTGAAGAAGTGCTCGATGAAGATATCGTTCGTTTAACATTGCACAGTGCGCATTTTGATCGTGATGAAGTGATCGAGAAGGCTCGCAATCAGCAACAAGAAGTGGTTTTAAAAAATAAACGTGGATTAATCCGCGGGCGCAGCATTAACCAAAAGCAATATCTTTCAGAAATTACGCGCAATGCAATCAACTTCGGAATTGGTCCTGCAGGCACTGGCAAAACATTCTTAGCAGTTGCTTCTGCTGTCGATGCTTTAGAGCGCCAAAATATTCGTCGAATCATTTTAGTTCGCCCTGCTGTTGAAGCAGGTGAAAAATTAGGATTCTTACCTGGAGATTTAACACAGAAAGTTGATCCATATTTGCGTCCTTTATACGATGCTTTGTATGAAATGCTGGGCTTTGAAACGGTCTTAAAACTCATTGAACGCAATGTAATCGAAATTGCGCCACTCGCATTCATGCGCGGCCGTACATTGAATGATGCTTTCATCATCTTAGATGAAGCGCAAAATACAACCGTTGAACAAATGAAAATGTTCCTAACGCGCTTAGGATTCAATTCAACAGCTGTTATTACAGGCGATGTTTCACAAATTGACTTACCAAAACATGTCACATCTGGCTTAAAAAATGCGATGACAGTTTTAAACAATGTGGATGGTATTTCCATGAGTTTCTTTGATTCAACAGATGTTGTGCGCCATCCATTGGTGGCAAAAATCATCAATGCTTATCAAGCTGCTGAGGATGCAAATTAATGAGCAATTTAATTGTCGATATTCAAAATGCTTCTGCTTATCCAAGTATTCCAGAAGATTCATTACTGGAAAAATGGGTGAGCAATGCTTTATCCTTCATTGAGATTGAAGAACCAAATACTGAATTAACCATTCGCTTTGCTGATGCTGATGAAATCCAAGCATTAAACAATGATTATCGCAGTAAAGATAAGCCAACCAATGTTTTATCATTTCCAGCGACATGCAACTTACCTGAATCTGATGTTTATTTCTTAGGTGATTTAATCATCTGTTTAACAGTGGTTGAAGCTGAAGCCATCGAACAAGAAAAAACATTCAATGATCATTTAGCACATATGGTAACGCACGGCGTTTTACATTTATTGGGCTATGATCACATCATTGATGAAGAAGCTGAAGAAATGGAAAGCCTAGAAATAGAAATTCTAGAAGCATTATCCATTGCGAATCCTTATGAAATAGATTAATTCATCACTTTCACTAAAAAAAATAGCTCACCAAAGTGAGCTATTTTCTTATATATCTTTCACGATTAGAACTGTTGATTATTGCGTAAAGCTTCAATCCTAACTTCTAATGGTGGATGACTACTGAATAAGCTAGTAAACTTACCAGAAATACCAAACGCTGCTAAGTTACCTGGTAAATCTTCATTTGAATGTTGATTCTGCAAAGCTTGTAAAGCACCAATCATTTTAGATTTACCTGCTAAACGCGCACCGCCTTCATCAGCTCTAAATTCTCTTTGACGGCTAAACCAAGCAACAATCATAGATGCTAGGAAACCAAATACAATCTGTAGAACAAATGACACAATAAAGAATGTACCACTATTTTCTGTGGCCGCATCACTTTCATTATCATTATTACCACGCAATGCATTTGTGATGATACCTGCCACAATACGTGACAAGAAAATAACAAATGTATTCACAACACCTTGAATTAAAGTCAATGTCACCATATCACCATTTGCAATATGTGCAATTTCATGACCTAAAACAGCCTCCACTTCATCTTGATTCATATTGTGTAATAAGCCTGTACTCACAGCAACTAATGATGCATTTTTATTCGCACCTGTTGCAAAAGCATTAGGATCAGCAGAATCAAAAATACCCACATCAGGCATACCAATACCTGCTTCTTCTGCTTGCCTTCTGACAGTTTCCACCAACCAAGCTTCCATCTGATTCTCTGGCTGCTGAATCACATGAACACCCATTCCATGAATGGCCATTTTTTTAGACATCAACAATGAAATGATTGATCCAGCAAAACCAACGACAGCTGCAGCCATTAACATTGGCAATAAACCTTGCCCACCATTCAGTGCACCACTTAATCCTGTCACAGACAAAATCACAGTAATCACTGCGATGACCGCAATGTTCGTCACAGCCCATAACATCATACGTTTCAACATATTCAATTTTCCTCTTATAATTTACTAATCAATAATGGTGTGATTGTATATTCTTTTCAAGTAGTTGCAGTATCTTTTTGCTTCAACAAATAACGTTCTCGCAGCCCTAAAATCAATGGTATCCAAATCAACACAGCCCAAAAGCTGCCATAAAATGAAACATGTAGGTTAATTGGCATCATAGCTAAGAAGGCAACGGCAAGCCAAACTGAAAATTGTTTTAATTTCAATAACATCACTAATACAGAACATATTGCTAATAAATAACTAATGAATCCTAAAGTACCAGTTTGAGATAAAATTTCTAATCCATAGAAATGTGGAAAATGCGCACCTGTTACATGAGCGCCGCGCTCTTCTACTGGTAAAGTTTTAAATGCTTTTTCAAATGTTCCCGAGCCTGCACCTATCACAGGATGTGCTTTATATTCACTCCAAGCAAACTCCCATAACACTAAACGCTGTGAAGATACTCTATCAATCCACTCATAGCTCCCAACTTGGGCTTGAGCTGTACTTTCCAATGTATTGATATATCTATTTTTAACAATCGGTAATTGTGAAATTGCAACTCCAGTGATAACTACAGCTAATATCCCACCTGATACCCATTTTAAAGATATTTTTTTCTGAATAATCATATGCAACATAATTAATCCTAAGCTCACCAATAACGTCACAACACCTGCGCGTGAACCGCCAAGGAAAATAGCTATAACAGCAAGAACTGAACCAGCTAACCAATAATATTGTTTACCTGTTTTAGATACAAATGATGTTATCGTTTGATAAAAAATGAATGGCGTCAATGTTGCAAGTACATATCCTAAATGATAGTACTGAAACAGCCCCATAATTCTCACTCGATCGCGACTTTCACCCATTAAGTGATAACCTGTCAACCATTCAATGATTGCATCTATAGAAATCAAAATAATATAAGCCAAAATAGCATAGCGAATTTTATCTAAAGCAGGTGGTACCAATAAAATCACCAAACTTCCAATAAAAAAGAATCGAGTAAAATTCAGAATTGATTTGCCTACAATCCCATAATACTGAGTTGATAATAAAGAAATAACCATAGGGATTACAATTAATCCAAATATATAAATAAAATAACTAGATTTAAAATATTTCCATACTTGATGACTATTGCGTGCGCAAAAATACATACCCCATACAGTAGCAATAATAATA
>JASLHB010000039.1 GCA_030149965.1 Wohlfahrtiimonas sp. | reverse complement strand
TTTTAAATAACAGACTAAAATTGTCTATTATAAATTATTTTAAGGAGTTTTATCATGAGTAATTACGTTAACGCAACAGATGCTACATTCGAAGCGGAAGTTTTGCAATCAGATCTACCTGTTTTAGTTGATTTCTGGGCTGATTGGTGTGGTCCTTGTAAAATGATTGGTCCTCACGTTGAAGCTGCTGCTGAAACGTTTGCAGGTAAATTGAAAGTTGTTAAGTTGGATGTTCAAAACAACCAAGCAATCGCAACTCAATTGCAAATTCGCTCAATCCCAGCATTGATGATCTTCAAGAACGGCGAAGTTGTTGATACGCAAGTTGGTGCGATTCCTAAAGCTGCATTAGAAGCTTTCATCAACAAAAATATCTAATCTTCATTAGATAACAAGATTCAAAAGGCAGGTTTTTCCTGCCTTTTTTATTGCTTAAAGAAAATAACATTGATGATAATTGCGCTATAAACATCCGAAATTTATATCTCATTATTTTTCATTTATAATCCTGAGAGCTTTCCGCTATTGAACGATTCTCAAGGAGATGAATATGTCACAAAGAACTAGCATTACAATGAAAGGCAACCCAATCACATTATTGGGCACAGAAGCAGTTGTTGGACAACAAGGCGAAAATTTCCGAGTGGTTGATTTAGGTTTAAATCCTATTACTTTGGATAATTTTGATGGAAAAATTAAAATCATCTCCGTTGTGCCATCGATCGATACTGGCGTTTGCTCAATTCAAACTAAGCGCTTTGAAGAAGAAGCAAAAACATTGGCAGATGTTGCTGTATTAACAATCTCTGTGGATTTACCATTTGCACAAAAACGCTTTGCAGATGAAAATTCTATAAGCCATCAAAGCTTATTATCTGATTACCAAACGCATGATTTCGGTATTGAATATGGCTTTGAGATCGAAGGCTTAGCATTATTAGCACGCGGTATTGTTGTGTTAGATAAAAACAACATCATTCGCCATGCGGAATATGTTCAGGAAGTGACTAACGAACCTGATTATGACAAAGCATTGGAAGTTGCAAAATCGTTGTAATTTTAACTTTATGATATAACATGCTCAATTAATCCTCACAATATTACTTAAAGGAGCATGTTGTATGATAAGAAGTATTCAATTATTTTTTAGCACATTAATATTAGTTTTGATTACCTCATTTGTACACGCAAATAAAAATAGTCCTGAAATTCGTTCAACAGGATTTGGTATAACCAAAGAACAAGCCTTGAATAATGCTTTTCGTGATGCAATCAAACAATATATTGGCGTTGTATTAGACAGCGAAATAATTTTAGCAAATGATACAATCATTAAAGATCAAATTCTGACCTTATCTAATGGTAGTATTGAGTCATATGAGATTATTAAGGAATCTAGAGAAGACAACTTAATCGAAATAGAAATAACTGCAATAGTTAAAAGTCAAAATATTCAACAAAAACTTGCAACATTAATTACAACAAAGAAAAAAGTTAGCATTAATAAAAATACTATAGCTAGCACATTAACCAAACACCAAAACTTAAATGATCAAAGAGCATTACTAAACAAATATATTAGTGATTTTTTAAATTATGGCTATTACAATTTTATTACTCTTGATATTGTTGATATGAAATTTCATGAAAACAAACTTAAAAATGGAATACTTCCATATACTTTAGATTATAAAGTAGGTTTTAACATGCATAAATATGCTATTGCTGTTAAAGAATTAAAAGAAAAATTAACATTATTGGGCATCAAACATCATAAAAATTACATCATTAATACTAATTTAATCTCTGATGATTTTCCTTACGATGATATTTCTAGAAAAGAATGCACAGCTGGGTCTTTATGTTTAATTACCGTGGAATTTACATCTGCTAGAAAATTAATATATGATCTATGGGTTCTAAAAGTTGACAATGAAGATAGTTACCCTCCAAACATTGTATTTAATCTTAAAGAATATGATTTATCTTATGAACATGACTATCTACTCCGAAAAGAAGACAAAAGTGGTTTAAATATCATTTATTCTATTGATAATAATAGTTTATTACTAGATACAGGAGTTATTCATAACATTATAAAAGATCATCGACTTTCATACATAGATGATAATAATTTCAAGAGCCAGATACCATATTTGATGCGAACTAGCATCGCTTCTAGAGTTATAGTGTTTCCTTTCTTTCCTAAAGTAATATCAGGAACAGGAACATATAAACCCATGGATGGTATACATCAAAGAATAGATGGGTTTATTGATATAAATAATATTACAAATTTTGATGATATCTCAGTAAGCTTAAAATTAGAGCAGCCATAATACTACTTTTAATAGATGTTAATTTTCTTCATTTCTACCATACTTAATCACAAAAAATTCTGAATTAACTATTGATTATATGTCCATTAAACCTTTTTAGAAGCACATTACATTTTAGCGTTATAATATGTGCCTTAAATTTTTAACAGTTATTAAGGAGATCACGAATGGAACTCAATTTACATTATGAAAAAATTGATGGCCTACTAAAAGGATTGAACGATCTTAGGGGGTATCTTTGACTTCGATGGCAAGTCAGAGCGTTTAACAGAAGTTTTAATGGAGCTCGAAAGTCCTGAGATTTGGAATGATCCAGAATATGCTCAGAAGCTAGGCAAAGAGCGCTCTTCATTAGAAAACATTGTTTACAATATTCGTGATCTCACAACGCATTTAACAGATGCAAAAGATTTACTAGAACTCTGCGAAATAGAGAATGATGAAGATTCTCTAGCAGCTGTATTAGCAGATTTAGCGCAGTACGAAAAAGAAGTAGAAACATTAGAATTCCGCCGTATGTTCTCAGGCGAATTAGACAGCGCAAGCGCGTTTATGGATATTCAAGCTGGTGCTGGCGGTACAGAAGCGCAAGATTGGGCTTCTATGGTGATGCGCATGTATTTGCGTTGGGGTGAAGATAAAGGTTTTAAAACTGAAATTCTCGAAGAATCACCGGGCGATGTTGCAGGCTTAAAATCTGCCACAATTAAATTCGAAGGCGATCATGCTTATGGTTGGTTAAGAACAGAAACAGGAATTCATCGCTTAGTTCGTAAATCTCCTTTCGACTCAAACAACAAACGCCATACATCATTCTGCGCTGTGTTTATCTCTCCTGAAATTGATGACAATGTGGACATTGAAATCAATCCTGCTGATTTACGTATTGACGTTTATCGTGCTTCGGGCGCAGGTGGACAGCACGTTAACAAAACTGAATCAGCGGTGCGTATTACGCATTTACCAACAAATATCGTTGTACAGTGCCAAAATGATCGCTCTCAGCATCGTAACAAAGAAGTGGCAATGAACCAATTGCGCTCTAAGTTATATGAATTTGAAATGCAAAAGCGCCGCGAAAAATCTGATGCACTTGAAGACTCTAAGTCTGATGTTGGTTGGGGCAGCCAAATCCGTTCTTATGTATTGGATCAATCACGCATTAAAGATCTTCGTACTGGCTACGAAATGGGTAATACACAAGCGGTGTTGGATGGCGAGCTAGATGGCTTCATTGAAGCAAGCTTGAAATCAGGCCTATAAAACCAAACAAAAAGCTCTTGAAAACCAAGAGCTTTTTTCTTTCCACTCAACTATATTATCTTATGAAAATTTGTATTATTGGCCCATCTGGCGTGGGCAAAACTAGCATTTCTCAACAGCTATCTTGTAGATTCAATACAACAAGCCATGAATTTGATGATATCTATTGGGATTCCAATGAATATCACGTTAAAAATTCACAAGAAAAGATAGATGCACGCATTCATGAAATCCTGAAACTAGATCAATGGATTATGGAAGGTGCATACGACAAACGTTTATTGCCCTTCTTTCAAGAATCTACCACCATTCTACGCATTAAAATTCCCTATTGGCTCTGTGCTTTTCGCTTAATCACAAGATTTATTGGTACGAAAATCTCTCATCGAGAATCGATAGAAACATGGAAAAGCACTGTAGATCGACTCAAATCTTCCAAAAATTTTGATCAACGATTAGATGCATTCTTCAATAACCATTCTGAGCTTTCTAATAAAGTTATTATTGTGAAAGATTATGGTAGCTGTGTTCAAAATATTCAGCGGTAATATCAAAAGTGCCACAACTAATCAGATGTACTAGAAGATTCTAAGTCATTAATATAATCACACTAAAACCTAACCATTGTTAGGTTTTTTAATTTTTGTATAATATATTTATCATTAATAAAAATTTTAAATAAATACTCATTATTATTTGCTCGTCAATTAACTGACAATTATAATATTTTCCTTACAAAAATAATAAAAGGAGAGGATTCATGATAATAACGAAGGGATTTACATTAATAGAGTTAATGATCGTTGTTGCTATTATTGGCATTTTATCTCTTATGGCAATGCCCTATTATACAACTTACACTAAAAAAGCACGTGTAAGTGAAGCGCTGAATCTGTTTACACCAATCAAAATAGCAACCATAGAAAATCATGTTACAAGTGGCGTTGCAGCAGCTAATGACTTTTTAGGATTAGGATTTCCTAGATCGGCACTATACAATAACAACCCTAAACAACTGGCAATGATTAGCCCACTTAAATACATCAATATGGAAACTGCCACTTATAGTGGAATTACTGACAAGGTTAATCGTTTCACATTAATTTTTGATGAGAAGTTTGATAAAGTCCACAATGAATTAGTCGTAGAAATGTATCCAGACCAATTTGATGAGAAAACTGGAGAAGCAATCAGACAAACCTACAAAACAGTGTGTGTATCTTATTTAAAAACCAGACCACTAACCGCAATCCAAGTACAGTTTCTGCCAAAACCATGTAAAGCATCTAACATTCGGTAATCAACCATTTTTTGCCAGAAAAACGTTCATACTGAGCCTACTCATTATTATAATAATACCCACAAATTCAATGCTAAATTGATTCCATGATTCGCTTGATTTAATCATTTATTATAAAAAAAGCACTTCACATATAAGTTAAGTGCTTTTTTCATCTAATTTTATCCCCTAATCTTTCTTACAAGTATTAATCCCTAATAATGGATATAGCGGGCAAAATCTAATCAATGCAGCACCAATTGGCACTAAACCAACCAATCCCCACATTGTTTTTGGTCCCCAAAAAATCAGGCTAATCACAAATAAGCCCACAATAATACGAAGTGTTGCATCTACAGTTCCAATATTCTTTTTCATTATTTTCTCCTTAAATTTTATTTGTTACTAAAAGTAACTTATCTTCATGATAGCATAAATCCTTAAAGAAAATGATATGGGGAAATCAGTTATTTTAATTTAGAGAATTTTACTGCGCTGTGTTCAAAAGATTGGCTAGATAAAACTTTAGCTAATCGCTCAATTGGTGGTAAATCCAATGTTGCCTGCATTTTATTATTTAGATCTTTTGTGATTTTCACTTTGCAGTAAATTAAACCACTGTGAATGCCAAGCTCCTCTTTTTCTTGTTTAAGCGCTTGTGCAGTTTCTGTTCTCAAATGCCCCACAGGCATACCATTGATCAATATACGATGCTGAGCATGATTATCTCGACTCAATATATTTTGTGTAATCATCCCATCCATAATGTTCACTGTTTCAGTTGATCGTGCTGTGAGAATGCACAAATTTTCTTGATGAATTTTTTCAGTTTCTAAAACTTCATTAAAAGCACCATTTGCACACACATAAAAAATATTGCCAGAACCAATATGCTTCTTTCTGAATGAAAAAAAGAGTTTATAAACAATCGCAGATATTGCTGCCATGATGGCAAAAAGCCCTAATATTTTTAACATAGTTACTCCGATAATGATCATCTATATTCAATAGAAACAATAATAAAAAAGCATCCAATTAGGATGCTTTCTCAATATCTCGAGAGATTAATCTCTAAATATTCGCCCTGACATTTGAGCATCTTTAATTTTCTGATCAGTTTTATATTGTGATAATGCATAAACAGACCAAATCACAGCAGGCAACCAGCCAATAATAGTTATTTGTAAAATCAAACAAAAAATACCCGCAATCGGACGACCAATTGTGAAAAATTGTAACCAAGGCAAGAAAAATGCCAACAATAAACGCATCATTTATCCTTTAATTAAAATTAGAATCTGATAAAAAATCATCAATGACTGGTTGAAAATAAGGTGCCATACGATGTTTCTCGAAATATGATACCAAGGTTTTTTCATTGGTTGGATGATTAAAATCCTTAGACATATTAATCAATGCCGCATCATCCACAACCCAGCGCTTCGGCATATTGTGCTCAATCGCAACTTCTTCTCTTTTTTTCGCCAATATTTTTAAAAGCTGTAAACGTTTACCGCGTAAAGTCTTACGCGCTTTCACTTTCATCCAAGCCATTTCAGGATTTGGCGCGTATTTTTCCACCATATACAAAGCTTCAGTTTTATCAAAGAAAATGCGTTGCTCTTCTTTAGTTTCAATCTTATCTTTCATCACAAGATACAAATCATATAAATATGTAACATCATCGTAAGCATAATCAATTTGGTTCTGTGATAACGGACGCTTTTCCCAATCTGTACGTGTTTCCGTTTTTTCTAATAAAACATCTAAACGCATTTCTACAGTATCTTGATAACTCATTAAATGATCTGCACCCAAAACTGTTTCAGCAATTTGTGTGTCAAAAATCGGCTTAGGAATTAGATTAAAAGTTGTATATAACGTTTCCAGATCTTGGCTAGCTGAATGAAAAATCTTCACGATTCTTGGATGTGTCAACATGGATAACAATGGTTCAAAATCATTGATTGCCAATGGATCAATACAAATCGCTTCTTTGTCTGTCGCCAATTGCACTAAACATAATTTTGAAAAATAGGTACGAAAACGCATGAACTCTGTATCCACTGCTATCGCTGTTAAATCTTGTTGATTGGCCACCCAGTTTTTTAATGCTTCATCACTATCGATGAAAAGATATTCTCTAGCCATGCTGTCCAGTTATTTTAAAAACATGGCGAAATTATAGAGTAAATTCCACAAGATCAAAGATTATTTTTATAAAGATTCGTTCTAGTATAGAATTACCACTATTTACCGACTTACCTTTGCATGGAAATGATGATGAAAAAGAGAGTAATGCAGATCAGCAGTCTATTATTAATGACAGGCCTTATTTCGGCATGTTCAAATATGCCAGGTTTACATAAAACAGTAATTCTTCAAGGCAATCAAATTGAAGATTCTCGCTTAGAACAAATTAAACCAGGTATGGCACAAGTAGATGTGCAACGCATTTTAGGCACACCATTAGTAAGAGATGCATATCATCCTAATGTTTGGCACTATACTTTCATGAGCTCATTATCAACTGGCGAACAAACTGCTCATCAAAGTGTTCAAGTAACATTTGATCAAAACAAAAAAGTTCAATTTGTTGAGAGACTTCAATAATTATGGGAGAAGTTATGCTTCATAAAGGTATTGGTTTGGTTGCACATGACCAAAAAAAATTAGAATTGGTGGAATGGATCAAACCTCATTACGAATTTTTCAAACAATTCCCTTTGTATGCAACAGGTACAACAGGTAAGGTGATTTTGGAATCTTACCCTGATTTAAATTTAACACGTTTAAAAAGTGGACCATTGGGTGGTGATCAACAATTAGGCTCGTTGATTTGTACTGGCGAATTAGGCTTACTCATTTTCTTCACAGATGCATTAACACCAATGCCACATGATGTTGATGTTAAAGCATTAATTCGTTTATCAACACTTTATAATATCCCAATGGCTTGTAATCAAGGTACAGCGGACCTATTAATGACAGGTCTCACTCATGTTTACTCACAAAAAGGTTAATACAATGGTTAATATCCCTCTATTTAAAACTCCAGTTAGCAATGA
>JASLHB010000034.1 GCA_030149965.1 Wohlfahrtiimonas sp. | reverse complement strand
AGTAAAAATTGTTTATTACACATTTCAATCAAAGGTCAAGATACACATGGCAAAACCAGAATTAAGTCACATAATGTTTAAGGATTTACCGCTCGATGAATCTTTGCAAGAAGCGTTAGAAGATAACAATTATGTGCAATGTACTCCGATTCAAGCTTTATCATTGCCACTTTTATTGGCAGGTAAGGATGTGGTTGGCCAAGCGCAAACGGGCACGGGGAAAAGTGCGGCGTTTTTGTTGGCAACATTGAATCGTTTGATGACTGTGCCAGTTCAGCAAGGTAAACGCGGACCTTTTGCCATCATCATGGCACCAACGCGCGAATTAGCGATTCAGATTTATGAAGATGCAGAAATGTTAGGCCGTTATACAGGTTTAAAATTCAGCTGCATTTATGGCGGTACAGGTTACGAGAAACAGCGCAGTGATTTAGCATCTGATGTGGATGTTGTAATCGGTACAGTTGGCCGTATTTTGGATTTCTTTAAGCAAGGCGAATTGAACCTTAAAGAGATCGAAGTTGTGGTATTAGATGAAGCGGATCGTATGTTTGATTTAGGCTTTATCTCAGACATTCGTTACTTATTCAAAAAAATGCCAAGCGCAGCAGAACGTCAAAACTTATTCTTCTCAGCAACATTCTCTCAACGCGTTTTAGAATTAGCGTATGAGCACATGGACATGCCAGAAAAAGTGCAGATTGAAGCGGATAATATTACAGCTGATAAGATCAAACAGTACTTAATTCATGTGGGTTCAACAGATAAAATTTCATTGTTATTTGGTGTATTGAAAAAAGAAGAGCCAAAACGCACAATCATCTTCGTGAATACAAAACGTGTAGCTGAAGAGATCAATAATTATTTGTCTGCAAATGATTATAAAGTTGGTGTTTTATCAGGTGATATTCCACAGAATAAGCGTGAGCGTTTATTGGGTGATTTCAAAGAAGGTAAAATTTCTATTATGGTTGCGACAGATGTTGCAGCGCGTGGTTTGCATATTTCAGATGTAACGCACGTGATTAACTATGATTTACCACAAGATGTGGAAGATTATGTTCACCGTATTGGTCGTACTGCGCGTGCAGGTGAAGAAGGCACTGCAATTACTTTTGCATGTGAAGAATATGTTTATTCATTGCCTGACATCGAAGAATACATTGAGATGCGAATCCCAACGATTCAGTTGGAAGATGATTTATTGATTGAACCTAAAAAACCAAGCAGAAATCAATCATCTAATAGATCGCGTCCAAACCAAAATCAGAATCGTAATAAGCCGAGAACTGAGCAATCACAATCTACTGAGAAATCAGAAAAAGTTGAAAGAGAGCCAGTATTTATTGTAGAAGATGCTGTTGAAGAAACTTCAAACGATAATGATATGGCGCAATCAGCAGAAGAGAAGATTGAGCGAAAATTTGATCAGCGTCGTCGTCCACGCAATATGCACACGCGCGGTCGTAGCAAATCACATCAACGCAATAATACTCAAACACCAAGAGCAGAAGGAACTAATCATGAAGGCTAAGTTCTTAACCTCTTTATTGGCTGGTTTAATTGTTGTGGGTTGTGCAAATGCGCCTGTGCCAGAAGATCAAAGATCAGCTTACAATGGTACAGGTGAAATATCATCTGTGATCCTAAATGATGATCAACAACAAGAAGTTGGTGTGAAAATTGATGAGCAAGGTTACATCGTTGTGATGTTAAAAGAGCCTAAAGATCTTTTCCCAGGACAAAAAGTGAATGTGAAAAGACATGCGGGCGGTTACGGTGAGGTAACGGTTCGATGAAGGTTGAGTTAGATCTTCCTGAGCTAACAGACGATGAGCGCGCACATAGTGCGCGTTTAGCGCATTTATTGGTTGAGAAAATCAAAGCCAACGGCTCAATCCCATTCAGTGAATACTTTGCAGAGTGCTTATATCATCCTGAATTAGGTTATTACACTGGCGCTTTACCAAAGTTTGGTCGAACGGGCGATTTTGTCACCGCGCCGATGATTTCACAATATTTCTCTTATTGCTTGGCCAATCAAATTGCCGAGATTTTAGCTTTATGTGAATCGCCCTCCATCATGGAAATTGGTGCCGGCACAGGCGTAATGGCAACGGATATTTTAACGCAGTTAAAATCCATCGATGCACTGCCAAAGCATTATTACATTCTAGAAATTTCACCAATTTTGCGTGAAAGACAGCGTGAAAGTATTGCCAAAGTACATCCTGATTTGATTGATCGAGTGATTTGGTTGAATGAACCATCGAAAGAAGCATGGCAAGGTTGCATTATTGGGAATGAGATTGTGGATGCATTGCCAGTGGAACGCTTTACGATTCAAAATGGTGAAGCTTATTATGCAGATGTTGGTTATGATGAATCAACAGAGCAGTTCATTACTGTCGCTAATCGCCAAGATGAGCAATTAACTAGTTTTATGGCGCAACTAGCAGAAGAAAATATCACATTGCCTGATGGTTATTTAAGCGAGTTTTGCCCAATGGTGAAAAATTGGTTGGCTGATTTAACCAAGACTTTAACCAAAGGTGCAGTGTTGATGGTGGATTATGGTTATAGTCGCCAGCAATATTATATGCAAGAGCGCGTAGAAGGCACGTTGATCGCTCACTTTAAACATCGTGTGCACAACAGTTGGGAACTGTTCCAAGGCTTGCAGGATTTAACGGCAAATGTTGATTTTACATTATTGGCAGAAGCAGGTTTAGATGCTGATTTAGATTTCTTAGGTTACACATCGCAAGCCTATTTCTTATATGGCAATGGCTTGGAAGCGATGCTCACAGAAGCAAAAGCGCAAATCAGTGATGAAATGGAATGGTACAAGATTGCACAGGCGATCCAAATACTGGTTTTACCAGCTGAAATGGGTGAGCGTTTTAAAGTATTGGCTTTGGGTAAAAATATCGAAATAGAACCGCAAGGATTTGCGTTGTACGATATGAGTCAGCAATTGTAATTTGAGGAAAATAGGATGCAAATTAAAGTTGCGTACATTGCAACGTTAGAAGAATATTATCACGCAGATACAGCATTTCGTCAGGCTTTAAGTAAGAACTCTGTAGATTTATATGTGCAGATCGCGTTGTGGCTGATTGCTATTGCATTTATGGCAATTGGCCAGTTTGTTTTGGGTGGCACAATGGCTGTGATTGCATTCATTCTGCAGCAAGGTTATGCCAAGCGATGGATAGTGCGTCGTAATTTTTATAAAATGGTGAATTCAGGCGAGCAGGAAACCCTGACTTTTTCTGAAGAAAATATTTTATATGAATGTGGCATGATTTCTGAAATGATTACTTGGGAAGATTATGCTGCTTATTTGGAAACAGATGAATTATTTATGGTGTTTTATGATGCTTCGGATCATTATATGATCATTCCAAAACGCGCTATGAAAAATGAAGAAGAAATTGATCAATTACGACAACTGTGTGTTCGTCAATTAGCAGATTATGAGGTGACAAATGTTTAACTTTGAAGGTGATTTACGTTTAACATCAGAAGGTATTCATTTTGGCAATCCACAGCAGATTAAGTTGTTAAAAGAGATTCATGCAACAGGATCGATCACGCATGCAGCCAAAGCTGTACCAATGAGTTATAAAGGCGCTTGGGACGCTGTCAATAAGATGAATAATCTGGCGGATGAACCTTTGGTGATTCGTGTTGCTGGCGGCAAAGGCGGCGGCGGTACATGTTTGACTGAGCGAGGGTTACAACTAATCCAACATTTTGATTTGATCCAAGAAGCGCATTCAGCTTTTTTGAAAAGTATGAGCCAATATTCACATGATTTGGCCTCAAATATTAATTTATTGCAACAATTACGCTTTCAAACAAGTGCGCGCAATCAATTATCGGGCAAAGTTGTGAAAATAGAATCATTGGGCATTCATGATGATATTTATTTTGATATTGGTGCAGAAAATATCTTAAAAGCAATGATCACAGATGAAAGCACTAAGCTTTTAGAAGTTGAAGAGAATGGTCGTTTCATTCTGCTCGTTAAAGCACCAAATGTGAAGGTTTTACCTAATACAATAGAAGATTGCATTATGGGCGAAGTGATTTCTCATAAAACAGATAAAGATGGCTGTGAAGTGATCTTGAAAGTGGGTAATCAAACAGTTGTGTCCACAAATATTCATGCGGATATTATTCAATCATTGAATGAAGGCGATTCAGTAGGCATTCAAATTGATCCTAAAAACATTATTTTAGTTAAAATTTAAATTCAATAATATCGGCTAGCTATCAAAAAGCTTGATGTTATTACAAAGCGCGTTAGAATAGCGCCCGTGGTTCGAAAACCTCCCACTTTAAAAAACTAAGGAATTAATATGCTTTCTTCAAAAAAGGCATTGGTGATCTTTTCCGGCGGACAAGATTCAACCACATGCTTATTGCAAGCCATTCATGATTATGGTGCGCACAATGTTTCCACGATTACTTTTCAGTACGGTCAACGTCATGCAATTGAATTGGATAAATCCAAAATCATTGCAGATCAATTAGGCATTGCTCAAACATTCATTGATACATCTGTCATCAAAGCTGTAACGCATAGTGCGTTAACGGATGCTTCAGTCACAATAGCGCAAAATGATGGTGAACCTTATCCTAATAGTATTGTAGAAGGGCGCAACGCACTTTTTCTATTATTGGCAGGTTGTCATGCGAAAGAACATGGCATCACAGATATTATTATTGGTGTATGTGAAACGGATTTTAGCGGTTATCCAGATTGTCGTGATGTGTTCATTAAATCCATGAATGTGACGCTGAACTTAGCGATGGATTATAAATTCAATATCATCACGCCATTAATGTACTTAACCAAAGCTGAAACATGGGCACTGGCAGATCGTTTAGGCTATTTAGAATTTGTTCAAGAATATACGCACACTTGTTATGAAGGTGTAGAAGGCGGTTGCGGGCAATGCCCAAGCTGTATTTTACGTGAACAAGGATTGGCAGAATATTTAGCATCAAAATAAAGGAATCATCATGTATAGTTTCACACTTGAACAACGCCGCCGTGCTTTGTATCAATTATCGTTTTTTCATATTTTAATCATCGCATCCAGTAACTATTTAGTGCAATTGCCATTCACAATTTTTGGCTTTCATACAACTTGGGGCGCTTTTACGTTTCCATTTATCTTTTTAACCACAGATTTAACGATTCGTGTATTTGGTGCATCCCTTGCACGTAAGATTATTTTTGTTGTGATGATGCCAGCATTATTAATCTCGTATGTTTTATCTGTTGTTTTCTTTAAAGGTGAATGGGCAGGGCTTGCAGAATTAAGTCACTTTAATCTATTTGTAGCGCGTATTGCTTTGGCAAGTTTTGCGGCTTATTTGGTTGGGCAGTTAATGGATATCACTGTATTTAGCTATTTGCGTCGTCAACAACAATGGTGGGTTGCGCCAAGTGCAGCTGCAGTTGCAGGTAACTTGATTGATACGATTGTATTCTTCAGTGTTGCCTTCTATATGAGTGAAGATCCATTCATGGCAGCAAACTGGCAAGAGATCGCAATGGTGGATTATGTGTTTAAGATTATCATTTGTGCGCTGTTCTTCTTGCCATTGTATGGAGTTTTACTCAATTACATTTTGAAAAAAATGGCAACGGATCATCAAAATCATAATGATTTGAAAACTGTTTAACCCAATAAAAAAAGAGAGCGAAAGCTCTTTTTTTTATGATCTATATTTTAATGTATTAAACAAAATATAGATAAGATAGTAAATATCGTATGACGAATTAATCATAATCTGCTAATTAATAGTGATGATATAAAAACTATAAAGTTAGATTAAGGAGCGGATGTGATTAAACGAGAGAATCTAGGATTCATTGCCTTACTGTTGGTGGCGACTTTTTGTATGGGATCATCATTTCCCACAGGGAAGTTTTTAATTTCAACAGAATCATTGCCGCCATTTTTCTTGGGCGGTGTTCGATTTGTGGTGGCTGGCATGATTGTTTTAGCCATTTGTCGTTATAAATATGGTTTAGCGGGTGTGATTCCAACATTTCGTGGTTCGATGTTCTTTGGTCTTTTGAATGTTTCCATCGTGGGATTATTGCAAACAGCGGCTGCCATGGGATTTTTAAATCTAGCACTGATGCGCATTGATTCTGCTTTAGCATCAGTGCTATTTTTTACGAATCCTTTATGGGTTTTGATTTTGGCACATTTCACGAAAATGGAAAAGCTGACAATGAAGCGCTTGATTGGCTTATTGATTGGTATTTTTGGTGTAATTTTGTGTTTAAAATTAGGTAAAGGCGGAAGCTACTTAGGCATGATCTTTGCATTACTTGGCGCATTGAGTTGGGCGTTATGCACTATTTCTGTTAGAAGCTTTTGCCGCATTGATAGCACGCCGTTTAGCTTAGCAGGTTGGCAGATGTTGATGGGCGGATTCATTTTATCGGTGATCTCATTGTCGTCTTCAGAATCATATGATTGGGTGCAATTGAGTGGTTTAGGTTGGTTTAATTTGGTTTGGTTAATTGTGCCAGCTTCCATTGGCTCATTTTCATTGTGGTTTATGGCTTTACAGAAAGGTGGCGTTTCTCAAACTTCTTCATTCTTATTTTTAGTGCCCATGTTCGCGACAGCCTTTGCCATCATTTTTTTGGGCGAAGCATTAACCTTAAAATTTATATTGGGCTGTCTGTTTATTTTTTTGGCAATCTATCTAGTGAACCAATCATCTAAATGAGTCGGGCGCATCCCAATCAGCAATGGCATCGCATTTGAGTAAAGAAATGGAATGATAACTTGGGAGTAAGGGTGCTGATTGAGAGGCCTTATCGTAAAGCTTTGTACCAAGGCTTGCGCTGTTGGTGTGCTTATTTTACAATTAGATGCAAAACAGTACAGATACAGTTTTATACTAAAATGCATAACAGATTAACTTAATATATTGTTATTTTATTTAATGCTTTGAATAATTAATCCTAATTGTTTGATGGCTTCTTCAGTTTCTTGTGTCCATTGCATACCGTAATTTAACCGAATGCAGTGCTTGAACTTTTGTGATGCAGAAAAAATAGGGCCGGGTGCAAGGCTGATATTGTGTGATAATGCACGCTGATATAAATCTAAAGTATTCACTGAATGATCTAATTCTACCCAAAGAAAATAACCGCCTTTAGGTTCTGTTACTGCAGTATTTTTAGGAAAATAGCGTGAAATGGCAGACAACATTTGTCGTTGTGAAAGCGCTAATAAATAACGTAATTTTTGTAAATGACGATCATAGTGATTACGTTGCAAATAGTAAGCAATTGCCAATTGAGAAGGCACAGAAGGAGATAAGGTGCTCATCAATTTTAAACGTTCAATGGTTTGTGTGAATTGCCCGCCTGCAAGCCAACCTATTCTAAATCCCGGCGCTAAACATTTAGAGAAAGAACTGCAATGAATGATTAAACCTTGTTCATCGAGGGATTTTAATGATGTGCTATTGGTTTTGCCAAAATAGAGTTCACCATAAACATCATCAATAATGGCAGGCAACTGATGACGTTGAATCACTTGTATTAACTGCTGTTTTTTTTGATCAGATAAACATGCACCTAATGGATTCTGAAAATTCGTCATTAAAACAACGGCTTTAATATTAAAGCGCTGAATAGAATTGGTTAAAGCCGAAATATCCATGCCAGATATTGGATCAACAGGAATTTCAATGGCTTTGAGTTGTAGTCGTTCTAATATTTGCAAGGTGACATAAAAAGCAGGGGATTCGATTGCCACTAAATCACCTGCTTGCGTAACTGCTTGCAGAGATAAACTGAGTGCTTCCATTGCGCCATTGGTGATGATGATTTCATCTGGCGATACAGCTGTGCCACTTAAACGATAACGGAGCTCGATCTGGCGAATGAGTTCAGGATTGCCTCTTGGCATATCTGTAATTAATTCGCTGGCGGATTGTGTTAAATGTCGCATGGCTTTATTCATACTTTGCGTGAGCTCAGCAATAGGGAACATTGCAGGACTTGGAAAAGCTGTGCCAAAAGGGATTGTATGAGATTCCTTTTTGTTCTGTAAGGTTGCAAAGATGAGATTGCTGACATTAACTTCTGTTGTTTGTGTTGCATCAGTGATTTGTTTCGGCGTTTTTAATGCGTGATTCAACATTGGACGAACATAAAATCCTGAACGATCTTTTGCGACAATTAGACCTTGAGTTTCTAATAAATAATAAGCTTCGATCACTGTGGCTTGGCTAATGCCATAGCGTTTACTTGCTTGGCGAATGGATGGCAGCTTTTCAGAACCTTTAAGTGTGCCTTCGCGAATGAGATCAATCAGTTCGCTGGCAAATTTTTCATATAACTTCATTGATAAGATTTTCTTACGATGCTTCGTCAGGCAATTGTTGCTCTAATTGACTCATAATTTCATTCGGCATAAATGTATGGCGACTTTCAATAAAAATAGGCTGAGTTAATGGAAAATTCCCAGTGATTTCGCCAGTATCAGGGATTTGCTCACAATCTCTAAATCCGCTTTGTAGATTTTTATTTTGCGTATAAGAAGCTTCGCCTGTGATTAAATTATAAGCTAATTCTTTGAAATGACAGCCACCATCAAAAGATTTGGAAGTATATTCTGTCAGCACCAATTTGCCATCTTGAAAACGATATTTATCTGTATAAGACCATTTGAGTTGGCTACCACCAAAATGATTGATGGTTAAAGTATCATTTTCAAAGCTCATGCCCATGAAAGGATCGCCCATAATTCCGCCTGCATTTGCATCTAGCACAGCTGTTTTTGAACGAATCCATGGTTGCAATGTGCCTTTTTGATCATTTTTGTAAAAGACTAATTCTCTAGGTGAACCAAAGCCTTCCATCTCAGGATCTGTCACTGTGTAAAGCACCATTAATTCATAATGTTTATCTTTATCAATGTCCATAATGGATGAATCTAAAATTGAATATTGTGGTTCTGCGAATGATGCAGAGAATAAGCATAAGAATATCAATGAAAAACGCATAATTCGCTCCTAAAAAGTCAATAAAACCTTTAAAGTGATAAGGTTATAGTTATTGGAATGTTTCCTCTATAATACAGAAATGTTTTTAATTTAAAATAATATTTAAAATGGTTCTATCTAATAATCGTTCAGTAAAAGAACGAGTTTTTCATGCATGTACATTTGAGTTCTTTGCCATCGTTTTTACAATGTTGATTGGCATTTTTATATTGAATAAACCTGTTTCATCCATGGGCGTTTTATCAGTGTTGATTTCTGTGACGGCTTTGTTGTTGAACATTGTATTTAACTGGTTATTTGATAAGTTTTTCCCATTTGTAAATGGTGATCGCCCTGTGAAAATTCGCATGTTACATGCGATTGGCTTTGAGGGAACGTTAGTGTTGTTCACTGTGCCAATGATCGCTTTTTTCTTAAAAGTAACCTTTGTAGAAGCCTTTATGATTGAGATTGGCTTTTTGATTTTCTTCCTATTTTATACCTACATTTATAATTGGTTGTATGACAAAGTTCGAAGAAAACTGGTGGGATAATCAGAGAAGATTCTCAATATTATTCATCATGTTTTATACTACATATTTATCGTTACCATAATTGAAAGTGAAATAAATGCGCTGGGAAAATGAAAGACAAAGTGACAACGTTGAAGATCGACGTGGATCTAACCGCCAACAACAAGGATTGGGTGGATTGCCAATTCCAATGAAGGGCAAAGCAGGTGCTGTTGTACTGATTGTTGTATTGGTTGCGGGTTATTATGGTGTGGATTTAACGCCTTTGCTGAATGGTGAAATTCCTCAACAAGTGCAAACTCAAGGTCAAACAACCACTAAAGCATCGCCACAAGAAGAGCGAATGGCAAACTTCACAGCAACAGCATTGGGAATGACAGAAGATTTATGGCAATCTGAATTTAGAAAGTTAGGTAAGAATTATCAAGCACCCAAACTGGTTTTATATACAGGACAAACTTCAACAGCATGTGGTTATGGTCAAGCAGCAATGGGGCCATTTTATTGTCCTGCTGATTATAAAGTTTATATTGATCTTTCATTTTATAACGATATGAAACGCAACTTAGGTGGTGGAGGTGATTTTGCTCAAGGTTATGTAATTGCCCATGAAGTTGGACATCATATTCAGAACTTACTGGGCATCAATCAACAAGTAAGAGAAGCACAAAGCCGAGCAAGCAAAAAACAAGCGAATCAATTATCTGTGAAACAAGAGTTGCAAGCTGACTGTTTTGCAGGTATTTGGGGGAAATATGTGAAAGATAAAGGCTTGATGGAAGTGGGTGATTTTGAATCTGCTATGAATACAGCTTCTGCGATTGGCGATGATCGTTTGCAACAACAAAGTGGTGGCCGAGTTGTGCCAGATAGTTTTACACATGGCACATCGAAAGAGCGCCAAACTTGGTTTAATAAAGGTTTTACAACTGGCAATATTCAAGCATGTAATACATTTAATTAATTTAATCAGTAATTTATTATTCTAATTTTTCAATGAGAAAGAGCCTTGTTAACATGCAAGGCTCTTTTTTTATGAGTATTTTTATTGACATGTTGCTCAATTAAATTAAAATACACAAAATAGTACGTATGCATACTAATTGCAAAGAGAGATTATGTTAGGGCAAAAACACATTACTTTTATTGATCTAATTCGAGCGAATAATCCTGAAAATTTGGAGAAGATTATCTTATGTATGAAGTTATTAGCCACAACAGAAGCAATTGATAAATTTTGTGCTGAGAAATTAGAGCTGCATCAATTGTCTGAATCAAGGTTGATATTATTGACTTTATTGCACGAGAAGGGCGCTTTAACGCCACAAGCAGCAGCGGAATTTTGCGGTGTGACTAAAGCAACAATGACACAGCAAATCAATACACTGTTTAAAGATCAATTGATTGATAAGCAAATAGTGGCAGAGGATCGCAGAAAATACTTGCTCATTATGACTGACAAAGGTCGAAAAGTGATCACAACTGCTCTGGCAGAACATACAGCATGGATTGAACAAATGACAAGTTCATTGAGTCAGTCAGAAATGGATCAACTCAGCGAAATTTTAGCAAAGATTAAACACAATATTTTAGATAAGACGTAAGGAAGATTATGCCGTTAAAAGAAGTTCTAGCAAAAATTCAAAATGAAATGTCAGAACAATTACCCAAAGAAATTTTAGAAGCTTTTGGTGAAAATTTAAAAGAATTAATTGGGCAAAAGATAGATCAGAAAGCATTGATGATTGGTGATAAAGCACCAGATATTAATGTGTTAGATACAGATGGCAATGAAATCAAATTGTATGATTTATTAAAAAATGCACCTGTGATCATTAATTTCTTTCGTGGCAATTGGTGCCCATTTTGTATGGCAGAACTAGCAGATTATCAAGAATCTATTCAGCAGTTTCATTTGCCACCCACTCAGTTTTTATTCATCTCACCACAAATGCAATTGTATAGTGAACAATTAAAAGCCGAGAAAGACTTTGATTTGACGCTGATTGCAGATCAGAACAATGATATTGCACGTCAATTTGGCTTGGTTTATACATTGGATGAAAACATTCGTACGATTTATAAGAAAATTGGTGCGGATTTATCTGTGATTAATGGCAATGATTCGTTTGAATTGCCGATTCCTGCGACTTATGTGATTGCACCATCAGGTAAAATTTCATACGCATTTGTTGAAACAAACTATATGATGCGAGCAGAACCTCGAGATGTTATGTCGATGATTTAAAAAAGAAAAGCCCATAAGAATATGGGCTTTTTTGTTTGTGAATGATTATCATATTTTTTTGAGAATGCAAAGCTAAAAGAGCAGGTTTCATGATGTAAATATATTTTACATTCATAGAAAACCATTCTTTTTCATTCTCGGTTATTATAGTCAGCGTACAGAACTTAACTTAATAGTAGCGAAAAGGTGAAAAAATGACGAAGAAAATCATTCTAGATTGTGATCCAGGGCATGATGATGCAATTGCATTGCTGTTAGCACATGGTAATCCTGAGATTGAGCTATTAGCTGTGACAACTGTTGTGGGTAACCAAACATTGGCAAAAGTAACGCACAATGCATTGGCATTGGCAAAAGTTGCGAACATTGTTGGCGTACCATTTGCGGCAGGTTGTGTGCGTCCTTTGGTGCGTGATATTGAGATTGCACCAGATGTGCATGGTGAATCAGGCTTAGATGGTCCAGAATTACCAACGCCAACTTTAGAAAAAGATCCTCGTCATGCTGTGGATTTGATCATTGATACGATCATGAGCCATCCACCAAAAACTGTGACAATCGTGCCAACAGGCGGTTTAACAAACATCGCAATGGCTGCGCGTAAAGCACCAGAAATTGTTGAACGTGTGAAAGAAGTTGTATTAATGGGCGGCGGTTATCATGTGGGTAACTGGAGCGCCGTTGCAGAATTCAACATTAAAATTGATCCAGAAGCTGCACACATTGTATTCAATGAAAAATGGCCATTAACAATGGTTGGCTTGGATTTAACGCACCAAGCATTGGCAACGCCAGAAGTTGTAGAAACCATCAGAAATATTGGTACAAAGCCATCACAATTCGTTGTAGAGCTTTTAGAATGCTTTGGCAAAATGTATAAAAAGGCACAAGGCTTTGATCATCCTCCTGTTCACGATCCTTGTGCAGTTGCTTATGTGATCGATCCTAAAGTGATGACAACGCGTAAAGTGCCAGTGGATATTGAATTAACAGGCACGCTAACGTTAGGGATGACTGTGGCGGACTTTAGAAATCCACCAGAGCCAGATTGCCATACACAAGTGGCGGTTGAATTGGATCATACATATTTCTGGAATATGATCGTGGATGCGCTTGAGCGTATCGGCGAGGTTGATTATGAATAGCTCAGTTCAGACCGAAAAGAGTAATGTAATGCCGCTAATGGTGGCATTATTGATGGCATGTATGGCATTCCAGCTGAATGCCAGCATGCTCAATCCTGTTTTAGTGACGATTGCAAAGAGCTTAGGTGCAAGTGAGGCAACGGTTGGCTTAACGCAAACGGCATTCTTTATGTCAGCAGCATTATTTTCAATATTTATTCCTCGTTTGAGTGATATTGTTGGCCGTCAAAAGATGTTGTTCACTTTGATCGCAATCACAACGATTGGCGGAGTGCTTGCAGCTTTAGCACCGAATATCGAGATCTATTTCTTATCTCGTGTGATTCAAGGTGTTTCTGGTCCAGTTGTGCCATTGTGCTTATTGATGCTTCATCATGAAGTGAAAGATCCTAAGCAATATGGGATTTTGATGGGCATTATCACAGCGGTTAATGGCGGTATTGCAGGGATTGATGCATTCTTGGGCGGTTACATTGCAACGAACTTTGGCTTTAGACCAGTATTTTGGTTCATCGCTGTGATCGGTGTGATTACTTTACCATTCATCCTGAAAGGTGCGCCGGAATCTAAACCCAATGCAGGCCATAAAATGGATTGGTTGGGCGTGATCTTCTTGGTGGTGACATTGGCAGGATTCTTAACAGCATTGAACTTCTCAAGCAATCTACCATTGGTGATTGGCGCCGTTGTGATTGCTTTAATCTCCTTTGCATTATTTGTGCAAACAGAGAAAAAAGTGACGAATCCATTGGTGACGATTTCTGATTTGAAAAAGCGTTCTACTTGGGCATTATTGCTCACAACTGTATTAACAATGACGGGAATTTTCGCCATTGTGAACGGTTTGGTGGTTTCGTTTGCGCAGAATCAAGAGATTGGTTTCTCATTAACTGCAAATAGCACGGCGATTTATTTATTGGCGCCTTATGCACTGATTGGTTGGTTGATTGGGCCATTCATGGGACGCTTTGCACCGTTATTGGGTTATAACCGCATCTTACGTATTGGTTTGATTGGCAGTGTGATCGGCGTGGTTGTGTTGATGTACTTAGGTTTATCATCATTATCTATTCTAATCGCAGCGACAATCTTCTTGGGCGTAACTTATGCAGGTACAGCAAACATCATGTTAAATGGTTTAGGTGTTGTATTATCCCCTAAAGATAATCCAGGCTTTTTACCGGGCATGAATGCGGCAGCTTTTCATATTGGTGCAGGTTTAAGCTTTGCGTTATTGCCAGCAATGCAAGCATTGAATGAAAGTTCTGTCTCTGGTTATTTCAATGGAATGACATTAGGCTTAAGTATCACGATTGTGGCATTCTTTGTGTCCTTTTTGATTCCAAAACCTGTGGATGCAGAAGTTCAAAGCGCTTAATTAGCATAGATGAATATCAAATCCTGCTTCGGCAGGATTTTTTATTGAACTCAATCAATAACTCTAAGGTTATTCTTTGTTACCATAAGTAGATTAATCATAAATATCCATAGAGTATTCCAAAATGATGCGAGCATTTATATTTGGCATGATTCTAACGGGAATTGTGCTGATTTCATTTAAAGTGATTATGCAAGAAAAACCGCGTGCAACCATAACAATCATCGAAGCGGATGATGTGATCATTGATGCAGATAAACTACCAAAATTTAGTGCTGATTATTTACCGAAAAAAGATATTGAATATAACGGTACTTATGAAGGGATTTTACCTTGTGCGGATTGTAAAGGCACCAAAATCACATTGAATATCATGGACGGGCATTTCAGCCAAACTGTGACGAGAATTGGAATCGCGAGCAATTTCGATGAATTCCATACAGGTTTATATGATTGGGACGAAACCGGCACGAAATTTCAGCTTGATTTGCCAGCGCACAGTAAATATCAATTTAAGGATAATAATCTTCAGCAACTCAATATGAGCGGCATTGGTTGTTTAAGCATTGAAGGAGAACCTTTTACATTATATAAAATCCAGTAATTTATCCCGAATGAATGGCAAATATCCATATTGTGCCAATGCCTTGTAATTCTGCTAGAATCCAGCATTGTTAATATAATTAGGATACAAATAATATGCTATCAATTGTGGATATTATCGCAGGTGAGATTAGTGCAAAAGCCAATCAAGTCAATGCTGCTGTTCAATTATTGGATGAAGGCGCAACCGTACCTTTTATCGCGCGTTATCGTAAGGAAGTAACTGGCGGTTTAGACGATACACAATTGAGAACCTTGGATACGCGATTGGTGTATTTGCGTGAGCTGACGGATCGCCAACAAACGATCGTGGAATCGATTCGCTCACAGGATAAATTAACGCCAGCGTTAGAAAATAAAATCCTCAATACATTAACTAAAACAGAATTAGAAGATTTATATTTACCGTATAAACCTAAGCGCCGCACGAAGGCACAAATCGCGCGTGAAGCAGGCATTGAGCCATTGGCGATGGCAATTTTGACGGAATCCCCAAATGTTGATCCTGAAACATTAGCAGCGCCTTATATCAATGATGAAGCCGGATTTGCTGATACCAAAGCAGTATTGGATGGCGCGCGCTTTATTTTGATCGAGCACATGGCAGAGCAAGCGGAATTAGTGGGTAAATTGCGTCAATTCGTGTGGAATGATGCATTGATTGTGAGTTCTGTTGATGAAACTAAAAAGAATGCGGCGATTAAGTTCTCGGATTATTTTGAGTTCAGTGAATCCATTCATACAATTCCATCGCATCGTGCATTGGCATTGTTGCGCGGTAAAAAAGAAGATTTGTTGAATGTGGATCTTGTCTTACCAGAAACATTAACAGATGCACCACAAGTGATGATTGCTGATTTCTTCAGCTTAAAAGATATGCATAAATGGCTCAATGATACGATTCGTTTATGTTGGCGCTCTAAGCTATTTTTATCGTTATCTTTAGAATCCATTAGCCAAATGCGCGAAGCCTCAGAAGAAGAAGCAATCAATGTATTTGCGAAAAACTTAAAAGATCTCTTATTGATGGCGCCAGCAGGCAATAAAGCAATTTTAGGGATTGATCCCGGGCAGCGCACAGGTTGTAAAATTGCTTGTGTGGATTCAACAGGAAAAGTGCTAGATACAACGGTAATTTATCCGCATGCACCGCAAAATCAGTGGGCGCAAGCATTGGCAACATTGGAAGCATTGTGCAGAAAGCATGATCTCACATTGGTTTCGATCGGTAATGGCACAGCATCGCGAGAATCAGATAAATTGGCACAGGAATTATGTGAGCGCATTCCGGGCTTAAAGAAAATTGTGGTGAGTGAAGCAGGCGCATCTGTTTATTCAGCTTCAGAGTTGGCAGCGAAAGAATTCCCAGATATGGATGTTTCCTTGCGTGGTGCAGCTTCGATCGCGCGCCGTTTACAAGATCCATTAGCGGAGCTTGTGAAGATTGATCCTAAATCCATCGGCGTTGGTCAATATCAGCATGATGTGAACCAAGCGCATTTGAATAAGAGCTTAACGGCAGTTGTGGAAGATTGTGTGAATGCTGTGGGCGTTGATGTGAATACGGCATCATCTGCTTTATTGACGTATATTTCTGGCTTAAATGCCACAATTGCCCAAAACATCGTGACGTATCGTGATGAAAATGGTGCATTCAGTAATCGTAAAGCATTGAAGAAAGTCCCGCGTTTGGGGGATAAAACCTTTGAACAAGCGGCCGGCTTCTTGCGCATTCATGGGGATGATCCATTGGATCGTTCTGCCGTGCATCCTGAGGCTTATCCTGTGGTTGAGCGCATTTTAGCGAAAAATAATGTCACGATTGATCAGGTGATTGGCAACGCGAGCTTTTTAAGAGATTTGAAAGCGGCGGATTATATTTGTGAGAAATTTGGTACGCCAACGGTTTTGGATATCATCAAAGAGCTTGAAAAACCTGGGCGCGATCCTCGTCCTGAGTTTAAAACAGCGACCTTTAAAGATGGCATTGAAACCATCAAAGATTTAAAAGAAGGCATGATGCTCGAAGGTGTGATTACAAATGTAGCCAACTTTGGTGCATTCGTGGATATTGGCGTGCATCAGGATGGTTTAGTGCACATCAGTGCGTTGGCAGATCGCTTTGTGAAAGACCCGCATGAAGTTGTGAAAGTGGGCGATATTGTGAAGGTTAAAGTGATCGAAGTGGATGTGCCACGCAATCGCATTCAATTAACCATGCGTATGACGGATGATGTGAATCAGATGAAGGGCAATAGCCCTAAACCAAATAATCATCAAAAGGCTAATTTCAATAAGCAGAAGAATGTAAAAGAAGCCCCAAGCAATAACCCATTTGCAGCTGCGCTGAGTGGCTTGAAGAAGTAAATGATGGATTTAATAGCTCTCAGTGAAAGCTGAGAGTTATTTATTTCAATAGAGAATAATTATAAGTATAGAAAATCGACTTTGAGGAAATTATGAAATTATCTGAGAATTTACAAAAATTCATGAAAAATTGGGAGCTTGCAAAGTCAGAAAATATGACGCAGCATCCAATAGCTCATCTTCTCAAAGAAGATATCAAAACAGAACTAGAAAAATTATTAATTCATAATTATCCGGATTTATTAGTTGAAGCGAGTATTGGGCAAGGTCGTTGGGCTGATATTCCATGGATTTCTATGAGAAATAAAAGTCTTGCTACTTCAATGAGAAAAGGAATATATCCTGTATTATTATTCAAGTCAGATGGTTCAGGATTTTATCTTTCCTTGAATCAAGGCACTGAAGAATCAAGCAAAATAGATATCCAAAATACGATTAATTCTATTTTAGAGAAAATCCCCGATATTAAAATTTGGGGTGTAAAAAATATGGATCTCAATGCATCTTCAAGCAGAGGAAAAAGTTATGAGGATGCTAATATTTCAGCTAAATATTATTCGTCAGATGATATGCCAAATGATTCTGTATTATTGGCAGATATTGAAGATCTGCTAAAGTTTTATGAGAATATTGAGCAATTTGAAATATCAAAAAATCTGAGAATAGAAATAACTGATATGGAAAGTTATCCTTTAAACCAAATTCTTTATGGTCCACCGGGAACAGGGAAAACTTATGAAACAGTCGCGAAAGCCGTGGCTATTTGTGATCCCAAATTTAAAGCTGAATCTCGTAAAGAACTGAAAGAAAGATATGATGAGTTGATTGAGAATAAACAAATATCATTTGTGACATTCCATCAAAGCTTTAGTTATGAGGATTTTGTTGAAGGCATTCGTGCAACAACGGATAAAGAAGGAAATGTTCAATATTCAGTCGAGGCTGGAATATTTAAACAGGTTTGTCATCACAGTAGTAATAGCTTTTACAAACTTAGTCACATCATTAAGAATATTCGTATCCATAATGTACATCACTTTAATCTAGTTAATGAGATGAAAGATGATACTGAATATACAACTACAAAAAAACTTTGGATTGTAAAAATTTTTGATAGAAATGTTTATCAAAAATGTATATTGAATAGTCATCTTATTATGGAGGATTATTTTCCTGAGAGAATGGAGAAAGGAGATTTAATTATTATTGCAGACTCAGATACAACTTTTAAGAGTATCTGTGTTGTCATAAGCGAATCTGAAAACTTAACTCCACAAATCATGGATGTTGAATTTATATGTGAATGGGATATTAGTGTTTCATCTCAGAATATAGCCTTTTCCAAAGGATTTTCACATCATAAAGGGAATATCATTCGTTGTAGACACAGAAGAAGTGAGCTAGTTTATGATCAATTACTGAATAATGATATTTTCTTTAAAAATGTTTCTTCAGTTTCAATAAATTATAATCACGTTTTAATTATCGATGAAATCAACCGCGGAAATATCGCCAATATCTTTGGTGAATTGATTACATTATTAGAGCCAAGCAAGCGAGCTGGGAATGATGATGCTCGATCTGTGATTTTGCCATATTCAAAAGAATCATTCTCTGTGCCAAATAATTTATATGTGATTGGTACGATGAATACATCCGATCATTCATTAACCAAATTGGATTTGGCACTGCGTCGTCGATTTGAGTTTGTGGAATTATTGCCTGATTATCAATTGTTAGAAGATATTGAAGTTTATGGCGTTAAAATTCAAGAAATGCTTCAAATCATGAATGATCGTATAGAAGTTTTATTAGGGCGCGATTATTTAATTGGGCACAGTTATTTCTTGCCATTAAAAGATGCGGAAGATAAAGAACAAGCATTAGCTGATATTTTCAAAAACAAAATCATTCCATTATTACAAGAATATTTCTTTGAAGATTGGGAGCGAATTCAGTGGGTTTTGAATGATCAGAATAAGAAAGATAGAGAGCATCAGTTCATTCATATGGCGAAAGATAATAATGCTTTGAAACAATTATTTGGTTATTCGGTCGATCTTCATCAAATGCCTGATCGCCGTTATCAAATTAATTCTGATGCATTTAATAAATCAGAAGCTTACCGACAAATTCTAATGCCAAAAGATCCAAGCGAATGAATGTGATTCAAGTTAGAGAATATGCTAAGTTGTTTAAATCTAAGCAATCATCCGATGGAACATTGGATGAAGCTTATGTTTCTGAACTAACTTATAGTTTTTTAGCGAAATTGATTCAGCAAGGCAAATTACATGGCAAAGTTTTCTTGGATTATGTTCAGTTAGAAAGCCAAGTTGGATATTTGGAAACGCCGGATATTGGCATTGAGATTTTGCCTAAAACTGCCTTGCATGCTCAAGATAACGAGAAAAAAGAATTACGATTAATTTTACAAAAAATGGTGAGCATTCTTTTTCAGGTGAAATCGAAAGAAATGCACAGCGCACATTTAATCAGCGATAAAAATTTACCATTGCATGAATGGATTTATCAGCAATTTTTGGATGAATTGAAGATATTATTCAGGAAAGGTTTAAAACGTGATTATGAGCGAGTTGCTCGGACTGAGAAGTTCATGCGGGGGCGATTGGATATGAACCAAGTGATGCGCAGAAAAGCAGGGCAAGCGCATCTTTTTCCGATTCAATATGATGAGTTTAACTTTCATCGCATTGAAAATAGATTGATTAAAACAGCGCTGAGTTATTTGTTTAAACATACGAAAAATGCAGATAATTGGCGAATTGCTAATGAATTAATGCAAAGATTGGTGGATTTGGAAGCTGTTCATCATGGCAATATACAATTAAAACATTGGCAAGATAATAAGTTGATGCAAAGTTATCGTGGAATTTATCCTTGGTGCAAATTGATTTTAGAAAGAATGAATCCAAATTTTCAGCAAGGGCAGAATCAAGGGATTGCATTATTGTTTCCAATGGAAGATTTGTTTGAAGCTTATGTTGGGCATTATTTACAGCAAAACTATGTTGATTATCAGATTGATTTACAACATCAGAAACATCATTTAGTGGCGCATAAAGGCAATGGATTATTTAAGTTAAAACCTGACTTTGTTTTGCAATCTAAATCAACTAAATGCACAGTCATTGCTGATACAAAATGGAAAATGATTGATCAATTGGCAAATAATGGCTCAGAAAAATATAACATTAAACAAGCAGATTTATATCAAATGTTGGCTTATGGCTATAAATACCAACAACATGATTATAATTGCTCGGATATGTTGCTAATTTATCCCCATCATTCAAAATTTAATGAAAAGCTTGAGCCGTTTGAATTTGAAAAGGGCAATTTGAGAGTTTGGGCTGTACCATTTGAGTTGAGTATGAAAGATGATGGCAATGCTTTAAAGGTTTCTCTTCAAGAATTATTTGAATCAAAAATATAAAATATTTTTATGAAACAGCTTTGATCTAGTTCTACTACACTTATTTAATATTATTGATTATCAATTAGTTATTTTGTAGGTGAAATTTATGCCCTTGAGAATTGATCGCATGTTGGTGACAAGTATTGCGCTGATTTTATTTTTATTACCATTTTTATCATACGGCGATTGGATGCTAAATATGGCTTGTGTCATTGTATTAGTTGTTTACAGTGCTTGGCAGATTTTTATGATTTTGTTAATGAAAGGCACGCAATATCAACAGCAATTAAAGCATCATCAACAAAATTTAATTTATGCTGTGGTGATTTTTGTCGCAGCTTTGATTCCTACAAAAATCATTCCTTTTTATGTTCAGCAACAAGTGGATCAATTCATTATTGTGGTGAATAACTTTAAACAAAAGCACGGACATTTTCCAAATGAGGTCGATATCAGCGAAGATTATGAAAAAGTTCAAATGAATGTACCGCAGTTTATTTATCAGCGAGCAGGGAAGGATTTAGCGAGTTTAGAGTTTCCAGAACCAGGAATGTCAGTGGATTCCTTGAGTTATGATTTTCATAATCAACATTGGCAATGTTCAGGTTATTGCTAGCTTATTATTTGAATAATAAAATTGCTTGATTGGCTATTGAGATGTTAGTAAATTTAATGATAGTATAATTTTTAATGTAAAAAGTTTGATACATTAAACAAGAAAACAATATCAACGCAGTAGGAGGATAGTATGAAATTATCACCAATTAAGCGCATTCCGCATGAAGATGTGATTGTATATTTTATGGAATCTATTGATTCAGGTGGTTTTTTACCGGGCGAAATATTGCCGTCAGTTAAGGATATTGCTCGTCGATTAAACTATACAGAAGCTGAAGTTCTATATGCTGTTGATATGCTCAAAGCAGAGAATATTTTATTGGATGGTGCAAATGGCTCGTTACTTTTAACAAGAAGCGATAAAGACTTAATTTTAGGGCGCTTGCGCAGTCGAATTCTTAATATTCATCCTGAAGATATTGTTGATCTATTGGAAATTCGTGAAGGTTTGGAAACACGTGCATTTGTATTGGCAACACAGCGCGCAACTAAGCAAGATTTGCAAGAAATTGAAGATGCTTTATTAGCATTAGAAGCGCGTGTGAAGCTAGGTAAAACAGCAGCAAAAGAAGATTTACGCTTTCACTTATCATTGGTTAAAGCGAGCCATAATAATATGATGGTGGAAATGGTAACGATCATTTTTGAGCGATTCTTTGAAACTTTGAACGAAACGCGCACAAATATCCGTAAATTGGACAATGTTGATCATTTTATTGATGTTCATCGTGAAATTTATAATGCGATGTTGGCACGCGATGCTGATTTGGGCGTTAATTTGATGAAAAAGCACATTGAACAAACTATTGCCTTATATCAAGATTTATAATTTGTACCGTTAATGCATTTATCTTGCTAGAATTTACTCATGAATGAATTAACATAAGGGGCTATTTGATGGAATTGGTTATGGTAGTTGGTGCAATTGTCTTTTATATTTTGACAGCACTGTTTATGAAGAAAGAGCAAGTGAGAAAATTGTGGTTATCCATCTTGATGTTGACTGTTATTGTAGCGTTTGGCGCAATTATGTTCTTGCGTTTTGGCGCGGATGATTTCATGGCAAATGCTAAAACGATGTGGCAATTATATTTCTTGTATTTTGCTGTTGCGGTATTAATTGCAGTTTCCATCATTAACTTTTGGATGTTTAGATCAGTGATCTGGAAAGTAATGCGCGGTAAAGATGTAGTTTTAGAAAAAGACACTCAATAATAAGATTTACAATTTCTGTAAGATGAAAAGCCAACTGAATCAGTTGGCTTTTTGCTATCTATATTTTTATAAATATCTTATTTTTGTGGCACGAGAATGTCAGATGTAATGTCTTTAATGGTATTTGCACCTGTTAAAGTCATGGCAACTTTCATCTCTTTTTGGAATAAATCTAATAAATTCTCAACGCCAGCTTGACCACCTGCCGCAAGCGCATAAGCAAATGCTCGGCCGATCATTACGCTATCTGCGCCAAGTGCTAACATACGAACCACATCCAAACCTGTACGAATACCAGAATCCGCAAGAATTGTAATATCGCCTTTTACTTTATCTGCGATCATTGGTAATGCGCGCGCAGAAGATAAAACGCCATCCAATTGGCGGCCGCCGTGATTAGAAACAACAATGCCATCTGCACCAAAACTTACTGCATCACGCGCATCATCAGGATCTAAAATTCCTTTGATCACCATTGGACCATCCCAGAATTCACGAATCCATTCCAAGTCTTTCCAAGAAATTGAAGGATCAAAGTTAGCACTTAACCAACCAATATAATCTTGTAAGCCAATTTCTTTACCAAAGTATTTAGAGATATTACCTAAATCATGTGGTTTACCATTTAAACCAACATCCCAAGCCCATTTTGGATGAACCATTGCTTGCGTGATTCTGCGAACATTTGCATAAGGTCCGCTCATGCCTGAATGAGCATCACGATAACGAGCGCCCGGCGTTGGCATATCTACTGTGAATACTAATGTTGTCACGCCTTGAGCTTTTGCGCGTTCAAGAACATTCTTCATGAAACCGCGATCTTTCAACACATACAATTGGAACCACATTGGGCGGTTAATTGTTGGCACAACTTCTTCGATTGGGCAAACAGATACTGATGATAATGTGAATGGTATGCCTTTATTATCTGCAGCTTTGGCGGCTTGAACTTCACCGCGTCTTGCGTACATGCCTGTTAAACCAACAGGCGCGAGAATCACTGGCATGGATAGTTTTTCACCCCAAAGCTCAGTTTCTGTGCTGATGTGTTCCATGTTATTTAAAACGCGTTGCTTTAGTTCTATATCAGATAAATCAGAAACGTTTCGCTTCAAAGTGTGCTCAGCATAAGCACCGCCATCGATGTAGTGGAATAAGAATGGTGGGAGTGTGCTTTTTGCTGCTTTTCTATAATCTGTTGAGGCTGAGATTATCATCGTGGTTCTCCAATATTTAACTATCCAAATAAAATTTTTTCTTTACACCAGATAACTGAATAATGTATTTTCTCTTCTAGGTCAATAATAAAATATCGCATTATATAATAGAAAATCATTATAGATTACTGATTTTATATATAGTTTACTGAAAATACTATGAAGGTGGAGAAAACAGAAGTGCTACATAATCAAGCTGCATTCGCTCAATTTGGAGAAGCTTTGGCAAAAGTTTTGCCTACAAAACAAATTTATACAGAATTGGCTGTGCGTTTTGCTTATGGCACTGATGCAAGTTGCTACAGATATATTCCAGAAATTGTTGTGCGTGCGCAGAATGAAGCGGATGTATTGAATATTATTAAATTAGCGGATCAGTATAAAGTCGCAATTACGTTTAGAGCTTCTGGTACTTCATTATCAGGACAAACGTGTTCGAACTCTGTTTTAGTATTATTGGGCGATGATTTTGTTGATACAAAAATTTTAGATAATGGGGCAAAAGTTAAATTGCGCCCGATGGTGATTGGTGCGAATGCTAACTTAGCTTTGAAACCGTTTGGTCGTAAAATTGGGCCAGATCCAGCAACGATTAATACTGCAAGAATCGGCGGGATTGCATCGAATAACTCGAGCGGAATGTGTTGTGGTACGAAAGATAATAGCTATCACACAATGGATACAATGCGCTTGATCTTAGCGGATGGCACAATCTTAGATACAAGCGATGATAAAAGCATTGCGAACTTTAGACAATCTCATGCGAGCTTCTTAGAATCCATTCAAAACTTAGCGCAGATCATTCGTGATAATCCAGAATTAGAAACGAAAATTCGTCATAAATATCGCCTAAAAAATACAACAGGTTATGGTATTAATGCGTTGGTGGATTTTAAAGATCCGATTGATATGCTCACGCATTTAATCATTGGTTCAGAAGGTACTTTGGGCTTTATCAGTGAAATCACTTATAAAACTGTGGTGGATCATCCGCATAAAGCTTCTGCGTTGATCTATTTTAATGATTTGGATAACTGCTGTAATGCAGTAACTTCGCTTCGCCAACGTGCAACTGTAGATTCAGTGGAATTATTAGATGCGCTCAGTATTCGTTGCGTGGGTTCGCACATTGCCAAGAATCTGCCTAACTTTTTCTATGCGGATATTCCCGATGATTCCGGTTGTTTATTGATTGAAACCAAAGCAGAGAATGATGAGTTATTGGATCAGCAAATTGAGTTCATCAATAACTTAGTGAAAGAGCATCATGCAACTGAACACAGCACATTCTCAAAAGATACAGTTGTGACAGATTTCTATTGGAGCGTTCGTAAAGGATTATTGCCCATCATTGGTGGCAGTCGTCCACAAGGCAGTAATGTTATTACGGAAGATGTTGCAGTGCCGATCGAACGTTTAGCAGAAGGTGTTCGAGTTTTAACAGATTTATTGAAAAAGCATAACTATGAAGAAGGCATGATCATGGGACATGCTTTGGAAGGGAATCTTCACTTCATCTTAACGCCAAAATTAGACAATGAAGAAGAGGTTAAAAAATATGATCTCTTTATGGATGAGTTGGCAAAAGTCGTTGCGATCGATTTTAATGGATCATTGAAAGCTGAACATGGCACAGGACGAAACATTGCGCCATTTGTGAAAGTGGAATGGGGCGAAGATGCTTATGGCATTATGCGCGCAGTTAAATCAATCTTTGATCCTAAAGGTATTTTTAATCCTGATGTGATCATTACAGATGATCCGCAATTGCATTTGAAGAATTTAAAAGCAATGCCGCAAGCAGATACATTGATTGATCAATGCATTGAATGCGGATTGTGCGAGCCAGCTTGTCCATCGGATGGATTATCATTAACGCCGCGCCAGCGCATTGTATTATGGCGTCAGCATGAAGAATTAACGCGTACAGGCGAAAATCCTGAATTATTGGCATCCATTCAGAAAGTTTATCCTTATATGGGGATTGATTCCTGTGCAACAACGGGCATGTGCGCAACGCGCTGCCCAATCAGTATTAATACTGGCGAAATGATGAAGTCATTGAAAGTGGCAAATCGTCAGCCAGATATTTCCGCATTTGCCGAATCGCATATCAATGGATTGAGCAAAACAGCTCGCGGAATGATGAATATGGCGCACATGATTGGTGCAAAAAATAGCGCATCATTATCTAAATCTATGCATTCAGTGTTTAAAGGCATTCCTGTTGTACCGCAATCATTGCCAAAAGCGGTGAAAGCCATTACGCCAAGGAATCAAAATATAGATCAATCGCCAGTTGTTTACTTTGTTTCTTGCGTGAATCGTACATTTGCAGAAGGCACAAAAACGACAGAATCAATTGCGGATCATACTTTATCTCTATTTGATAAAGCAGGTTTCCGTGCGATTTTTCCAGAAGATTATCAGAGCTTATGTTGTGGGCAGCCTTTTGATTCACTGAAAGAAGAGTTGGCGGATAAACGTGCATCTAATCGAGTGAATCAAGCTTTATTAAAAGCCAGCAATAATGGCGAATATCCAATTTATATTGATAATGCGCCATGCGCTTTAAAGCTATTTGAAGCGCAGGATAAAGGCTTAATTGATGCAGGATTGAAGTTGTATGATGCGGCGACTTTCTTAGCGAATCATGTGTTACCCAAATTAACGATCGTACATAAACGATCACACTTATCTTTGCATATTCCTTGTTCAGCTACCAAGATGAAAGCTGCCGAGCCGTTAAAAGCGCTTGCTGAAGCTTGTACTGATTCATTGAGTTTGACGGAAATTGCCTGCTGCGGTTATGCAGGTAACAAAGGTTTCTTTATGCCAGAACTCAACGCCAATGGCTTGAGATTATTAAAGAAAAATATTCCGCAAGGTTGCGACCACGGTGTTTCTATGAGCCGAACCTGTCAAATAGGTTTAACGGAACATTCTGGTATTGAGTATCAAAGCATTGAAGCCTTATTGAATCACTGCACTCAGTAAAATAACCAAAACACATTAGCTTTATCAACTCTGTTTGATCATTTCGATCAAACAGTCTCTCAACTTGACCCTTTTTTAGAGGTGTTTTTTATGACGTGGGTACAAAACTATACGCCAATCATGAGTTTGGGTGTTTCATCACTATTTGCAGTTCTGCCAATTGTGACTTTTTTCTTGTGTTTAACTGTTTTCAAATTAAAGGGTTATCTAGCAGGTTTTTTAACTTTATCCGCGGCGATTTTGGTTGCCATTTTTGTGTATAAAATGCCAGTTGTTATGGCAATGGCAGCATCAGCTTATGGTTTCTTCTATGGCTTATGGCCAATTGCTTGGATCATTGTTACAGCAGTATTTTTATATAAAATCTCTGTAAAAACAGGGCAGTTTGACATCATTCGCTCATCCATCATGTCAATTACTGAAGATCAACGTTTGCAATTATTGCTCGTGGGCTTTGCGTTTGGTGCTTTCTTGGAAGGCGCTGCGGGCTTTGGTGCACCAGTTGCAATCACCGCGGCATTATTGGTGGGTTTAGGATTTAAACCATTATATGCAGCAGGTTTATGTTTGATCGCCAATACTGCGCCCGTTGCCTTTGGTGCAATGGGGATTCCTATCATTGTGGCAGGTGAAGTTTCTAACTTAGATTCCTTCCATATTGGCCAAGTTGTGGGTCGTCAATTACCAATTTTATCGATCATTGTACCGTTTTGGTTAGTTGCGATGATGGATGGTTGGAGAGGCGTTAAGCAAACATGGCCAGCTGTATTAGTGAGCGGTGTTTCATTCGCTGTGACGCAATTCTTTACAGCGAACTTCATTGGTCCAGAATTACCTGATATTACATCAGCATTGGTAAGCTTGATCTGCTTAACGATGTTCTTGCGCGTATGGCAGCCAAAAGAAATCTTCACATTTGATGGCCAAAAGAAACCATCACCAAGACAAGCAAGTGGCTACAACTTTAAGCAAATTGCGATTGCTTGGTCACCATTTGTGATCTTAACGATCATGGTAACTTTGTGGAGTTTCAAATCAATTCAAGGCTTATTAACATTCGCGACATTTAAGTTTGAAGTACCTTTCTTACATAACTTAGTGATGAAAGCAGAACCAATCGTGAAAGAGCCAACAGCTTATGGCGCGATTTACACATTGAATATCTTGGGCGCCGTGGGTACATCGATCTTCATCGCTGCATTGTTATCTATGATGATTTTGAAAATGAGCTTCAAAGATGGTGCAAAAACATTCATTGATACTTTATTTGAATTGAAATTACCAATTTTATCCATTGGTTTAGTGTTGGCATTTGCCTTCATTGCCAACTATTCAGGTTTATCATCGACATTGGCATTAATGCTTGCGCAAACGGGTGCTTTATTCCCATTCTTCGCGCCATTCTTGGGTTGGTTGGGCGTTTTCTTAACAGGTTCAGATACTTCATCGAATGCATTGTTCAGCTCATTGCAGGCAAACGTGGCGCATCAATTGAATGTTTCACCTGAATTGTTAGTGGCAGCGAATACAACGGGCGGCGTAACAGGGAAGATGATTTCTCCACAATCAATTGCAGTAGCATGTGCAGCAACGGGCATTGTGGGCAAAGAATCAGATTTATTTAAATTTACGGTTAAACACAGTTTGATTTTCTGTAGCTTCGTTGGTTTATTGACGATCTTACAAGCTTATGTTTTACCTTGGACTTTAATCTTTTTTGATAAATAATTAAGATTATTATTAATAGATTGATGAATGAAAAGCCCATGAGAAATCATGGGCTTTTGCAATTAAAGTTTTAGATGATTCATGCTTTTAATTTTATTCTTGTAATAATCTTGTAGTATTTTTTATTCATAATCATTTGATATTTATCTCTTGCTATTGATATTTTCTAAAAATAAACTAGAGAATGTTTTTATTTATTTTTTATATGATATATTTATTGTCGATCTTGACCAAAATAATACAAAAAAGTCAGTGATCTAAAAGTTTAGGGATGAATATTTCAAAGGGTTTTTGGGGAAAAAACATGAATAGTTTAATGAATAAGTTATTGAGTAGAATCGTTGCGCCTGTCGTTCTAACATGCGGAATTTTGGGCATGGCAAATGCACAAGGACAAAATCCAGTTGTGATTAAATTCTCACACGTTGTTGCTGATTCAACGCCAAAAGGACAAGGTGCTCAATTATTTAAGAAATTGGCAGAAGAAAGATTGCCAGGTAAAGTTAAAGTAGAAGTTTATCCAAACTCATCTTTGTACGGTGATGGACAAGAAATGGATGCGCTATTATTGGGCGATGTACATTTATTAGCACCATCATTGGCAAAATTCGAGCATTATCAAAAGAAAATCCAATTATTTGATTTACCATTTATTTTTGATGATATGGCAGCCGTTGATCGATTCCAAAACAGTCCTGCTGGTCAAGGTTTGTTAACGAGCATGAAAGACAAGGGCATCACTGGATTGGCTTATTGGCATAATGGTTTGAAGCAATTGTCTGCAAATAAAGAATTGCGTACACCAAAAGATGCACGTGGTTTGAAATTCCGCGTACAAGCATCAGCGGTATTGGAAGAGCAATTTAAAGCATTGCGTGCAAACCCACGTAAAATGGCATTTGCTGAAATGTACCAAGGTTTGCAAACGGGTGTTGTCAATGGTGCAGAAAACCCATACTCAAATATCTATTCACAAAAAATTCATGAAGTTCAAAAAAATATCACTGAGTCAAATCACGGTACTTTGGATTACATGGTTATTACGAATGCAAAATTCTGGGATGGTTTACCAGCGGATGTTCGTGCTGAATTAGAAACAATCTTGTCGGAAGTAACAGTTGAAGTAAATGCACAGGCAAATGCTTTAAATGAAGGGGCTAAACAAAGTATTTTAGATGCTGGCACAACAGAAATCATCACATTGACACCAGAAGAACGAGCACAATGGCGTGATGCTGTTCGCCCAGTTTGGAAGAAATTTGAAGGTGATATTGGTGCAGATTTAATCGAAGCAGCTGTTCAATCTAATAATCCATAATTAAAAATATGATCTTACGCAATAGCTATTAACTGCCTTGGCAGAGAAAACCCCTAATATTAAAAATATCAGGGGTTTATTGCGTTCTAGATCTAGAAGGAAATCTAATGTTTATTAAAGCTTATCGCTTCATGGACAAATTGTGGCAAAAGACTGAAATCTTTATGATGGTCTTTATTCTCACAGCCATGACGCTTGTTACATTTATTTATACGATGTTAAATAATCTATATATGCCATTTTATAAATTAGCGGATTGGATCGCAGGGGAAGAAGAATCAAAGTTAGAAAATTTCTTATTAGATGCTGGCGATTATATGATGGATTTGGCAAGTTCATTCAGCTGGTCGAATGAATTCACAAAAGCATCATTTGCATGGTTAATTTTCTTTTGTATGTCATACGGTGTTCGTATTGCAGGGCATATTGGCGTAGATGCATTAGTGAAAATGTTCAATACAACAATGCAGCGCGTTTTAGCTTATGTGGGATTAGCGGCATGTTTGCTTTATGGTGGCATTATGTTGTTGGCGAGTATTGATTGGGTTATGAACTTTTATAATTTGGGTACATTGGCAGAAGGTTTGGATCGCTTTGGTGTGATGCGTTGGCAGTTAACAATTATTGTACCGCTTGGATTTCTTCTATTGATTTTGCGTTATTTGGAAATTGGTTATCGTATCGTGACTCATCAACAAAATTCTTTAGGTTTAGCGGATGAAGCAGCAGATGCTTTAGCGTTAGATGATGTTCAGCACAATGAAGAAAAGGGAGCGATCTAATGACTATTGCCTTTTTATTCATTCTTTTATTTGTCTTAATGTTGATTGGTGTGCCTGTTGCAATTTCATTGGGATTATCCAGCGCATTAACGATTATGTTTTTCAGTGCCGATTCACCACGCAGTTTGGTGATCAAAATGTTTGAAACATCAGAGCACACAACATTATTAGCAATCCCATTCTTCTTGATTGCAGGTGCATTCATGACAACAGGCGGTGTTGCGCGTCGTTTGATTGACTTTGCAAATACTTGTGTTGGTCATGTTCGTGGTGGTTTGGCAATTGGCGCTGTTTTGGCATGTATGTTATTCGCGGCATTGTCAGGTTCAAGCCCAGCAACAGTTGCAGCTGTTGGCTCAATTGCGATCGCTGGTATGGTTAAATCAGGTTATCCGAAAGAATTTGGTGCAGGGATTGTGTGTAATGCAGGGACATTAGGGATTTTAATTCCGCCATCCATTGTCATGGTTGTTTATGCAGCAGCAACAGAGCAATCTGTGGGTAAAATGTTCATCGCAGGGATTGTACCAGGTTTGTTATTGGGTGTTGCTTTGATGGTTGCGATTTATATCGTGGCACGTATTAAAAAATTCCCAGCACAACCTCGCGCAACGTTTAAAGAGTGGATCATTTCTTTTAGACGCGCAATGTGGGGGTTGTTGCTGATGGTGATCATCTTGGGTGGAATTTACTCAGGAATGTATACACCAACAGAAGCTGCCGCAGTTGCTGCAGTTTACTCAGCATTGGTGGCACTGTTCATCTATAAAGATATGGGTATTCGAGATTTTCCTAAAGTGATGTTGGAATCAGGAAAAATGACAGTCATGTTAATGTTCATCATCGCTAATGCAATGTTGTTTGCACATGTATTAACGACAGAGCAGATTCCACAGGCGATTGCAGCTTGGGTAACAGCACAAGGTTTATCACCTTGGATGTTCTTGGTAATTGTAAATATTGTGTTATTAGTTGCTGGTAGTTTCATGGAACCATCAGCTGTCATCATGATTTTAGCGCCAATTTTCTTCCCAATTGCAACGGAATTAGGCATTGATCCTATTCATTTAGGTATTATCATGGTTGTAAATATGGAAATTGGTTTGATCACGCCGCCAGTTGGGTTGAACTTATTTGTAACGTCAGCGGTTACAGGAATGCCAATTACTCGTACAATCAAGGCTGCAATGCCATGGTTATTAATCTTATTATTCTTCTTAATGTTGATTACTTACATTCCTGCGATTTCTTTAGGTTTACCAAGTTTATTGAATGCAAAGTAGGTAAATAAAGAGAAGCTTTAATGTTAAAACCCAATCTTAGGATTGGGTTTTTCTTTTTTTGGATGTTGAGAATGTTAGCGATTGTAAATTAAAATCAGCTTTTTTTGAGTGAAGAAGTTATAATATTCATTGTTTTAAACGAATTAAAGAGGTTTACTATGTCAGAACTGAATAAGAATGTTGTCTATAATAATATCCAAATGGTGGGTTTTAGATGCATGGACAAGGATGCGGAAGAATTCAGTTTGATCAAAGAAGGCGAAGACAAATTCGTGATTGAACATGCTACTTCCATCGAAAATGAGCGTTATGGCTCACGTATGGAAATGACTCGAGCAGACTTAGAAGAGTTTGTGAAAAATATCCAAGAACAATTGTTGGATAATCAGTGGAAAGCTGAAGAGTAAGTAAAAAAGCCAGTTCAATGAACTGGCTTTGTCGTATTTAGAGCTTGTCAGTTCGTGAATGGCAAAGCATACTTGTAAAATAATTCATATATAAACTTATAAAAATATGGGATCTCTCTTTACGGCTTTAGCATTGTTATTTGCTTCAGGATTCACCTCGGCAACAATTTTGCCAGGAAGTTCTGAGATTGCGTTAATGGCATTTTTAGAAAAATATCCAAGCGCTACATTAATAGCATGGATTGTTGCGAGCATTGGCAACAGTGCAGGTGCAATTTTATCTTATTATTTAGGGCGATTGATTCCGCCTAAAAAATTACCATCACCACGAGTTCAACGCTATTTACATAAATATGGCAGCTCGATTTTATTATTCTCTTGGATTCCATTTGTTGGTGATGCTTTGCCAATTGCTGCAGGTTGGCTACGATTATCTATTTTGCCTTGCATTATTTATCTATTCATTGGTAAAACATTCCGTTATGCATTGATGATTTTATTATGGACTTATGGTGGTTCTGAATTATTTAATCGTTTGATTTAATTGAAATATCATCAGCAATATTTGAATGATGATCGATGGCTAGAAAATATAATTTGTTTTTTGGATGTTATTTAAATCTCTTTGGTAGAGTTAACTATGTTTAATATACTTAACTAAATTATTAAAAATTCATCAGAATGGATTTTAATTCAAAAATCATGATTGATCAAATATTAATCAACTTTTGGATTCCTAAAAAGATAGTTGTATCAGTTGATTTGAGTCATTTATTGACTTTTATTGAGTATAAAATTCTCTCAGACGAAAGTTACAATATACTTATTTGATCTACCCGTTGAATTAGTGATAAATGTGTTATAAAACATAATGATAATATAATTTTACTACGTTCATTTTTTGGGGTTTTTAGAGTGATTGAATCTCAGATCAATGAGTTTGATATTTTTTACAAACATGCGATAATGGCTCACCTTACTAACATTGACACTGACCATGAAAGAATTAGAGTTGAAGCAACAGGGAAAAATTAAACGTTTAACAAATCAAACATTTAAATTTGATGAACGTGTTAAGGATGGCTGGTTTTCAGCTGTATATTTCTTAAAAACTACAGAGCTTGCAGAAAAATATTGTAAAAATCGTGTCGTGACGATGCAATTCTTTCAACGTAAAGATCACGTAATTGTCTGTGGTATTGATGAATCTATTGCACTTTTGCATACATTTGCAAGAAATCCAGAACAACTTGAAATTGCCGCATTGCATGATGGCGATATGATCAATCCTTTTGAAGCAGTTTTAACGATCACTGGTAAATATGAAGACTTTGGTTATTTAGAAGGCTTAATTGATGGTATTTTGGCGCGACGCAGTTCAGTTGCCACAAATGTTCATAAAGTTGTGAAAGCGGCAGGTAATAAATCTATCTTATTTATGGCAGATCGTAATGATCATTTCAGCCAACAAGCTGGTGATGGTTATGCTGCATTCATTGGTGGGAGTTCAGCACAAGCAACACATGCAATGAATGAATGGTGGGGCAAAGAAGGTATCGGTACAATGCCACATGCATTGATTCAATTATTTGATGGTGACATCGTTGCTGCATCTTTAGCTTATCGCGAAACATTCCCAGAAGATCGTTTAGTTGTTTTAGTGGATTATCACAATGATGTGATCACGGATTCTTTAAAAGTTGCACGTGCTTTGGGTGAGAAATTGGCGGGCGTTCGCATTGATACATCAGGCAATATGGTGGATCAATACTTTATGCGCAACCCTGAATTATTAGGTCAATTTGATCCTCGTGGTTGTAATAAAGAACTAGTGTTTGCATTACGTAAAGCCTTGGATGATGAAGGATATCAACATGTGAATATCATTGTAAGCGGTGGATTAACGCCAGAAAAGATCAGTGCATTTGAAAAATATAATGTGCCAATTGATGTTTATGGCGTGGGCGCAAGCTTAATTGAAATTAATGTGGGATTCACTGGCGACAATGTTTTATTAGATGGGCAGCCGCAAGCAAAAGCAGGCCGCGCTTATTGGCCAAATCCAAAATTAGAAAAGGTTATGTATGAAGGATAAAAAAATCGTAAATTATGTGAATCATCTAATTGAATGGTTACATGAAGAGCGAAAGTTACGTAATCTAGATGGTTTTGTGGTGGGATTAAGTGGCGGTGTGGATTCAGCAATTGTGAGCTGTTTATTAGCTAAAGCAGATTTGAAAAATAGCTTTGCTGTGATGATGCCTTGTCACAGCAATGATGGTGATTTAATTGATGCGAAGCGGGTTTTAGATGTATGCCAGTTAGATCATACAATTGTGGATTTATCAGCGACACATTCTACATTTTACCAAACAATTGGCGCAGCAAATCTACAAGGTAAAACAGAAAATGATACGCGAGTGATCGATGGTAATGTTCGTGCTCGTTTAAGGATGGTGACTTTATATGCCATCGCACAAGCTCGCAATGCGTTGGTTGTGGGTACAGATAATCAAGTGGAATGGCAAATGGGCTATTTCACTAAATATGGTGATGGCGGTGTCGATGTGATTCCTCTCTTTCATCTAATGAAAGATGAGGTTTATGATTTAGCACGTTATTTAGGTGTGCCAAATTCGGTGATCGATAAAAAACCTTCAGGTGGTTTGTGGGAATCACAAACTGATGAAAGTGAAATTGGTTTAAGCTATGCGGAAATGAATCGTGCTTTACGTGGAGAATCTGTTTCTGAGGAAACTAGTGCTATCATTAAACATTGGCATGATCGTTCTCAACATAAACGCGAAATGCCAAAAATACCTAAAGCCTTTGCAGATTTTTAAACCGCGAGATATATGATTCCATTAAGTTTATACATACACTTTCCTTGGTGTATTCAGAAGTGCCCGTATTGTGATTTTAATTCACATCAGTTAAAAAATGATTCCTACGAAGTGGATTACGTGGATGCATTATTGGCAGATATTGTCGAAATTGTGCCTAAAATTTGGGGCAGAACCATTCGCACGATTTTTATTGGCGGTGGCACACCAAGCTTGATGAAGCCAGATGATATGGCGCGCTTAATGAGTGGCTTGCGAAGTTATCTCATTTTAGATCCACATGCTGAAATCACAATGGAAGCAAACCCTGGCACAGTGGATGCAAATTATTTTAAGGCTTATCATGAAATTGGTATCAACCGAATTTCCATTGGTATTCAGAGTTTAAACGATGCTCATTTGAAAAAACTGGGTAGAATTCATCAAAGTGATGAAGCCAAAAGAGCTGTGCAAATTGCACGTGATGCAGGCTTTGATAATATCAACTGTGATTTGATGTTTGCACTGCCTGATCAAACAGTGGAACAATCATTAAGTGATTTGCAAGGTGTGATTGATTTGAAACCCGATCATATCTCCCATTATCAATTGACGATGGAGCCAAATACTTATTTCTATAAATTTCCGCCTAAATTACCAGAAAGTGAATTGATTGAGGAGATGCAATTGCAAAGCTATGCTTTATTAAAAGCCAATGGCTATCAGCATTATGAAGTTTCGGCTTTTGCTAAAGCAGGGCATCAATCAAAGCACAATCGTAATTATTGGGAATTTGGTGATTACATTGGCATTGGTGCAGGTGCGCATGGCAAAATTACAATGCAGGGTGAATCACGCATTTTAAGAACTTCCATTGAAAAGCATCCCACGCAGTATTTGAAAAAAAGTGCAAGTGAGCGCGTTGTGATTGAAGAAGTGATCAATGA